>JACQZT010000133.1 GCA_016213755.1 Acidobacteriota bacterium | reverse complement strand
GAGGTGCCGGCATCGTTCCAGCATGACGGCGAGCATCCCGATTGCGTTCCGGATCAGCGCGCGGGCGACATCTGGCAGGCCGTCGAGATCGCCGTCCACGCCGATGCGGCCGAACGACATGCCGGCGGTGCGCACGTCAAAGGTGCGTGCCCCTGGCCCTGCGTCATACTCCAGGTCGCGGAATCGTATGCCCGGGATGGCCGCATTCATGGACTCCAGGAACAGACTTCGCACGCGGGCTTCACTGCTGACCTTCGACAGGTTCAGCATCAGCAGGAAGATTTCGTGAGCCAGGCTGTCCATGAGAAGCCGGATCCGCCCTCAACTCGCGTTGGCGAACCGCGGGGCGTTCCCCCGCAGCCAGTCGTGCGGCTTTTGATAGTAAGGGTTCTCGACAATCACGCCGCCGCTGATGGTGAAGGGGTGGGTCCGCAGAACGTTCATGATCGCGGACCCCGGGAAGCGATTCAAGTTGTACATGCAGATGGCGGCCAGAGGCTTGCCCGGAATGAAGTAATTCATCCGCGACTCATATACCATCAGGTGCTCGACGCCCGGGATGGCATCCCGCGCCCAGACCATCTCTCCCACCACGCGAAGGTTGCGCGGCCCGCGGGCCTGGGAGGCATCAAACAGCGCGTCGAGCCCCTGGTCCATGGCCTGCGGAGAGAACTCGCCACTGGGGTAGTACAGATCCTTGGGCAGGTAAACCTGATACCGGTCCGGCTTGCCGATGTCGCGCGCGCAATCGGGACATCGCGCGGCCATGCGCCGGGAAAATCCCTCCGCGGTGGTCTCGGCCGGGCAGTAGAGCTGCAAGTCTCCGTCCGTGTTTCCCTGGCACAGAAAGCTCAGGGCGATTTCATCCCGTTCTTTCTCGCTTTCGTACAGCGCGCAAAGGTGGATCCCCCAGTTACAGGAGTAGCCTCCAAATCCTAAGTTGAATTGCGGTTGATCGGACGTCTGGATGTGCATCGTCTCCCCAAAGTCGATGTCGTCAACTGCAGACTCTTACTATTGGTCTTCTCCCTCAGTCTAGCATCAGAGGGGCGGAGCGACGGGGAAGCGCACTCTCGCAGACTGTTGTCAACTCAAGCCTTTCACCTTCCATCCCGCGCGGTACTGGCGGCGGACGTAACGGCCGGCTTCCCGCGAATTCCGGAATTTCATTCTCCGGGCGTCCCATTCGAGCGTGGTCTTGGGGAAGCGCGTGGCCACCGGGCCGAGCAGCACGGCTTCGGTGAGCGGCCCCGAGTAATTCAGGGCCGTCGAAGCCTTGCTCTTGCCCAGCACCGCGTCGACGAACTGGTGATAGTGGTTGACGGCTTCCACCTTGGGCATGGTGAAGCCCTTGAATCGCTCTTCGGGCAGCAGGACCGGCATGCCGATGTGGGGCAACAGCATGACGCCCTGGGTTCCGAGGAAGATGGACCCCTGGCCCGGCAGGCGCTTCGATCCGATCAGCGCCTGCACTTCCCGGGGCGGCCGTTCGTCGCCGTCGTACCAAGTAACGTGGACGGTCTTGCCTTCACAGAAGCGCGTGCCGGGGAAGACGTAATGGATTACCGTGTTGACGGCCCAGTTGTGCGGGTTGGGCGGCGCGGGCCCTTCCGAGCGCACGGTGAGCGGCGCGGTCAGCTCGAGAGACGCGAACACCGGGTCGTAGATGTGGCAGCCCATGTCGCCGAAGGTGGCCGTGCCGAAGTCGATGCGCTTGCGCCACTCGCTGGGGTGATAGCAGCCTTGGATGTAGGGGCGCGCGGCGGCTACGCCCAGCCACAGGTCCCAATTCAGAGTGTCCGGCACGGGGTCGCGGCGCTCGGGCAGGGGATTCATGTCTCCCCATTTCTTCTCGCTCCAGGAGTGGACTTCCTTGACCTTGCCGATGGCGCCGCTCTGGATGAGCTGGACCGCCAGCAGGTATTCGGCGCTGGAGTGCCGCTGGATGCCCATCTGGGTGACCAGTTTCCTCTTGCGCGCCATCTCGGTCAGTTTGCGCACTTCATAGATGTCGTGCGCGAGCGGTTTCTGCACGTACACGGGCAGCCCCAGGTGCAGAGCGCTCATGGCCATGGGCGCGTGCATGTGATCGGGTGTGCCCACGCAGGCGAGGTCGAGATTCTTGCGCTCCTGGTCTAGCATGCGGCGCCAGTCCTCGTAGACCCGGGCTTCCGGATACTTCTTTTTCACTCGCGCCAGTTGGGCCGAATCCACGTCGGCTACCGCGGCCAGCGTGACGTTGGGATGGGAGGCGATGCCGTCCAGCGTCACCCACGCCATCCCGCCGCCGCCAAAACTGGCCAGCCGCAGCTTGTCTCGGCGCAGGAGGATCGGAGCCGCCTGCATCAGGAACGATCGCCGGTTTATTTGCATAGTGTTTTCACTTCAACTTGCTGGTCTGATGGCCCACCAACTGCCAGGCGGGGCCGGTCTTCAGCCAGACGTGGAGCATCATCAACTGGTCGTCGAACTTGCCGTCCGGGTTGACGCCCCACATGTGCACCCGGGCGTTGACTATGGCGGTGTTGCCGTGCATCTTCACCGTCATGCTCTGGTGCTCGATGCCCGCGTACTTCTGGCGGCCCGAGTTGAGTTTGCCGATGTAGTCGCTCTTGGTGTCCACGACCCCGGTGGAATGCCCGTAGATAAGTTGATCCCCGAGGAGTCTGCCCAAGGAGGCCGCATCCTTGGCCACGACGGCCTTCGCCCACGCGGCCTCCGCCGCGCGAATATCCGCTTCCTGCCCGCTGGCCACGCCCGCCAGCACAAGTAACGCCACGAAGAATCGCATGAACCGGAAGCTAACAGGCAAGACCACCGCGTGTCAACCGTGCCGCTACCAACTCGCGCTTATCAGCGAGACGCCCTGGCGGGGCAGATTGAAGTCGAGTGCGACGGCGCCCTTATCCGGAGTCAGCCAGCGCGGGGACTCGAGCAGTTGAAGCTGTCCGGCGGCCTCCAGCCGCGCGTACTGCTGCGGAGTTGGGCTCTGCGGCGAACCCATCTGCTGCCACACCGTGTAAGCGTTGCTGTGATCGCGGTCGATGCGGTAGTGGTGCAGCAGGACGCGGCGCGCGGAAGCCGGCAGGCCCGCCAGGCTGAGCCGGATATTCGCGCCCGGAGCGGGCACGTCGTCGTCGTGGTAGTTCCAGGCCAGGACCGTCAGGTCGCGATCGGACCGCGCGGCCAGGGCGTCGATGTCCGGCTTGCCGCGCACGCCCTGCTCCAGGATGGCATCCAGGCCGGCGGCGCCCGAGCTTTCCACCTTCACGCGGTCGCCGTGCATCAGCCCCGTCATGCGAAAGACGTTCAGCACCGGTTTGTCGATGCCGTTGGTGGCCAGCGTACGGAAGCCGTCGAAGTAGGGCTGGTCCTCGAATTCGAAGGCCCAGGTGAGGAGTCCTTCGATGTTGGTTTGGTAGCGGCCGGCGAGGAGAAAGACGTTCTTCATCGACACGGCGGTGTAGGAGGGATAGAGCGTGCCGTTGCGGTAGGCGTTCTGCGGGTACATGCGCGCCGAGCAGGCCGCGCAGCCTTCCGGGTCGTACTCGCTGAGGATGATGGGCAGGTTCTTGAACCGCGGGAACGAGGCCACGATCTCGTATCCCTTGGCCACGTTTTGCAGGTTGCGGCCGAGCCCCATCCGGACGCGGCCTTCGACGACAGTGGGCCGGCCCTTGGCGTGGAAGGCGATGAAGTCCAGCGGAGTTTTCGCGCTCGCGCAATGCTCGAGGAACTGCCGCAGAAATGCCGCCGCCTTTGGGTTTGCGGGGTCGGTGGTGGCGGGTCCGCCGACTCTGGCGCCGGGCAGAGCGCGTTTGACCGCCGCCGCAGTGGTGTCGTAGAGCCGGTTGTACTCTTCCGGCGTGCCGCGCCAGTAGGAAATGTCCGGTTCGTTCCAGAGCTCCCAATACCAGCCCCGGACTTCCTTCTCGCCGTAACGTTCGATGGAGTGGCGCACCCACTGGTACACCAGCTCGCCCCACTTGCCGTAGTCTTTCGGCGGATAAGACCAGCCCGTGCCGCTGTCCTTGGCGCGCCACTTGGTGGCGTAGGGCCGCGGATGGACGCTCAGCGCCTCGGGCATGAAGCCGATTTCGACGAACGGCCTGGCGCCGGCCTTGACGTAGGTGTCGAAGATGCGGTCGACGATGGTCCAGTCGTAGACCGGCTTGCCGGACGCGTCTTCGGTGTAGGCGTTGGTGGAGCCCCACTTCAGAGCCGCCGTGCCGTCGCCGGTGCACAGCAGGTGATGGGCGCGGATGTAGACCGGCGCGTGGCCCAGGGCGGAAAGCTCCGCGATGAGCTTGGGGCCGTGCTTCATGTACGTGTAGTTCGGCTCGTCGTAGCCAAAGTATGCCGTGATGGGTTTGAAGGGTCCCTGCTTCACGGCCGAATCGACGCGAATCGCGACCGGCTCCTGCGCCGCGGCAGAAGCCAGACTCAGCATGGCAAGAGCAAAGTCCAACACGTCCGCCATGCTACCTGAAAATCGAGTACAGTGCTACAAGATGACCTCACTCGATCGCCGTGATTTCGTGAAGGCCGGGTTTTTGGGAATCGCTGGCGCGGGCGCCCCCGAGCCGGACATGCTGCTCGACTTCCTGGCCGGGAAGCTCAACGCGCTCGCCGCGCGCTGGGACCGCGAGCGGAGCCGCGTCCGGACGGCGGCCGAAACCGCCGAGCGCAACCGCTTTGTGCGCGAGAAGGTCCGGGAGATGATTGGACCGTATCCGCGCCGCAATGCGCTGTCGCCGGTGGTGGTGCGCTCGCAGGAGCGGCGGGGCTATCGCGTCGAGAACGTGATGTACCAGAGCCGGCCGGACTTCTGGGTCACGGGCAATCTGTACATCCCCGAGGGCCAGGCTCCCTTTCCCGCGATCATTTCCCCGTGCGGCCACTACCCGCTGGCGCGCATGTATCCCGATTACCAGTTCGCCTACCTCAGCCTGGTGCTGAGCGGATTCGTGGTGCTGGCCTTCGACCCGATCGGCCAGGGCGAGCGGCGCCAGTACTGGAACCCGCAAACCGGCGAAGAAGAGGCCGGCCCGACCGATGAGCACTCGATGCCCGGCCAGGTGATGCTCCTGATGGGCGAGAACCTGACCCACTACCGCATCTGGGATGGCATGCGCGGCATCGACTACCTGCTCACGCGGCCGGAGGTGGACAAGAACAAAATCGGTTGCGCCGGACATTCCGGCGGCGGCACGCTCACGCTCTTCATCAGCGCCATCGACGAGCGCGTGCAGTGCGCGGTGGTCAACGAAGGCGGCACCGGACACCGCTGGCCCATGGAGATCCAGCCTGGCAGCCGGGTGGGACCGTCGGACGTCGAGCAGAACCTGTTTCCCGCGGCGCTGCACGGAGCGGACCAGTGCGACCTGCACCAGGCCATCGCGCCGCGTCCGCTGCTGGCCTTGATCGAGAACTACGCGCCGCGCTTCAACCGGGCGGCGGAACACATTCGCGAGTGCTATGGCCGCCTGGGCGTTCCCGAGAAGTTCGCCACCGCTGAAGCCACCGATCCGCACGCCTGGACGGTGAAACTCCGCCTGGCGACTGCCGACTGGTTCTGCCGCTGGTTTCACGGCCGGCCGGGCCCGGCCAGCGAGCCGGCTTTCGAGCCCGAGCCGCCCGCCTCGCTCCAGTGCCTGCCGAACGGGTCGCTATATTACTCGCGAAAAGGCGAGACCGTCTTCACGCTGTTGAAGAAGAAGCAGGAGTCGCTGCCGCCGCGCGAAGCCCTGGGCGACATCGCCGCGCTGATCCGCTTCCGGAGGCCCTCCGGGCCGCTGGATGTGCGCCACCTGGTGACCACCCCGCGCAAGGGCTACCAGGTGGAAAAACTCGAGTTCGTTTCCGAACCGGGCATCTGCATCCCCGCCTGGGTCTTCGTTCCCGAGCGCCGCGCCGCCGCCCGGCGCACGCTGCTGTTTGCCAGCGAAGCCGGCAAGCAGGCCGGCGGCATGGAACTCGGTCTGTACGAGAAACTGGCGTTGCAGGGCCACCTGGTGGTTTCGGTGGATGTGCGCGGCATCGGAGAAACCCGGCCGCCGCACCCGCCGCCGCCCTCCGGGTCCGCGCCCTTCCGGCACCTGTTCGACACCGACACCGCCATGGCTTACATGGCCTGGTACGTGGACGAATCGCTGTTCGGAATGCGTGTGCAGGACGTGGTGCGCAGCGTGGACTACGTGCTGAGCCGCCCGGATGCCGGCCGGGACGGGTTGCGCGTGATCGGCCAGGGCGCGGGCGCGCTGTGGGTGCTGTTCGCGGCGGCGCTGGATGCGCGCATCCCGTCCGACATCGCCGAGCGGGGCTTGCTCTCCTATCGCACCCTGGCGCAAACGGACCGCTACGCCCACGGCGCGGGCATTTTTGTCCGGGACGTGCTGAACTACCTCGACCTGCCGCAAGTGGCGGCCGCGGTCGCGCCCCGGGCGCTCATGTTTTTGTCGCCTGTGGACGCCATGAAGCGCGCGGTCCCTGTCGCCGCCGCGCAGGAGGCGTACCGGTTCACAACGCAGGCTTACCAGAGCGCGAACGCCGCGGACCGGTTCCGCATCGCGGCGCGCGCGGACTACGCCGACTAAAGAACATGGACATCGACAAGCTTCGTGAGTGGTGGTGGCATCGCCAGGCGCTGGACGGCCGGCTGTCCGGCCAGACTTGCGCCCGGGTGCTGGAAGAGACCGGCTGGGCGCGCTCGGTGGGAGGCGCCGGGCCGTACCTGGGGCTGTTCGCGCGCTGCGGCGCCGGCCGCGAGGCGGTGGACCGGGCGGTGGCCGAGGCCGCCATTCACGAACTGCCGGCCGCGCGCGGCTGCACCTACGTGGTTGCGGAATCCGATTTTGCACTGGCGCTAAAGGTGGGCCAGGCCTTCGCGGACGGAGACATGAAGGTGGCCCGCAAGCTGGGTGTGACCGACGCGGAGGTGGACCGGCTCGGGCAGGCGGTTCTGGATGCGCTCGGTGGCGGCCCGCTGGACCCCGAACAACTGCGAGCGGCCGCGGGCGGCGCGGTGCGCAGCTTGGGAGAAGAGGGTAAAAAGAAGGGGCTGACCACGACGTTGCCGCTGGCGCTGGGCCGCTTGCAGGCGGCGGGCGAGATCCGGCGCATGCCCGCCAACGGGCGGCTGGACCAGCAGCGCTACCGTTACGCGCTGTGGCAGCCGAATCCGTTGCGCGGTTTTCAACTCTCCGCCGAAGAGGCGCACACCGAACTGGCACGCCGCTTCTTCGCCTGGGCCGCGCCGGCCACGCTTGCCGAGTTCCAGGCCTTCTCCGGGCTGGG
>JACQZT010000124.1 GCA_016213755.1 Acidobacteriota bacterium | reverse complement strand
GGGCGGGTGGGAGTTCCGGGGGGCCGGTTAGCGCAAGTCCCCCGGACATACGGGCAGGCCCTTGTAGATGGGCATCTTGCTTGCACTCGGGTCGGGAACCTTCAGGATCATCTTGGGATCCACGTGTTGAGGCACTGGTATCAAAACGATGTGTGCGCAAGTAGGATTTGTGGCGGAAACCGGGTTCTGAGCCGGCGCCCACACCTTGCCCGGCTTGCTCTCGTTGAACTGGGCAAAACCCTCAACGAGTTTGACGTGGTTTGGCAGCGCCGGACGGGCGGCAGGCGCTTTATCTTGACCGGCGCAGAACGCGCAAGTCGCAAGTGAAAAGCACAACAGCGCGGTTCTCGTGTGCATAAGAACCTCTGTGGTTACCCTATCACATCGGCGATCAACTCCGCCGCGGCGGCGTTGGATTGGACCTGCCGCGCGTCTTTGCAGCCTGGGATCACCGCCGAGACGGCAGAGTTCCCGAGGCACCAGGCCAAGGCCCATTGGGCCATCGGCACGGTCGCGGGAACTTCGGTCGCGCGAAGGCGCTCCACCTCATTCAAATCTCGTGCCAGCCGGCTGGCCTCGAAACTGGAGCGGAAGTCGTCCGCGGGGAATGTCGCGCCGGCCAGGTACTTGCCGCTCAGTAAACCACTGGCCAGCGGGACGCGAGCCAGGATGCCCAGGCGATCGCGTCGCGCTTGAGGAAAATAGTCGTCCTCGGGCCGGCGATCCAAGCGATTGTAGACCACCTGCAAGACCTCCGCCCCGACTCGCCGAGCCTGGCCGGCCTGGATTTTGCTGCCCTTGCCGAGAATTGAAATTCCCAGATGCCGGATCTTGCCCACGCGCTTTTGCTCAGCGAGCATGGTCCAGAGGTCGTCGTTCTGGAAGGCCGTGTCCGATCCCGAGTGGAATTGGCAGACATCAATCGACTCCACTCACAGTGCGCGCAAGGATGCCTCCAACTGACGCCGAACGCCGGCGGCGGAGAAATCGTCCGTGCGGCTCAAGAAGCCGTGGAAGGAGTGGCCGAACTTCGTGGCCAAAATCCAGCGAGAGCGGTCGCGGCGGCTCAGATAGTCGCCGATCAGTCTCTCGGACAGGTGGTCGCCGTAGCATTCCGCGGTGTCGATCAGGTTCAGGCCGTCACTTGCGGCCTGGTCGAGGATGCCGTCCACCTCCGCTTGCGAGAAGCTGTGGCCCCATTCCCCTCCGAATTGCCACGTGCCGACACCAATGACGGAAACCCGGAGACCGGTGCTGCCAAGAGTCCGATAGCGCACGAAACCATGTTAGCCGAGCCGGGGACTTTCCGAGGTTCCCCCGCCCTCCCTCGTCTATGCTGGTAACAGATGAAGCGTTTCCTGGCGGCAGCATTCCTGGTCCTGTTGTGGCGGCCCGCGCCGGCCTCGCAGGCCCAGATCGGGGAGGTTCTGGCGGAACTGTCCGAAATCACCGGCCTGAAAACTCTGCGCTCGGTGCGCCAGGAGTCGATGGACCGGGACGGGTTGCGCCGCTACCTGGAAAGCCGTATGAGGGAGGCCGTCCGGCCGAAGGAGTTGCGCGCCGAGGAACTCACGCTGAAAAAGCTGGGCTTCGTTCCCCAGGATTTCGATCTGCGAAAAAACACCGTCGACCTGCTCACCGAACAGGCCGCGGCCTTCTACGACTTCCGCAAGAAACGCCTCTTCCTGATGCAATCGCCCGGGGCGGGCGCCGAGCAGGCGCTGCTGGTGCACGAGCTGGCGCACGCGCTGGCCGACCAGCACTTTCACCTGGAACGCTACATCCGGCGGGAATCCAACGACGACGGGTCCATCGCGCGAATGGCGGTGATGGAGGGACAGGCCTCCTGGCTGATGGCGGAGTACCTGGCGCGGCGCTCCGGCCAGTCGTTGCGCACGGCCCCGGCGCTGCTGGAAATGATGGGGCGGGCCGAAACCGGCGGGGACCAGTTTCCGGTGCTGGCCAGCGCGCCGCTGTACATTCAGGAGAGCCTGCTGTTTCCCTACACGGCGGGAATCCGTTTCCAGCACAAACTGGTGGAGGAACTGGGCCAGGACGCGTTCAGCGAAGTGTTCCGCCGGCCGCCGCTGTCCACCCAGCACATTCTCCACCCGGAGCTGTACCGCAAGTTCGTGCGCCCCGCCAAGCCGCGCCTGCCGGAACTGGTTTCGACGCGAGGATACCGCGGGCTGGCCGAAGGGACGCTCGGCGAACTGGACCATTCCATCTTGTTGCGGCAGTATGCCGGCCAGGACGCGGCGCGAACGATCTCTCCCGGCTGGCGGGGAGGCGCCTACCGGCTGTTGGAGCACAAGCGGGGACGAATCGTGCTGCAATACGCCTCCGAGTGGGCCAGCGACGAAACGGCGGCCGAGTTCCTGCGTTTCTACACACAAGTGCTGAAAAAGAAGTGGCGGCACTTTGAAGCGCTGACCGGGGAAGCCGGCCGGGGCGACGACGGGTTCTTCGTCCTGCGGCGCCAGGGATCTGTGGTCACCAGCCTGGAGGGCCTGGAAGCATTGGAGGAAGCCCGGGCGCCGGAGGCTGCGTTACACTGAGAGATAAGCACGGAGGGGTGTTTCTGATGCGATGGTTTTGGACGGCGGCGGCTGTCAGCGCGATATCCCTGTTGCCCCTGGAATGCGCCGAGATCCCGCGGCCGGCGCCCGAGTTGAGTTTCCGCCTGGCCAGCGGCCGGGCGGCGAAACTGAGCCAGTTCAAGGGGAAAGCGATCGCCCTGGAGTTCCTGTTGACCACCTGTTCCCATTGCCAGCAGACCTCTCAGCTTATGGCCCGGCTCCAGGCGGAATACGGCGCCCGCGGATTCCAGGCCCTGGGCGTGGCCATCAACGACGAGAAGGGCGGATTGACCGCCGAATACGTCAAGCAGTTCCAGCTCAAGTACCCGGTCGGGTGGACCGCGCGGCGCGAGGCGGTGACCAGCTTCCTCCAGCACCCGCCGGCCGCCAGCATGATGATGCCGCAGTTGATCTTCATTGATCGCCAGGGAACGATTCGGGCGCAGTATGCGGGCACCGATCCGTTCTTCCAGAACGAGGAGGCGGGCATGCGGACGATGATCGAATTCCTGCTCGGGAAGCTCGCGCCCGGGAAAGCGAAGTGAGGGAGAGAAGGATGCGCTGGGGATACCGGATGATTGTATTTCTTTGGATCGCCGCCTGTGCAGCGGCGGCCGCCGAGGTGCCGCGCCGCGCGCCGGAGTTCGCCTTCCAGCTCAACGACGGAAAGCAGATCCTGCTCAGCCAGTACCGCGGGAAGGTGGTCGTGCTGGAGATGCTCTACACGACCTGCCCGCACTGCCAGCACTCGGCGCAAATGCTCGGCCGGCTGGCGAAGGAATACGGACCGCGGGGCTTCCAGCCTCTGGGCGTGGCTTTCAACGACATGGCCTCGATGCTGGTTCCGGAATTCATCAAGCAGAGCCAGGCGAACTTCCCCATCGGATTCTCTCCGCGCGACCCGGTGCTGGCCTTCCTCGAACACCCGACCATGCTGCGCTTCGTAGTGCCGCAGATGGTGCTGGTCGACCGCAAGGGCATGGTCCGCGGCCAGACCAAGGCCGAAGGCGACGACGCCTTCTACGAGGAGAAGAGCCTGCGCCAGAAGATCGAAGCGCTGCTCACCGAGCCCGCCGCGGGGGCGCGCAAGGCCGCACCCAAGAAGAAGGCCTCGTAGCTACCCGCGCGCGTCCAGCAACTCCTTCAACCGCGCGTAGCCGGCCCGGCTGACGGGGAGCTTTGCGCCGTCCGACAGAATCGCCAGGCGGCTGTCCTTGGTGTAGGGTTCGATGCGCGCGACACGCTCCAGGTTGACGATCGCCGAGCGATGAATGCGCAAGAAGCGCATGGCGTCGAGCCGCGCCTCCAGGCTCGAGATGGTCTGCTGTTTGAGGTAGACGCGCCCCTGGCTGTGCAGCGCGACGTAGTCGTCCTGCGCCTCGACCCAATCCAGCTTGTCCACCGGAACGACGTGTACGCGGGCGCCGTCCTGGACCACGATGCGCTCCAGCGGCTGCCCCGGAGGGCGGGCGTCGGCGGCCAGCTCGGCCGCCCGCGGCGGGCGCTGGCCCAGCCGCTCCCGCGCGCGTGCCAGCGCCGCGTCGAAGCGCTCCTGCGAGAATGGCTTGAGCAGGTAATCCACGGCGTGGATCTCGAAGGCGCGCATGGCGTACTGGTCGTAAGCGGTGAGAAACACCACCGCGAGGCGGTCCAGGTCCACGAGTTCGAGGGCTTCGAAACCGTCGAGCTTGGGCATCTGGATGTCGAGCAGCAGCAGATCGGGCTTCAGCTCCTGCACCGCCTTGACGCACTCGAAGCCGTTGGCGCACTCGGCCACGATCTGGATGCCGGCGTGGCGGGCCAGGAACTCGCGCACCACCGCGCGAGCCAGATCCTCGTCGTCCACAATAACTGCGCGAATCATACGGGCAGTTCCACCACGGCGCGATACAACCCGCCCCGGGCTCCGGCGTCCAGCCGCGCGGCGGAGCCGTAGCGCGCCCGCAGCCGTTCGCGAACGTTCATCAGCCCCAGGCCATTGGACCGCCCGGGCGGGGCTTCGGGGTCGAAGTTGTTCTCCACGGCCAGGCGCAGCGCGCCGCCGGCGCAGGC
>JACQZT010000014.1 GCA_016213755.1 Acidobacteriota bacterium | reverse complement strand
GCCGCCAGGTGCGCGGCCAGGCGCCAGCGGCCCAGCGCGTTGCCCTCGCCCCCCGCGTGCAGCGCCAGTTTTTCGACCCCCGGATGCTTCATGCTTTCCTTCTTTCCAGATACCGGCGGAACTTGATCCGCGCGTTGGCGATGTGCGAGCGCACGGTCGCCTGCGAACAGTTCAACACTCGCGCCACCATTTCGGCGGGCAGGTCCTCGACGTCCCGCAGCAGCAGCGCCGCCCGTTCCCGCGGGCTCAACAGCCTCAGCCCGTCTTCCAGGTAACCTCGCCGTTCCCGCCGCAGCACGCGCTGCTCGGGGCTCTCCTCGCCGGAAACCGCCTCGGGAGCGTCTTCCAGGCCGGCCAGACTCATCCGCCCGTGCCGGCGCAGAAAGTCGATGGCCGTGTTGGAGGCGATGCGGCTCAGCCAGTGGGCGGCCTTCTCGGGGTCTTTCAACTGCTCCTGCCGCTGGAGCGCCTTGATGAAGGCTTCCTGCGTCAGATCCTGCGCGTCGTCGACGTTGCCCACAATGCGATAGATCTGCAAGAAAACGCGCCGCAGGTTGTCCGCGACAAACTGGTCCTGCCGCGCCCGGCTTTCCGCCGCCACCGGTTCTGTGGCTTCGCCCATACTCGCCCCGAATTGCGCGCACGCCGCCGCCGGCATCTGCACCTCTAATAGCTCAAGACGCGCGGCATCCTCAAATCGTGGAATCAATCTCCCGACGTCAACTTCAATTCTACGCCCCACCTGCCGGGACCGCCAAAAGGTGAAATAATGCTGGACGGCGCATCATGAAACTCGCAGAACGCATGTCCCGCATTGGCACCGAGACCGCCTTCGAGGTGCTGGTCCGAGCCCGGGCTCTCGAAGCCCAGGGCCGCTCGGTCATCCATCTGGAAATCGGCGAACCCGATTTCGCCACCCCAGGGCACATCATCGAGGAGGCCAAGCGGGCCCTGGACCAGGGCTGGACACACTACGGCCCGACCCAGGGTTACCCGGAGTTCCGTGCCACCATCGCGTCTTACGTTTCGCGCACGCGAGGGATCCAAGCCGGCCCCGAGCGCGTGGTCGTGGTACCCGGCGGCAAGCCGGTGATCTTCTTCCCCATGCTGGCGCTGGTGGACCCGGGCGACGAGGTGATTTACCCCAACCCGGGCTTCCCCATCTATGAATCCATGATCCGCTTCTTGGGCGCCGAGCCGGTGGCCATCCCCCTGGTCGAAAACCGCAGCTTTTCCTTCGACCTCGATCTTTTCCGCTCGAAGCTTACCGGCCGGACCAAGCTCATCATCCTCAACTCTCCGCAAAACCCCACCGGCGGCGTGATCCCCTCCGAGGACATCCGGGCCATCGCGGACATGGTCCGCGACCGCGACCTCATGATCCTGTCGGACGAAATCTACTCCCGGATCTATTACGATGAAGCGCCGGTGTCGATCGCCAGTCTGCCGGGCATGCTCGACAAGACCATTCTGCTGGACGGCTTCTCGAAAACGTATGCCATGACCGGCTGGCGCCTGGGCTACGGCGTGATGCCCCCCTGGCTGGCGGAAGCGGTCGGCACGCTGCTGGTGAACTCGAACTCCTGCACGGCCAGTTTCACCCAGCGGGCGGGCATGGCCGCGCTCGACGGCCCGCAGGACGAGGCCGAGCGGATGATCGCCGAGTTCCACCGCCGCCGGGACGCTTTTTGCGCCGGGCTGAACACGCTGCCGGGCTTCCGCTGCCCTTTGCCCGAAGGCGCCTTCTACGCCTTCCCCAACATCCGGGGCACGGGCCTGAGTTCGCGCGAGCTGGCCGACCGGCTGCTGACAGAGACCGGCGTGGCGTGCCTGGCGGGCACGGCGTTTGGCGCCTTTGGAGAAGGCTACCTGCGTTTCAGCTATGCTAATTCCTACGAGAACCTGGCGGAGGCCGTGGAGCGCATTCGCCGGTTCCTCGAAAGGAACCGCTGACTGAATGCCCTCCGCAGCATACGCGTACCTGATTTCCGTCGTCGCCGCCATCTCGGGCCTTTTGTTCGGCTTCGACATCGCCGTGATTAACGGCGCCATCATTTTTTTGCGCCAGCAGTTTGGCCTCAGTGAAGTGCAGACCGAGGTGGCCGCCGGCAGCCTGCTGATCGGCTGCGTTTTCGGAGCCTCTTTCGCGGGCTGGCTGAGCGACCGTTTCGGCCGCCGCAAAATTCTGATCTTCTCGGCGGTGCTGTTCGCGCTGTCGGCTTTCGGCGCGGCGCTGCCGCGCAACCTGGACGAGTTCATCGTGGCGCGCTTCCTGGGCGGGCTGGCGGTGGGCGCGGCCAGCCTGCTGGCGCCGCTGTACATCGCCGAGGTCTCCCCGGCGCGGATTCGCGGGCGGCTGGTGGCGCTGAACCAGATGACCATCGTCACCGGCATTCTGCTGGCCTACCTGGTCAACTGGTCGCTGTCGTTCCTGGGCCCCTCGAGCTGGCGCTGGATGTTCGCCGCCGCGGCCGTGCCGGCCCTGGTGTTTTTCATCGCGCTGTTCTTCGTTCCGGAAAGCCCGCGCTGGCTGGTGGAGTGCGGCCGGGAATCCACGGCGCTCGGCATCCTGAGCCGTGTCTCCGGCGCCGAGCGCGCGCGCCAGGAACTGGCCGAGATCAAGGAGGCCATCGCCGAGGAGAGCGGCACGCTGGCCGAGCTTTTCGAGCCCGGCATGCGGCGCGCGCTGGGCATCGGCGTCGCGCTGGCCATCTTGCAGCAGATCACCGGCATCAACACGGTGCTTTTCTATGGCTCCATCATTTTCAGAGAACGCGTGGGCGGGCACACCGAATCGGCGGCCATCGGGGCCAACGTCTTTATCGGCGCGGTCAACTTCCTGGCCACCATCGTGGCGCTGTGGCTCATCGACCGGACCGGCCGGCGGCCCCTGCTGATGCTCTCTTCGGGCGTCATGGCGGTGTGCCAGTTGGCGCTCGGCGCGGCGTTTCTGATGCAGCCTCCGCCCGGGATGCTGGTGCTGGGCATCATGCTGGTGCTGCTGGCCGCCTTCGCCGTGGGCCTGGGGCCGGGCGTGTGGGTGGTGATGGCCGAGATCTTCCCGACCCGCGTGCGCGGCCGCGCCATGTCCATCGCCACCGTGAGCCTGTGGATCGCCTGCGTGGCGCTGACCATGACCTTCCTGTCGCTGGCCAAAGCCATCACCATCTCGGGCGCATTTTGGCTTTACGGCTTCTGGTGCCTGGTGATGTACTGGATCGTCTGGCGCTACACCCCGGAAACGAAGGGCAAGACGCTCGAGGAGATCGAGAAGGTTTGGCGGAGGCATTGACCGCTCATTGGTGGGCCCGGGCGAAGTCGATTTGGGCTTCGCGGAGGGCGGCGCGGCCGGCTTCGGAATCCAGGGTGACCTTCTGGCCGCGCTCTTGTTGGACGAGGGCGAGCAGGTGTTGGCCGATGGGGGAGCTGCCCGCGTCGCGGGAGCGCTGTTCGAGGGCGGCCAAGTCCTTCTTGTAGCCGGCTTCGTCGCCGAGGGCCTTGCGGGCCAGGGCCTGGTAGAACGTGCCGAGGTGGGCGCGGCGGTATTTCTCGGACAGAATCTTCTTGAGATAGTCCTGCGCGGCGGCTTTGTCGCCCATGGCCAGGTGGGTCTTGGCCAGGTTCCAGAAGACGTGGGCGCGGAGGTCGGGAGTGCGCTGGGCCACTTCGAGGTTTTTGGGATAGTCGCAGGCGAGTTTGAAGTAGTCGAGCGCGGACTTATAGTCTTTGCGGGCCAGGGCCAGATCGCCCAGACGCTGGTTGGCATCCACCCAGGAATCGTGGATGCCGTAGCGGCCTTCCCAGGAATGGAAGTGGCGGGTGCGGAGGGTGTCCTGCGCCTTCTTGAGGTCCTCGGGGTTGGAGGACTTCAACTGGAAGTCGATTAAGCGAGCCGTGAGGTCGTCGCGCTGCCGGACGGTGTCCAGGTGGCGGTTGAAGAGGGCGAAGCGCTCGGCGCGGGGGACTTTGAGGGATTCGGCGACCTGGTCGGTTTCCAGCAGCGCGCGCGGGTCGGCGGGGTTGAGGTCGAGCGCCTTGCGGTAGGTGTCGTAGGAGGCGCGCAGATCCTTCTTGAGATAGCGCTCGGCCCAGGCGACGTTGCGCAGGGCGAGAGTGAGCTGGGGATCGAGAGAGGCGGCCTGACGCCAGTGGTCGTAGCCCTCTTCGCGGCGCTGCTTGGAGTAGAGCAGGTTGCCCAGGAACAGGTGCGCGCGGGCGTCGCGGGGATTGGCGCGCAGGGCGGCCTGGAGGGCGTCGAGTTCTTCGAGGCGGTGGGGGTTGACGTAGTCGGCGGGGCCGCGGGCGGCTTCCTGGTAGAACCGGGCGGCGGCGGTTTTGTCGCCCGAGAGCTCGCGGTAGTAGCCGCGCAGGTAGGAAACCATGGGATGCGCGGGGGATAGGGCGAGCACGGCGTCGGCGTCGGGCCACAGGCCGGCCGCACCGTAAGCGGTGGCAAGTTCGAGGAAGTTTTGCGGCTCGGCGCGCATTACGCCGCGCCAGACCTGGTCCCACGCGGCGGTGTCGGAGCTAGAGAGGGCGCGCATGGCGAGGAGTTTTTCGCGGCCGCCGAGGAAGTGCATGGGGTCGGCTTCCATGGCGCGCTGGGCGGCTTCGAGGGC
>JACQZT010000126.1 GCA_016213755.1 Acidobacteriota bacterium | reverse complement strand
TGCGGGCGGATTCGGTGAGTTCGTCGCGGAAGGACGGGTGCGCGATCGAGATGAGCGAGTCGGCGCGCTGGCGCAGGCTCTTGCCGTGCAGGTAGGCGACGCCGAATTCGGTCGCCACGTAGTGCACGTCGCCGCGCGAGGTCACCACGCCGGCCCCGGTTTGCAGGGTCGGAACGATGCGCGAAATCGTGCCGCCCTTGGCCGTGGCGGGCAGGGCGATGATCGGCAGCCCGCCCTTGGAGTGAGCCGCGCCACGGATGAAATCCACCTGTCCGCCGATGCCGCTGTAAGGCGCCGCCCCGATCGAATCCGCGCACACCTGGCCGGTCAGATCCACCTCGATGGCCGAGTTGATTGCCACCATGCGGTCGTTCTGCGCGATGACGAACGGGTCGTTGACGTAGTGAGTGGGGTGGAATTCGAAGATCGGGTTGTCGTCGATGAAGTCGAACAACCGTTTGGTGCCCAGCACGAAGGCGGTCACTACTTTGTGCGGGTGCAGAGTCTTCTTCTCGTTGTTGATGACACCGGCTTGAATCAGGTCGATCACCCCGTCCGGGCACATCTCGCTGTGCACGCCCAGGTCGCGGTGGTTGCCCAGGAAGCTCAGGACCGCGTCCGGAATGCCTCCGATTCCCACTTGCAGCGTCGCCGCGTCGGGGATCAGCCCGGCGATGTGGCGGGCGATGCTGCGATGCGTCTCGGTGATCTCCTGCCGCTTCATCTCGGCCAGCGGGTGCGAACACTCGACGATGGCATCGGCCTTTCCGACGTGCAGGAAGGTGTCGCCCAGCGTGCGCGGGCACTGGTCGTTCACCTCGACGATGACGTGCCGCGCGTGCTTGGCGGCGGTCAGGGTGACATCGATGCCCGTGCCCAGGCTCAAGTAACCGTAGTCGTCCGGCCGGGAGCACTGGATCAGCGCAACATCGAGCGGCACGGCGCCGGAGGTGAACAGCCCTTCGATCTCGTGCAGGAAGATGGGAATGTAGTCGGCGCGGCCTTCCTGGACCGCCTGCCGGGCGTTGCCGCCGATAAAGTAGGTGTTGTGGCGGAAGTGGCCCTCGAACTCGGGCCGCGTGTAGTCGGCGCTGCCCATGGTGGCCATGTGGATCACTTCCACGTCGCGCAGTTGCGGTCCGCGGCGCACCAGCGCCTTCACCAGTTCCTCGGGCTCGTTACAGCCCTGGTGGATCAGGACGCGCTGGCCGGACTGGACCGCCTCCAGCGCCTGGTCGGCGGTGGTGACCTTCGAGCGATACAAATCCGTCCACTTCATGGCTATCCCTCGAGCAATTCGTACAGCTCGGCGCCCGGAACGCCCCACACCTCGGCAATGCCCGGATGCACGCAGTAGCCGCGGTAGGTGTAGACGCCGCGCCGCAGGTCCGCCGAAATCGCCAGCGCCCCGTCGACGCCGCGCTCGGCGATCCGCTCGACGTAAGGCAGCATGGCCTGTGCCAGCGCGGTGCTGGTCGAGCGCCCGAGGTCGGCGGTCAGGTTGGGGACCGAGTAGTGCACCACGCCGTGATGCACGAAGGTGGGCGAGGAGATCGAGGTCGGCCGGCAGGTCTCGACGCATCCGCCCTGGTCCACCGAAAGATCGATGATCACCGCCCCGGGGCGCATGTGTTTCACCATTTTCTCCGACACCAGGTGGGGAGTCTTGGCGCCGGCCACCAGCACGGCGCCGATCAGCACGTCCGCCGCGGCCACCGCCGCGGCAATGGATTCCGGCTCCGCGAAATCCGTGGCCACGTTGGGCAGGTGTTCCATCACCCGGCGCAGCTTCTCGGCGTCGATGTCCAGCACCGTCACCCGCGCGCCCGCCGCGCGCGCCGTGCGCGCCGCCCACATCCCCGCCGTGCCCGCGCCCAGAATCACCACGTGCGCGGGCGGCGCCCCCGGACTGCCGCCCAGCAGGATGCCGCGCCCCCCGTAACTCGAGCGCAGCAGTTGCGCCGCCAGCGAGATGGTCATCTGGCCGGCGATCTCGCTGGCCGTCGCCAGCACCGGCAGCCGTCCGTCGGCGGTTTCGATGATCTCGCAGCCGATGGCCGTGATCGAGCGGCCCAGCAGCGGCGTCGCGATGGCCCGGCCGGCCACCGCCAGGTGATAGAAGGCCATCACCGCGCTGTCCGGTTCGCACATTTCGAGCTGTTCCACGGTGGGCCGCGAGATCTTCACCAGAAGCTGCGAGCGGTGAATCACCTCCGGCGGCGAGTAGGCCACCTGCGCCCCCGCGCGGATGTAATCCTCGTCGCGGAACTTGGCCCGCACGCCCGCGCCGGATTCCACCCACACCGAATGTCCCTGCTCCACCAGGTGCCGCGCCACCGAAGGCGTCAGCGCCACCCGGCTGTCGGTTTCGTCGTTTTCGCGTATCACCCCGATGTTCATCGCCGCCTGCCAGGGACGATTATCGCAACTTGTCTGAATTCCGGGTAGACTCTCAAGATGAACGGCGCGTACGTGACGTTGGAACCGCTGGATGCCTCCCGGCACGGAGACGCTCTGTGGGAGGGCGCGGGCGGCGCCGCGCACGAGGCGCTCTGGCGCTACATGGGCGACGGGCCGTTTGCCGGGCGCGCGGCGTTCGACGCCTGTCTTGAGGCCAAGGCCGTCTCGGTGGATCCGCGGTTTTTCGCCCTCGTCGACCGGGCCACGGGCCGGGCGGAAGGGCACGCGGCGCTGATGCGCGACGAGCCCCGGCACCGCGTCATCGAAGTCGGGCACATCCTCTACTGCGGAGCGCTGCAACGAACGCGCGGGGCCACCGAAGCGATGTACCTGCTGGCCCGCCACGTTTTCGAGGAGCTTGGATACCGCCGCTACGAGTGGAAGTGCGACGCGCTCAACGAGCCTTCGCGCAAGGCGGCGCTGAGGCTGGGTTTCACCTTCGAAGGCATCTTCCGCCAGCACATGATCGTCAAGGGCCGCAATCGCGACACGGCCTGGTTTTCCATGCTGGATTCGGAGTGGCCGGCGCGGAAACGGGAGTTCGAGCGCTGGCTGGCGGAATCGAATTTCGACGCCGCGGGCCGGCAGCTTACGCCGCTGGCCGCGGCGCGCTGCGGCCTTCCTGCTTGTACTTCTCCAACAGCGCTTTGAGCCGCTTCACGATCTCGGGCCGCCCGGCGTAAAGGTTGCGTCGCTCGGCCAAGTCCTGCTTCAGGCTGTAAAGCTCTCCGGGCAAATCGTGCAACTGGTAGCCGCGTTCCTTGCGGAACCATTCCGGTTCCTTCGAGTTCATGCCCGTCTTGGCGTCGATGAAAACCCATTCGCCCTGGCGGATCGCGAATTCGCCGTTGGCGGTGTGCAGCACGGTGGCCTCGCGGATGGGGGCCGAACGCTTCTGGCCCAGCAGCGCGGGGGCGATGTTGTAGCTATCCTCGCCGCCGCCCGCCGGCACTTTCGCTCCGCTGACCTCAGCCGCGGTAGCAAGCAGATCGGTGAGGCAAACGGTTTCGTCCGAGGTGCTGCCGGCGCGGATCTTGCCCGGCCAGCGGGCCAGGAATGGGACGCGGTGGCCGCCTTCCCAGGCGTCGCGCTTGACGCCGCGCAAACCGCCCATACTGTAGTGGCGGAATTCGGGAATGCGCTGGTAGGCGTACTGTTCCGGGCCGTTGTCGCTGGTGAAGATCAGCAGGGTGTTCGAACTCAGCCCGAGCTGGTCGAGGGTGCTGACGATCTCGCCGGCGGCCCAATCCACTTCGCACACGAAATCGCCGTAGATGCCGGCCTTGGAGCGCCCCAGGAACTCCTTGCGGGGCACCCAGGGCGTGTGCGGGCCGGTCAGCGGGAGATAGAGGAAGAAGGGCTGCGCGGGTTTGGCGGCGCGGTCGCGCAGGAAGCGGGTGGCCTTGCCAGTGAGGGTCGCCAGCACCTGGTCGAACTCGAAGCCCGGCGCCATGGGGCCGCCGCGCCAGAACACGCCGCTTTCGCGCTTGCCCGGCGTGGCGGCGGTGGGCTGCTCGACGACGCGGTCGTTTTCGAGGTACAGGTAGGGCGGCATGTCGAGCGAGGCCGGGATGCCGAAATAGCAGTCGAAGCCGTGATCGACTGGTCCGGGGCGCAGGGGCCGCGTGAAGTCGGTCTGCTCCCGGTCGCCCAGGCCGAGATGCCACTTCCCGATCCCGCCGGTGTAGTAGCCGCGCGACTGGAGCACGCTGGCCACCGTCGGCCGGCCGGGTTCGATCAGGTTGGGAGAGTAACCTTCCAGGACGCCGCGCTTGAGACGCGAGCGCCACGCGTAGCGTCCGGTCAGGCAGCCGTAGCGCGTGGGCGTGCACACGCCCGAGGGCGAGTGGGCGTCGGTGAAGCGCACGCCCTGGCCGGCCAAACGATCCAGGTTCGGAGTGGGGATCTTCGAGCCGGGGTTCTGGCAGGCGATGTCGCCGTAGCCGAGATCGTCGCTCAAGATGAAGACGATGTTCGGCGGCGTCGCGCCGGGCGCCCAAGCCGCGGCCGGCAGAGTGAGAAACTGGCGTCGATCCATAGCAGCCTCATTCTATTCGATCCGGGGTGAACTTGCCGGCTGCTTCAAGCCTGCGGGAGGACTGCTTGACTCCAAAAATGCACCATTCGGTGCGGATTCTTTGCCCGCGACGCGGCTTCGAGTTCAGACTGTACTTACGAAGGGGCCTGCCGGCCCCAGTAAGACTCAGAGGGGGATGTTATGTCGCATTCAGCCGGGCTGATCGGTCCGGATCAATTGATTGGTCTGCGCGTGGCGGAAGAGCGCGCGAAATTGGAGCAGCGGGCGAGGATCGCCGGCAACGCGGTGCGGCACTTCAGGCGCCCGGCGGAGCGGCCGTTCGTCAAAGCCGAGCGCGCCCACACCACGGTTTTGTTTGGCGGCCTGACCTGGAAGCACGAATCGCTGATTCAAGGCGTGCTGGAAGGATTGGGCTATCGAGCCGAACCGCTCCCCACGCCCGACGTGGCGGCCTTCCAGACCGGCAAGGAATTCGGCAACAACGGCCAGTGCAACCCCACTTACTTTACCGTTGGCAACCTCGTGCAGTTCCTGCAAGAGCTGGAAGAGCAGGGCCTGAGCAAGCGCGAGATTATCGACCGGTACGTGTTCTTCACCGCTGGCGCGTGCGGCCCCTGCCGCTTCGGGATGTACGAATCCGAGTACCGCCTGGCGCTGCGCAATTCCGGCTACGAGGGTTTCCGCGTGCTGATCTTCCAGCAGTCGGGCGGACTGAGCCAGGCCGACGCCGAAGCCGGCCTGGAGATGAATATCGACTTCTTCCTCGGAATCCTGAACGCGATGAACTGCGGAGACGTGGTGAACGAGGGCGCGTATGCCATCCGGCCCTACGAGGTCGAAGGCGGGGCCACCGACCGTGTGCTCGGCGAGTCCGTCGAGCGGCTGCGCGGAGCATTCCGCAACCGGAGACCGTGGAAGCTCGGCTCCAGGCTCGCCTGGTCGCTCGGTAATTTCCGCGACACGGCCGAGTATTTCGGCAAATTCATCCGCCAGCTGCGCAGTGACGAGTACACGCGCGTGGTGGCCGAGTGCCGGGACCGCTTCAACGAAATCGAAGTGGACCGCCTGCGAGTCAAGCCGATCGTGAAAATCACCGGCGAGTTCTGGGCCCAGACCACCGAGGGCGACGGCAACTTCAACATGTTCCGCTTCTTGGAGCGCGAGGGCGCGCAAGTGCTGGTGGAGCCGATCGGCACCTGGATCACCTACATGATTCACCAGGTGGTGCAGAAATACGCCGACCACAAGGGCCTGGAGGAAGGGGCGCAGTTGCCTCCCCTCTGGAAACTGGGCAAGCGCGCGCGCGTCGAACTGAACTACCGCGCCAAGGTCGCGCGGCTGAAGGCGGCCGAGGCGATTTTCCGGCGCGAATACCACCGCATCGGGACGGCGCTGGGCAGCATGGAGCACGAGCTGGCGGACCAGTACGAACTCCAGCGTTTGGGCCATCCCTACTACAACTCGCGCTCGGGCGGCGGCGAAGGGCACCTCGAGATTGCGAAGAACATCTACTACTCCAACCGCGACATGGCGCACATGGTGCTGTCGCTGAAGCCCTTCGGCTGCATGCCCTCGACGCAGTCCGACGGCGCGCAGGCGGCCGTCATCTCGCATTTCCGCGACATGAACTACCTGCCCGTCGAGACCTCCGGCGAGGGTGAGATCAACGCGCACAGCCGTGTGCAGATGGCTCTCGGCGAGGCCAAGGCGAAGGCCAAACGCGAATTCCAGGAGTGCTTGGCCAAGACCGGGCTGACGCTGGCCGACTGCCGCGCCTATGTCGGGGAGCATCCGGAGCTGAAGCGGCCGATGTACCGCGTTCCGCACACCAAGGGCGTCATCGGAGTGGCCGCCAACATGGTGCTGCATATTGGGGATCGCATGCGGCGCGAAGGCCGCCGCGCGCCTCTCCAGGAGTGCGCATGAACCGCCGGGATCTCCTGATCGGCCTCGACGTGGGCTCGACAACGGTGAAGGCGGTCGTCACCAATGCGGCTACCGACGAGATTCTGTGGCGCGACTATCAGCGGCACGACACCAAGCAGCCGGAAAAGGTGCTCGAGTTCCTGAAACGCTTCGAAACGGAAGTCGATGGATTCGACGCGGAACGCGCGCGCATCTTTGTTACCGGCTCCGGGGGCAACGGCCTGATCCGGCACTTCGGTGCGAAGTTCGTACAGGAGGTGAACGCGGTTTCGCTGGCGGTAGAGAAACTCAACCCCGATTGCGGTTCGGTGATCGAGTTGGGCGGGCAGGACGCCAAGATCATCATCTTCAAAGAGGACCCGGAAACGGGCCGCAAGAAGAAAATGCCGTCCATGAACGACAAGTGCGCGGGCGGCACCGGCGCGGTCATCGACAAGATCAACGCCAAGCTGCGTATCCCGCCGGAGCAGTTGTGCCAGATGGGCTACACGGGCTTGCGCCTGCACCCGGTGGCGGGCAAATGCGGTGTGTTCGCCGAAACCGACATCAACGGTTTGCAAAAGGCCGGCGTGCCTTCCGACGAGCTGATGGCGTCGCTGTTTGAAGCCATCGTCATGCAGAATCTTTCGGTGCTCACGCGCGGCAATACGCTCCGTCCGGTGGTGCTGCTGCTTGGGGGACCGAACACCTACATCCGCGGCATGGGCGAGTGCTGGAAGCGGAACATCCCCAAGATTTGGAAGGAACGCAACTGCCCGCTGCCCGCGGGGGTCGATCCGGCGGACCTGATTCGCACGCCCGAGAATGCGCAGTACTTCGCCGCCATCGGCGCCATCGAGTTCGGCAAGGACGAAGAGGAAGGCGTCGGCCGCTACCTCGGCTGGCACAAGCTGGAATGGTACATCGAGCACGGTCGGGACGAGGAGAAAGCCGCGAAGAAGACCACCGGCGGCGGTCTGGCCGCCAACGCCGAAGAACTGGCGGCATTCCAGGAGCGGTACCGGCGCGCGACCTTCCTGCCGGCGCGCGTGGAACCGCGTCAGGTGGTGAAAGGCTTCATCGGACTCGATGGCGGCTCCACGTCCACGAAAGCGGTTCTGCTTTCGAGCGACAAGCAGCGCACGATTCTGTTTAAGACCTATGCGCTCTCCAAAGGCAATCCCATCGAGGACACCATCGAGATCCTGTCGAAGCTCGAGGACCAGATGCTTTCGCAGGGCGCGATGCTCAAGGTGCTTGGAGTCGGCACCACGGGCTACGCCAAGGATATCCTCCGGGACGTGGTCGGCGCGGACGCCGCGGTGGTGGAGACCGTCGCTCACACCGAGGCCGGCCTGCACTTCTACAAGGATATCGACGTCATTTGCGACGTGGGCGGCCAGGACATCAAGATCATCATCCTCAAGAACGGCCGCGTGAAGGACTTCAAACTCAATACGCAGTGCTCGGCCGGCAACGGCTATTTTCTGCAATCGACGGCGCAGGGCTTCGGCGTGCCGGTGGAGAGATTCGCCGACGTCGCCTTCGGCGCCGAATCGTTCCCCTCCTTCGGCTACGGCTGCGCGGTCTTCATGCAGTCCGACATTGTCGATTTCCAGCGCCAGGGGTGGAAGCCGGAAGAGATTATGGCCGGCCTGTGCGACGTGCTGCCGAAGAACATCTGGCTGTACGTGTCGCAAATCCCGAACCTGTCGGCCATCGGCAGCCGCTTCCTCTTGCAGGGCGGGACGCAGTACAACCTGGCGGCGGTGAAGGCGCAGGTGGATTTCATCGAGACCCGCTTCAAGGGCAAGGAAGTGCGTCCGGAAGTGATCGTGCACAAGCACTGCGGCGAGGCCGGGGCCATCGGCGCGGCGCTGGAAGCCGGGCGGCTGTGGGACCGCGGGCGCGTCACCTCGTTCATCGGCATGCCGGCGGTGCGCGAGATCCGCTATAAGACCACGCGCGACGAAGCGACGCGGTGCTATTTCTGCAAGAACAACTGCCTGCGGACCTTCATCGATATCAAGACGCCGGTGATTTCCGCCATCCAGCCGGTGAAATCGAAAGTGCCGCTGGAGGCCGGTTCACAGCGCCTCATCATCGCCACTTGCGAAAAGGGGACGGTGGAAGACCTGGAGCACATGCGCACCATCAAGGACGGGCTGGACAAGATCAAGGAGGCCAACCCCAACTTCGCCGGCATCGCCGCCCGCGCCGTGTTCCGCGTTCCCGACCTGCCGAACGTCTCGGATCCGCCGCCGCGCTTCCGGCTGACGCCCTCCGACAAGCGGCGGGCCGGCCTGATGGAGCGGCGCTCGAAGCTGCGCTTCGGCTTGCCGCGGGTGCTGAACATGTACTCCACGGCGCCGCTGTTCACGGGCTACCTGGTATCGCTCGGCGTCCAGGCGCAGAACATCGTGTTCTCCGAATTCACGACCGACGAGCTGTACAAGGAAGGCGCCAAGCGCGGCGCCATCGATCCGTGCTTCCCTTCCAAGCTGGGCATCCCGCACGTGCATAACCTGCTGTATCGCGCGCACGCCAAGCGGCCGCTCGACTACATCTTCTTCCCGGTCATCGACGACCTGACCAGCGACCTCGCCTGCGCTTCGGCGCACCGCTCCTGCCCCACCGTGGCGGCGACGCCGGAAGCGGTCAAGGCCGCTTTCACCAAGGAAGGCGATCTATTCAAGGAAAAGGGCGTGGAGTACCTGGATACGTTCGTCAACCTGGCGGACCCGAAGATTTTCGAGCGGCAGATGTTCCACCAGTTCCGGGATATCCTGGGTTTGACGCCGCGGGAGAACGCGCGGGCCGTCGCGCAGGCCTACAAGTGTTTCGGGGATTTCAACGCCCGGCTGCGCCGCCAGGCGCGCGAAGTGCTGGAGCAGTTGGAACGGGAGGACGGCATCGGCGTGGTGATGCTGGGCCGGCCGTATCACAACGATCCCGGGATCAACCACGAGATCCTCGAGGAATTCCAGAAGCTCGGCTACCCGGTGTTCACGCAGGATTCGCTGCCCATCGACGAGGACATCCTGGACCGGCTTTTCGGCGAGGAAGTTCGCGCCGGCGAGATTCCGCACCCCATGGCCATCACGGACGTGTGGAAGAACTCTTACAGCGAGAACACCTCCCGCAAGATCTGGGCGGCCAAGTACATCGCGCGGCATCCGAACCTGGTGGCGCTCGAGCTTTCGAACTTCAAGTGCGGCCACGACGCTCCGATCTACACCGTGATCGAAG
>JACQZT010000129.1 GCA_016213755.1 Acidobacteriota bacterium | reverse complement strand
GGAAACGCGCCCACCCGCGCGATCATGTCGAAACGCCAGACCACGTCGGCGTCCTTGGGACCTTTAAAAACCTCGGCGGTGTACGGGCCGTCGTTTTCGCCGTCGGTGAATCCCTTGGTGTCCAGGCAGATCAGCTCGGCGCGATTGGAGACGTAGTACAGCCGGTCGCCTTCCACCAGCGGCGAGGAAGCCACTCCCTGCTGGGGCCAGTCGTTCACGTCGCCGGTGGCCAGCTTCTCCGAAGTGTGCTGCCACAGGAACTGGCCGTCCGACTCGCGGAACGCCATCAGCACGCCGCGATCGCCGCCCTGCTTGGGGTCCAGGACCAGCTCGTTATTGGTGCCCACGAAGACCATGCCGCCCGAGACCACCGGGTTGCCGTAGGCATGCGAGCCCAGCGGCGCGACCCACTTGACGTTTTCTTTCGTCTCGACGTTCCAGCGCGTGGGGGCGCCGCTCATCGTCCCCACCATGTTGCGGCCCGGAGTTCCGCCCCACATGGGCCAATCTCCGCCGGCGGGATCGGCGGCGCCCAGAACGAGCGCCAGAAAAACCGCGGCGGTTGCCGCCAGTGCACTTTTCACGAGGATTCGCATGGGAGTGGATTCACTTTCAGGCTAGCAAAGAAGGCTTCGATGCACGCGCTACTCCGCGCGCAGAGCGGCGAGAATCGGCGCGCGGGTGGCCAATCGGAGGGCGAGCAAAGACGCCAGCAGCCCGGCCAGCAGCACCGAGGCCAGCAGCATGCCAATGGAGGCAAACGGCAGCCGGCCTCCCCGCTCCCACCAGGCTGGGGCGATGGCGACGAGAGCGCAGACCGTGCCGGCGGCCAGCCCCGTCACCAGCAGCAGGACACTCTCGGAGAGCAGCAGCAGACGCAGCGCGCCGGGAGAGTAGCCCACGGCCCGCAGCAGCGCCAATTCGCGGCGGCGCTCCAGGACGTTGCGCAGCAACACCGCGCCCAGTCCCGCCGTGCCGAGCAGCAGCCCCAGGCCTCCCAGCATCTGGAAGGTCGACAGGTAGGTGTTCTCGACGCGGTGGAACGCGGCCAGGCGTTCCGCTGTGGAAACCACGTCCAGGCCGTAGTCGCGCAGGGAATCTTCGGGCAGGCCGGCGTCGCTCAGGAACAGCCGGAAGCCTCCTTCCTGGGGGAACGCACGCACGAACTGCTCGGGCGAAATAAGGACCTCGCTCTGGAAGATACTGTCGGCCAGCGCGGCCACGAACCGCAGGCGCACTCCGCCCGGCAATTCCAGCACATCCCCCAGCCACAGATGCAAAACGTAGCGCAGGGAGTTGGCATCGGCAATGGCGGGGATGGCGCCGTCCCGCGGCGGCGTGTCCAGCAGCAGCCACGGGTTGGCCTTCTGCCGGGCGGTTTCAACGAGGGACGCGGCGAAGCGGAAGCGGGCCTGGCCGATCAGTTCGCGCGGCGGCGCGACGATCCGTGGTTTCCGCGGGCGATAAAGATTCAGACAACTGGCGTCGTCGCCCGGGCGCAGGCGAAACGCGAACACTTTGGGAATCGCCGCGTCCCCCAGCGAGTTGAGGTCGTGATACACAGGCAGGGCGGATTCCGCCATCACGGAAAAGCCGCCGGCGCCCGACTGCCGCTCGGTGGGCGCCGCACCGCCGCGGCGGAAGGAGTCGACGGCCACCACGAGGAAGGCCGCCGAGGCGATCAGCGCCATCAGCAGGATGCTCCGGCCGGGCCGGTAGGCCGCGTAGCGGAATCCCAGCGCCATGGCGCTCTGAAGCGCCCGCTCGGGCCGCCGCCGGAGCCAGGTCCAGGCGAAGCAGAGGCTGCTTAACAGCAGCAGACTCCCGGCGCCGAAGAACGCCGCGGTCTGGCCGATGAACTGGAAGGACCCGCCGACCAGAAGCGCCGCGGCCAGCGCCGCCCAACTGACCCACTTGCGCGTTCCAGCGGTGCGCTCGAAGGGCGCAATCTGTCCGGCCAGCAGCGCGCGCGGAGTGGTCTTGCGGATCTGGCGCAGGCCGGCCAGCAGGAAGAAAACCGCGCTGGCCGCTCCGCCCAAGGCGCCGTACAGCAGCGGCGGAGCGGACAGGTGCATCGACAGCAGCGTCGTGCCCACGGCATCCACCCACCACGTGCGCAGCCCGTAGAGAATGAACCAGGCGTACGCCAAAGAGCCAAGAACTCCGGCCGCCGCTCCCGCCAGGGCAATGGCGGCGCCCTCGGCCAGGAGCAGGTTGCGGACCGTCCGCTGCGCGAAGCCCAAGGCGCGCAGGGCGCCGATCTCGGTGAGCCGTTGCTCCACTCCGAAGCGGAAGAAAAGACCGGCCAGCAGCAGCGCGGCCACTACCAGCAGGAAGCTGAAGTAAGTGAAGTACTCGGCGAAGTCGGTGGCGCCGGCCGCCGAGGTCTGCCCCTCGCTGCGCGGGTTTTCGAGCGTCAGGCCGAACGCCGCCGGGTCGATGGCGGCATGCAGACGGCGAGCGAATTCCTCGCGGCTCACGCCGGTGACGCGGATCGAAGTCAGGCGGCCGTGCCGCGTGGACCAAAGCTGCTGGCCGCGGCCCAGCGCGAGGAAGGCCTTGGGCGCGGTGCGGTAGCGATCCCAGTACTTTTCATCCGCCGGACGGATGCGCGCGAGGTCGATAGGAAAGGGCGGATCCCAGTCGGAAAGCGACTTGGAGTCGGAGATGCCGGGATAGTCCGGCGCCAGTTCCCGGTCCGCGCCGAGGCCCGTCATGGGCAGGATGCGCTCCAATCGAAAGGCCGCGGTTTCGGTCAGCAGGCGGCCGTCCGGATGCCACCGGTAGTACTCGATGGAAACCTCGTCGCCCGGGCGGGCGCGCAACTCGGCCGCCGCCCAGGCGTTCAGAGCGATTCCGCCGGGCGCGACACCGGCCGCATCCGCGGCGCTGATCAGCGAGTAGGGAATCGCGCGGCCGTTGGATCGGATGGCATTGGCCAGGTACGTGTAGATGCGAGTCAAGGCCGCGCCGGAATCTTGGGCCACTGTGGCGACGATTTCGGCCAGCGCATCGCTCAGAATCGCGCTGTCGCTTTCGACGGCGAAAAAACCGTCCCGCTGCTTCAGGCGGATGCCCAAATCCTCCAGGCGGAGCTTGGCTCGGAAGTCCGCCGGCTGGGAGAGCAGCACGACGTTGGCCTTGGCGGGCTGCTCCAAATCCCGCTGGAGCCGCGCGAGCGGGACGAAGAGGGCGCGCACGGCGCCCTGCCGGGGGCGCAACGAAAACTCACCCAGTTGCCCGGGCGCGAGCGATCCTTTGAATTGCAGGCGGATGGTGCGGATGGAATCGTCCTTGCGCCCGTGCAGAGATTCCCGGGGCACGGCGGAAGGCTTCTCCAGACGGAGCAGGACCGCATCGCCGGGCATCAAACCCAACTCCCTGGCCAGCGCGGGGCTCGATAGCGCGTCGCGGCCGGCGAGCCTCGGGTCGTCGCGGCCGTGGAAGCGCCAGAACCGCTCGTCCACGCCCCACACCTCGACCCGCGAGCCGGCCACAGTGCCCTCCAGCGCAATTGCCGGAACCGCATTCCCCAGCTCGGCGGCCAGACTCTCGCGGAAGAAACCCGCGCCCGACAGAACCTGCCG
>JACQZT010000130.1 GCA_016213755.1 Acidobacteriota bacterium | reverse complement strand
TCTAATCGCCCCAGTAGGTGCGGCGGGAGCATCATCGCCCACAAGCAGACAAGGCAGGCCAGCCGGCGTGCGAAGGAGTTGAAAGCTACCGTCTCAGCCGTAGTGCTGAAAGAAGGGGAATTTGGAGGCGAAAAGGCACTGTAGATAATTTTGTAGATGCCCGGTGCTTCCGGGTTCAACCGGGTTCCACAGGCTTCAACCGGATGCCCGTATCTCATTGAAACCTAAGTGCTTGAGAATAGGGCATTTTCGGAGGAGGCCGAAAACTGCCTTGGGCGCAGTGGGTCGGCAGTTCGAATCTGGCAGCCCAGATCAATGGAATCTAGCAGATACGGCCATTCCTGGCTGCCTTTGAAATCCCGGGGTAGTCGATTTTGTAGCTGCTGCTTTCCGACGGGGCTGCCGCTTGGCAGATCTCGCTGACGCCCGGGCCGAGTGTTTTCAGTGAATGACTGGGAGGACACCTGCACAACAGGCAGGTGCGTGGCATCGACGAACGGGTCCGTCCTGTGTCTGTGATGGAGGTCAAGGTTAACGGCACCGGATTCAGAACCCGCTTGAGGGCGAAAATGGCCAGTGTTCAGGAGCGGCTTGAGAGCGTTCCGCCGGTCTGCCTGCGCCAGATCGACTTGGTTTCGTTCCATGACCCGATCACTGAAGCTTACGAGTGCCTGGCTGCGTCTGGCGAGGGCGCCCTCGGAGATCAAGCCAAGAAGTTCCACGTTGGTGCAACGAAGATTCTTCACTGGATTGCTCCGGCTCTCTTCCTCATGCTCGACAGCAACGTCGCATCCGCGTTCAGGAAGCACCACGCGGTGGAGTTCGCCAACACCACGCAACCCGGCTACACGGCTGAAAAGTATTTCTCTTGTCTGAAGCACGCTCAAGCTGAAATTGAGGCGTACGGATTTGAACGCTTTCGGCGGCTTGAACCTGCCACGCCCTTGGCGCGACTGTTTGACAAAGTTGCCTGGGACGTCGGCAAGACGGAGGCGTAGCAAGGGCCGGGAGTTTCGCCGCCCCGACTTTCGCGTCATGAGCCCCACCGCTTCGGCGATAATGAAGTCATGACGAAAACGCTCCAAGCGGTTTACGAAAACGGGGTGCTCCGTCCGCTGGAGCCCCTGCCTTTGAAAGAGCATCAGCGTGTCATGGTCACCGTCTCCGACCCCGCCGAGCGTTGGCTGGACCACGAGTACATGGAGAAGGTCAAGAAGGACGTGGCGGGGATGGGACCGGCGCCGAGTTTGGCAGAGGTCAGACAGGCACTGTCGAAGATCCCTGGTAACCTCTCCGATGACATCCGGGCAGAGCGCGAGGGCCGGTAGTGGCAGGCTACTTTCTGGATTCGAGCGCGCTGGCGAAACTCTATCACGCAGAGGTTGGATCCGCCGCCGTCGAGCAGATGGTACCGCACTCGGCCGCTGCCATTCTGATCTCTCGGCTCTCGGTGGTCGAAGTTCAGTTCGTTTTCGCAGGCAAGATCCGCTCGGGCATGATTTCGACAGGCGAAGCGGCCGGCCTTCGACACCGTTTTCTCGAAGACATCACGAACGGGGTTCTGAAAGTCGTCGCGTTGACGGGCGATGACTATGAGGGGGCCGGAGCACTCATCGAACGTCACGGGGCAAGTCACGGTCTGCGCACGCTCGATTCGCTCCAACTCGCCGTCGCGTTGAGCCTGCACCGAGCCCGCGCCGTCGAAAACTTTGTGGCCGCCGACAAGGTCCTCTGCAAGGTTGCCGCAGTCGAAGGAATGCCGGTCATCGACCCGGAATCCCCGCCACTGTAGATGATTTTGTAGCTGCTGAGAGCACCCAGGCCCAACAAGGATCAACAGCCTTCCACCGGCTGCCCGTATCTCATTGAAACATAAGTAGTTGAAAATAGGGCAGTTTCGGAGGAGGCCGCCATCCGCCTTGGGCGCAGGGGGGCGCCAGTTCAAATCTGCCCGTCAAAGCGTGCCCTCTTCAGCGGTTCCCCAAATTGAGCAGCACAATCCCCAGCAAAATCAGCCCCAGCCCCGCGAACTTGTCCCGCGTAAAGGGCTCTTTGAAGAACAGCCGCGACCAGAGCAGGGTCCAGACGTAGCCCAGGGAGACCATCGGGTAGAGCACGGAGAGTTCTCCGTGGCGGATGCCGAGGAGGTAGAAAACCGTCGAGAGCAGGAAGAGCGAGACGCCCAGCACCAGGCGCGGGTTGACGACCAGGGTCCGGACGCAGCGGGTGCGGTCGGCGCCCGATTTCAGGAACACGGCGCCGAAGGAGCCGATGAAGGAGGCCACCAGCACCAGGCCGATGGAGGAAAGCGGCGTGGTCAATACTTGCGGCTCCTTCCGAGCAGCGCCACGCCCGCGATGATCACCAGGATGCCGGCGGCCTTAAAGCCGTCGATGGTCTCGCCCAGCAGCAGCACGGAAAGCAGCGTGACCCAGGCGTAGGTGAGAGAGATCACCGGGTACAGCAGCGAAAGCTCGCCCTCGCGCAGCGCCAGCACCAGCAGCAGCGTGCTGCCTCCGTACAGCGTCAGGCCGCTCATCAGCGGTCCGTTGGTCACCAGCGCAAGGGGGCTGAAATGGGGCATCAGCTTGAGGCCCGACTTGAACAGGATCTGGGCCGCCGCGCCCAGCAGGGTGCAGCCGAACACCATGCTCAGCGACCGGATGCGATGATGCGCCGGCGCGGCAGGGGGCGGATTGAATTGTCCCGGATCCACGAATTCTCCATCATAACGTACCAGTCCGCTACAATGTAGGTTCAGCGATGCGGACCGTCATCACCGAAGGAGACATACCCCTTAGCGGCGAACTGCGGATCGTCCTGGGTTCGATCGTGACTCCCTCGGCGCGCGACGCGGCGCGGGAGCGCGGGGTGCGCATTCTCGAGCTTCCGGCCGAGCAGGTTTCCGGCATCGCGCCTCCGGAGAAGACCGTCGCGCTGGGCGCCGACCACGGCGGCTTCGCCTTGAAGGAAATCCTCAAACCGGTGTTCGCCGAGCTGGGCCTGGAGGTCCGGGACGCCGGCGTGCACCAGGAAGCGCCGGCCGACTATCCGGACATCGCCGAAAAAGTGGCGCTGCTGGTGGCCGAGGGGAAGGCGGCGCGGGGCGTGATCGTGGACGGCGCCGGCATCGGCTCGGCCATGGCCGCCAACAAGATTCCGGGCGTTCGCGCGGCCCTGTGTTACGACAAGGCCTCCGCGCGCAACAGCCGGGAGCACAACCACGCCAATGTGCTCACGCTGGGCGGACGCCTGCTGACCCCCACCCAGGCCGAAGAGGTGTTGCGCACCTGGCTGGCGACGCCGTACGGCGGTGGCCGGCACGGGGCGCGCGTCGACAAGATCACCCAAATCGAGCGGCGCTACGGCGGCGACTGGCTGCCCGCCGCGCCCTCCGGGCCGGATTCCGCCCCGCTCTGCGTGACGCACGTCGATGCGCGGATTTCCGGCCTCATCGATCACACCATCCTCAAGCCCGAGGCCACCGCGGACGACATCCGGCGCATCTGCGCCGAGGCGCGCAAGTACTGCTTTGCCAGCGTGTGCATCAACCCCTACTGGGTGCCGCTGGCGGCGGCCGAACTCCGAGGCTCCACGGTAAAGGTGTGCACCGTGGCGGGGTTCCCGCTGGGCGCCAGCGCGACCGAAATCAAGCGCGCCGAGGCCGAGGCGGCGGCCCGCGCCGGGGCGCAAGAGATCGACATGGTGATCAACGTCGGCGCGCTGCGCTCGGGGGATTTCGACGCCGTCGAGAGGGACATTCGGGCGGTGTGCGAAACCTCGCACCGGCTGGGCGCCATCGTGAAGGTGATCCTCGAGACGGCGCTGCTCGACGACCAGCAGAAGGCGGTGGCCTGCACGCTGGCCAAACGGGCGGGCGCGGACTTCGTGAAGACGTCGACCGGCTTCGGTCCGGGGGGCGCCACGGCCGAGGACGTGGCCCTGATGCGCCGCATCGTCGGTCCCAAGATGGGCGTGAAAGCGGCCGGAGGCATCCGGACACTGGAAGATCTGCGCAGCATGGCCGCGGCGGGGGCCACTCGCGTCGGCGCCAGCGCCAGTGTCAGAATCGTCGAGGGCGCCCCCGGCGCGGCCGAAAAGAAAGCCGCCGCGCAATACTGATGCCCGGACCCCGCAAATCGGCGGTGCGCTTCCGCGAGCGCGCGGAACTGCTCGATTTCATGCTAGAGGTCGCCGAGGCGACCGCCGAAACCCTGGACCTCGACCGCCTGCTGGCGCGCGTCGCCGAGATGGTCCGGCAGGTGATTTCCTACGACCTGTTCGCGATTCTGCTGTACAGCGACAAGGCGCGGGGCCTGCGCATCCGTTACAGCATCGGGCACCGCAAGGAGATCGCCGACAACCTGGTGGTCTCGCTGGGCGAGGGCATCACCGGCGCGGCGGCGGCGGCCCGCGAGCCGCTGCTGGTGAACGACGTGCGGGCGGACGTGCGCTATCTCAACGCCATGGACGCAGTGCGCTCGGAGCTGGCCGCTCCGATGCTGGCGCGCGGCCGGCTGGTGGGGGTCATCGACCTGCAATCCACCCGGGCCGGCGCCTACAGCGAGTACGACCGCTCGCTGCTGCGCCTGATCGCCTCGCGCGTGGCCGTTTCCATCGACAACGCGCGGCTGTATGTCCGGGTGGAGCGGCAGAACCGCACCCTGCGCACGCTGGCCCACGTTTCGCAGGAGTTCTCGTCGATTCTCGATTTGGACGAGCTGCTGCGCCACATCGCCGAGGCCGTGCGCGGGCTGATCGACTACGACGCTTTCAGCATCCTGCTGCTGGACGCCGAACGCAAGCTCCTGCGCCACCGCTTCAGCGTGCGCTACGACCAGCGCGTCGAGGTGGACAACATCCCTCTCGGTTCGGGTATCACCGGCGCGGCGGCCAGGGCGCGCGAGACGGTGCGCGTCAATGACACGCTGGCCGACCCGCGCTACATCGCCTCGCACCCGGACATCCGTTCGGAAGTGGCCGTCCCGCTGGTGGTCCACGACCGCGTGATCGGCGTGATGGACCTGGAGTCGGGCCGCATCGGCCATTTCACCGAGAACCACGTCCGGATGCTTTCGCTGCTGGCGCCGCAAGTGGCCAGTTCGGTCGAGAACGCGCGGCTGTACGAAGAGCTGGCGCAGCGCGAACGCGCCATGCAGCAGGACCTGGGGGCCGCGCGCAAGCTGCAGTCGGTGCTGCTGCCCCGCGAAGCGCCCCAGATCCCGGGGCTCGAAGTGGGCATTGGCGCGCGCCCGGCGCGGCAGATCAGCGGCGACATCTACGACTTCTTCGAGCAGGGCGAGCACGCGCTGATCGCCATCGGCGATTCCAGCGGCAAGGGCGCCGCGGCGGCGCTGTACGGCGCCACGGTCAGCGGCCTGCTGCGCTCGCTCGGGCCCCGGCGCCGCGGACCGGCGCTGCTGATGCAGTCGCTCAACGAGGCCCTGCTGGAGCGGCGCGTGGACGCCCATTTCGTCACCTTGCTGGTCCTGCTGTGGGACGCCCGCGCCTGCCACTTCACCCTGGCCAATGCGGGATCGGAACCGCCCCTGGTCTGCCGTGACGGTGAGATCCGCAAGCTGCGCGTGGAAGGAGTGCCGCTGGGGCTGCTGGACGGACGCGAGTACGACGACGTCAGCTTTTCGGCCAAGCCGGGCGACGTGCTCCTGCTCTATTCCGACGGCGTCGAAGACCAGCGCAACGAGGCGGGCGACAGCTATGGCCGGGCCCGATTATCCCAGCGGCTGCAACAAAGCTGCGCCGCGCCGGCGCGGGCCGTCGTCGATGCGATTCTGGCCGATCTGGATGCCTTCGCCGAAGGCGCCGCTTTGACCGACGATCAGACTCTGCTGGTTTTGAAGGTACTGTGATCACCGATTTCTTCTCTTATCGCCACGACGCGCTGCACTGCGACCAGGTCCCCCTGGCCGATATCGCCGCGCGAGCCGGCACGCCCTGCTACGTGTATTCCGCCGGAGCCATCCGCGCGCGGATCGCGGCCTACGACCAAGCCCTGGCGGGCGTGCCGCACTGCGTCTGCTACGCCGTGAAGGCCAATTCGAACCTGGCGCTGCTGGCCCTGGCGGCCGCGGCCGGCACGGGCTTCGACATCGTCTCGGGCGGCGAATTGTATCGCGTGCTGAAAGCCGGCGGGGACCCGGCCAAGGTGGTCTTTTCCGGTGTCGGGAAGACCGCCGCCGAGATCGAGTACGCGCTGGAACAGAGGATTCACAGCTTCAACTGCGAATCCGAGGCCGAGCTGGTCCTGATCGACGCGCTGGCGGCGCGCCGCGGCGTCAGGGCCCGCGTGGCGCTGCGCGTCAACCCGGACGTCGACGCCGCGACCCATCCCTACATCTCCACCGGTCTGCGCGAGCACAAGTTCGGCATCGACATGGCGGAGATCGATGCGGTTTACCAGCGCGCGCTGGCGCTCGGGAGCCTGGAACTGGAAGGCGTCAGTTGCCACATCGGCTCGCAAATCCTCGACATCGGCGCGCTGATGGAGGCCGTGGACAAGATGCTGGCGCTGGCCGGCCGGTTGCGCGCCGCGGGCCTGCCCATTCGCCACCTGGACCTCGGCGGGGGACTGGGCGTGGCCTATGCTCCGGGCACCGTGACGCCCGACGCCGGCGCCTTCGCCTCCGCCGTGCGCGCCCGGGTCGAAGGGCACGGCCTGACGCTGATGCTGGAGCCCGGCCGCTCGATCGTCGCCGAGGCGGGCGTCCTCGTGACTCGCGTGCTGTATCGCAAGCACAGCCCTCGCAAGGAGTTCATCATCGTCGACGCGGCCATGACCGACCTGATCCGGCCCGCGCTCTACAAAGCCCACCACGAAATCATCCCGCTGCGCCGAACCGCCCTGGGGACGGTGCGCGCCGACGTGGTGGGCCCGGTGTGCGAAACCGGCGATTTCCTGGCCCGCGACCGCGACGTGGCCAACGTCTTGCCCGGCGACTTCCTGGCCGTCTGCACCGCCGGAGCTTACGGTTTCGTGTCCGCCTCGAACTACAACTCTCGCCCCCGCCCGGCCGAAGTCCTGGTGGATGGCGGCGCCTGGCGCGTGGTGCGCGCCCGGGAAACCTTCGAGGACCTGGTGCGCGGCGAAACCGCCCCCTGAAAACCCGGGGACAGACGGTGGAACCGGCCTCCTGGCCGGTCGCCGGAGTTGTGTACCGAGCATGCTCGGTCGTTTGAAGGTGAAAGCCCTTTACCCAACCTGTCGGAAAGAAGCGTGGAGCAAAGGAGCGGGCCGGTGAACAAAACAGCGGATATGAGGCGTAAGCGTCAGACGAGCGGGCAACTCACCGCGAAGTCCATATCCATCAACGGCGCAAAGCGTAAATCCGACGACGGTGCTCCGAAGGCGATCAAAGCTTCCCTCGGGAGGTCTGCGCCTAAAACATATACTTGAGCGCCATCTGGATCACGCGCGGCGAGCCCGCGCCGGAGATGCGTCCGAAGGTGGCCGCCGACTGGTTGGCGTTCGGGTTGTTCAAGTTGACGCGATTGAACAGGTTGAAGAACTCCGAACGGAACTGGAGCCGGCGCCCCTCGCGGATGCGGAAGGCCTTGATCATTCCGAAATCGACGCCGGCGTTGCCGGGGCCGCGCAGGATGTTGCGGCCCGAGTTCCCGAAAGTGCCGGCCGGGTTTTGCACGAAGGCGGCGGTGTTGAAGTACCGGTCGATCAGTTCGGCGTGCGAACGGTTTGCCGGCAGCTTCGGGTCGCCGGTCACGTCCGCCCGGTCGCTGTTGATGCCGGAGCCGGAGTTGTCTCGTCCCGAACTCACCGTGAAAGCCCGGCCGCTTTCGAGTGTGGCCAGTCCGTTCATTTCCCATCCGCCGAGAATCTGGCGCAGCACCGCGGCGCCGCCTTTGGGGCCCGGAATTTGCCAGATGAACGAACCCACAAAACGGTGGGGGAGGTCGAAGTCGCCCACGCCGCGCTGGTGGCGCCGGTTGAACGGATTCGCCGGTGCGGCGCCGTCTCCCGAGGAGTCGTCGATCAGCTTCGAGAAAGTGTAGTTGGCCAGGATCGTGAGACCCTTCGAGAGCCTCTTGTTCAGGCTGAGCTGCAACCCGTGGTAGACCGAGTTGCCGGCGGCGATATAATCCGTGACGGAGGCGAAGGCCGGATACAGCGGACGCCGCTGGTCGAGCGGCCGGCTGACGGTGCTGTAGATACCCGGGTTCAACTCGGTCTGCATGAACAGGTGGTTCCCCTTGCTGCCGACATAGGCCACGCCGGCGATGTAGCTCCCAAAGAACTGGCGCTGAAGGGTCAGGTTCCACTGCTGCACGATGGCGTTGCGGAAGTCCGGGTCCCACTCGGTGACGGTCATCGGGGTCAGGAACTTGTAGGCGGAGCGCTCCTGCTGGCTTTGCGGGGGCGTGAAGGGGAACGGATTCCCGGTTTCCGAGTACGGGTTGCCGAGGCCGCCGGACGGGTTGTTGCCGATCAGTTTGATCGAGAACGGCTGGTTGTTGGAGATCTGGTTGTTGGCCTGCTGCCGGATCTGCGAATAGAAGATTCCGTACCCGCCGCGGATGCTGCTCCTGCCCGACCCGGTCGGATCGAACGCGAAGCCGAAGCGCGGGCCCAGGTTCGCAAGCTGGTTCCGAATGGTGGCGTCTGGCACGCCGGCGTCGCCCGGGAACACAATGCCCACCGGGGCCTTGGCGAAGACCGCGGACTGCTGGCCCAGCCGCACCTGCGAGAAGGTGCCGAGCGCATCGCCGAACGGGAAGTAGGGGTCCCAGCGCAGGCCCAAGTTCAGGGTCAGCCGCCGGGTGGCTTTCCAGTCGTCCTGGAAAAAGAAGCCGGCCTCGGTAGTGCGCGGCTTGTTCTGGTCCTGCGCGATCTGTGTGAACTGGCGAGGACGGCCCAGCAGCAGGTCCGCGGCGGCGTCGCTGGAGAAGGTGGCGCCGAAACGCACCTGCGGATCGCACTGGAACAGCTCCTGCAAGTCGAGAATCGAGCGGCGGACATCGGCGCCCGCACGGATGAAGTGCGCGCCCAGGGTGACGCTCAACGCGTCGGAGAATTGCAGGCTCCTGCGGTAGTGATTCAGCGGGAAGCGGGAGAAGCTCTGAAAGTATCCGTCCAGCGCCGTATCCCACCCCACCAGGTAGTCGCCGTCCACGGCGCGCCTGAACCCGGCGCCGAAATCCGTCCAGCTCTTGTTTACCGGCACGATGGGAAGCTGACGCCGGTCGATCTTGTCGTAGGAGAACGTGAAGGAGTTCAGCGTGCTCGGGCTGAAAATGTGCGTGTCCGTCACGGCGATATTCCAGTTCCAGTACTTGATGCTGGCCAAAAAGCCCGGGATGTTGCCCGTTTGCTGGTCGAGGTTGTCGTAGTTGTAGAGCACGCGGCCCGAGAGCTGATGCTGGTCGTTCAGGCGGTGATCGAGTTTCCCCACCCACTGGTCGTCGTCGCGGCTCTGGCCGCTGGAGGAGGAGTGCAGCGCGGGAGGGCGATTCGGCAGCGGAATGAAGGTGTCCAGATACTTGATCGACGCCGGGTGGATCCGGCTGGCCGGGATGAGGGCCCCGGGAAAGTTGCCGCCCAGCGGGTCCTTCAGGGCCTTGCCGGAGGCCGAAAAGTCGCCCTTCCTCTGCTCGGCGGTGAGCACCGTGGCGGTGACCGCTCCCGGAGTGCTCTTCTCCTTGGTGCCCTGATAGGTGAGGAAGAAGAACGTCTTGTCTTTGCGGAACGGACCGCCCACGGTGCCGCCGTACTGGTTGCGCTTGAAGGGCGGAACGGTGGCGGCGAAGAAGTTGCGCGCATTCAGCTTCTCGTTACGGAGGAATTCGAACAGCGTCCCATGGAACTGGTTGGTTCCGGAGCGCGTCACGGCATTCACGAACGCGCCTGCGTTGCGCCCCTTGTCCGCCGAGTACGAACTGGTCTGCACGCTGAACTCCTCTAGCGCGTCCGGGTTGGGGAACATGCTCGGCGTGTTGAAATACGGGTCGTGGTTGTCCCCTCCGTCGAGAGTGTAGTTGTTGGTGTTCGGGCGCGACCCGTTGATGGAGACGGACTCGTTCTCCGCCTGGTCCGCCGAGGCGCGGCCGCCAATGCCGGGAACGATATACTGCAACTGGATCGCGTTTCGCCCGTTCAGCGGCAGCTCGACGATGCGCGCCGAGTCCACCACTTCGCGCACCGCGCCGGAACGGGTTTCCACCTGCGCGGCCTGCGCGGACACCTCCACGGTCTCGGTCAGCGCGCCCACGACCATGGCGATGTCGACCCTGCGGTTCTCGTCCACCTGAACCTGAATGCGGTCTTGCACGAAGGTCTTGAACCCCTTCGCTTCGGCCTTCACCGTGTAGTCGCCGACCGGCAACTGCGCGACGACGTAGGCGCCGGCGTCGCTCGAAACGGTCTGGCGCGTGGCGGCGGTCTGGGTGTTGGTGACAACGATGCCGGCATTCGGCAGAACGGCTCCGCTGGAGTCGGTGACCGTTCCGAAGATCGTCACCGATCCCTGCGCGAACATGGAAGCGGCGGCGATGGCCGCCAGTATCGGGATGCGTGTGCCCATAAGATCCTCTCAAGCTTACACCAAATCGCGGATCCGACTTCCCGAATCGGTTGCGAAACGCGCTGGAAGCGCCGAAGCTGATAGCAGGTGCCCGAACTGCCGGACATCGCCGCCTACCTCGACGCGCTCGAACCGCGCGTGATGGGCCGGCCTCTCGAACGGGTCCGGCTGGCGAGTCCCTTTCTGCTTCGCACCACGCGGCCGGCGGTGGCGGAGGTCGAGGGGCGGACGGTGCGCGAATTGCGGCGCGTGGGCAAACGCATTGCCATCGGCATGGAGGGCGGTCTCTGGCTCGTGCTGCACCTCATGATCGCCGGCCGGCTGCACTGGCGGCCGCCGCGGGCGAAACTGGCGGGCCGGCAAAACCTCGCGGCGTTCGACTTCCCCGCCGGATCTCTCACCCTCACCGAGGCGGGCGCGAAGCGGCGGGCGTCGCTGCACATCCTGAGCGGCGAGGAAGGCTTGGCGTCCGTCGATCCGGGAGGCATCGACGTCCTCACCGACGATCCCGGCGCCTTCCGCGCGGCGCTCAGCCGCGAGAATCACACTCTCAAGCGGGCGCTGACCGACCCGCGCCAGGTAAGCGGGATCGGCAACGCCTACTCGGACGAGATCCTGCACGCCGCGCAGCTTTCGCCCCTGGCACAAACGCAAAAACTGACGCCCGCGGAGTGGGACCGGCTCTTCACCGCCACTCGCCGCACGCTCGAGCTCTGGATAGAGCGCCTGCGCGCCGGAGCGCGCGACCGTTTTCCGGAGCACGTCACGGCGTTTCGCGAAGGCATGGCCGTGCACGGGCGCTACGGCCAGCCCTGTCCGCGCTGCGGCGAAAAGGTGATGCGCATCCGCTACGCCGGCAACGAGACGAACTACTGCGCCCGATGCCAAACCGGCGGGAAACTTCTGGCCGACCGCGCCCTATCCCGTCTCCTGCGATCGGACTGGCCGCGTACGCTGGAGGAGTTGGAGTCGCTTCAGCGGCGCTGAGTGTGCGCCCGGACAAACCCGGCAGCGCGATCATAGGCTTGCGCGATCTCGTCCGCGCCGGCGCCCGCCAGTCCGTGCCCGGCGCCGGGCACGGTGATCAACTGATGCTCCACGCCCCCCCGCTCCAGGCTCTCGGCCATCTTCCTGGACTCCTCGTAAGGCACATCGGTGTCCGCGGTTCCGTGAATCAGCATTGTGGGCGGAAACTGCGCGGTCACATTACGCACCGGACAGTAGGGGTCGAACCACCGCGGATCGGTGTCCGGGTCGTGGCCGGTCACTTCCTTCGGCCAGATGCCATGCTGGCGGCAGTAGAGATAAAACCGTCCCCGCTGATTCTTGTCCGCCGGCTGGCTGAGGGCCGCGGTCCCCACCGCCGCGTAGGCTTCCTCGCGGGGCACCGCCGGCTGCTGGGAGTAGAAGGCGTCCGGCCGCGTATACCACGGCGCGGTGATGTCGCCGTAGCCCCAGAAGGAAACCAGCGCTCGCGGGCGGGGAGTTGCGCGGAATCCCGTCATCAGCGTGAGGTAGCCCCCGGCCGATCCCCCCGCCACCGCCACGCGCTCGGGATCGATCCCGAAGAGCTTCGGCCCGCGCTCGCGCGTCCAGCGCCAGGCATCTTGCACATCCTCGACGATCGCCGGCAGCTTGGTTTCCGGCGCCAGCCGGTAATCGATCGACACCACGATATAGCCTTGCTTCAGCAGCGCGTTGTGGAAGCGGCGCGGCGCCGATCCGCGGGAGCCGAGAATCAGAGCGCCGCCGTGGATCCAGACGAGGACCGGCTGGGGGCCGGATTCGCCGGCTCCGTAAACATCCGCTTTGATCTCACATCCGCCGGCGGTCTTGTAGGTGTGCGTCTTGGGGACCGGCGGCGGCGGGGCCCCAAGACGCCACGCGGCGCCCGTGGTCAGGAGGAATTGTCGCCTTTGCATATGGAAGTTGCCGTAAGAATGCATCTTACACCTTTGGCCGCAGCCTCCACGCTTATCCCGCCGGCGCCGTCAATCGTATCGGAGGACGCTATGTGTGCCAAAGCGATGGGACTCGCATGGGCTGCCCTGTTTGCCTCTGCGGCGAACGGGCAGGCTCCCGCCGAACAGAACTTGGATCGTGTCCTGCATTTCACCCGCGCCGCGACGGAGCAGGAGTTTCAGGAGCTGGCTACCGTGATCCGCGCAGTGGGGGAAATTCGTCGGATATCCGTCGATACCGCCGAACGGTCGCTGGCGCTGAGCGGAACCCCCGCCCAGATCGAGCTGGCCGAATGGCTGTTCAACACGTTGGAGCAGCCGGGCCGGGCCCCGGCCATGCGGGAATACCGGCCGGCGGGGGCCGGCGATACCGCGGTGCGGGTGTTCCTCCTGGCTCCCGCCCGGACCGCGCGGGAGCTTCAGGAAGTAGCCACCGTGGTGCGCTCGATCGGGGACATTCGATGGCTGTTCACCTACAACCCGGTGAAGGCGGTCACGCTGCGCGGAACCTCCGATCAGATGGCGCTGGCCGAGTGGCTGATCCATGCGCTGGAAAGCCCGGACCTGCGCGAATTCCGCATGCCGGGGAACGCCGACGACGTGGTGCGGGTATTTTACCTGGCGCACGCCGAGACGCCGCAGCGATTGCAGGAGATCGCCGTACTGGTGCGCAAGACGATCGGGATTCGACGCCTGTTCCTCTATACCGCGCCCCGGGCCCTGGCGGTGCGCGGAACGGCCGAACAGATGCTCTCGGCCGAGCGGCTGATCCAGGAACACGACAAGCCCGGCGCCTCGAAGGACGCCCGGGAGTGAGCGAATCTCAGCCCTCGAAGCCGCCCTCGGGTCGGCTCTCCCGCAGGCTGGCCCGGGTCCGCGCCCGCAAGAGTAGAAAATGCTCCTCTGCATATGCTAATATACTCACATGAGTCATCGACTCCAGGTGTTGATACCGGAGGAGCTCGAGGCCCGGCTTCAGAAGGCGGCGCAGCGGACGCGGATGTCAAAGGGGGAGTGGGTCCGGCGCGCCATCGAGGACACCCTTGAGCGTTCTGGTGAGGTGAAACCTTCCTGCGACGCGCTCTCTCAACTCGCATCGCTTGGGGCGCCCACAGGCGACATCAAGCGGATGCTGGCAGAGATCGAAGCCGGACGCTCATGAAGGTTTTCATAGATTCGAACATCCCGATGTACGTCGCGGGTCAGGAGCACCCGAACCGGGCGTCTGCGCTCCGTTTCCTCGCGCAGGTGCAGACGGGAGAGTTGGATGCCTGCACGAGCACCGAGGTCCTCCAGGAGATCCTGTACCGCTACTCCGCCATCGGAAGGCGAGATCTGGCCGGCCAGGTATACGACTTGTTCGTGGGCGTCTGTCCCGTCGTGCTCCCGATCACGCTGGCGGATACCGACCAGGCACTCGCGCTTCTGCGGGAAATCCCGCAAATCTCAGCGCGCGATGCCGTTCACGCCGCGGTCATGCGGAACCACTCGGTCGAATGTGTGGCCACATTCGACCAGGATTTCGACCGCGTTCCGGGCATCCGGCGGCTCGATCTGCGGTAGTCACGCCCCGACGTACTTGGCGTAGAGGCTGCGAGCCAAGCCGGCGTCCTGGGTGCCTTTGACGATGGCGCGGCCGTCGGGGAAGATGGTCATCTCGTAGGGCGGCAGGAAGAAGCGCAGCGCGAACTCGTTGGCGCGGACCTCTCCCAGCGGCTCCAGCGTGCGCCGCAGCTCGGCCAGGTCCAGCGGCCTCTGGCGCTCGTGGATCTGCACCGCGTTGCGCCCGCACAGGCTGATGGGCGCGCGCCGGGCGCCGTCCAGGTACACGAACTCGCGGCGGCCGCAGCAGGGGCAGTCCGCGCGGGGGGCGGGCTGGTTGATCTGGCGCGTTACACCGCTCCACAGGTCCACGGTGGTGATGCGCCGCGAAACCTGCTCGGGGTGTCCCGAGAGAATCTTCAGCGCCTCGGCCACCTGGAAAGAGGCGACCAGGGAGGTGATGCAGTTCAGCACTCCGGCGGTTTCGCAGGTGGGCTGAGAGCCCGCGGGCGGGTCCGGGTAGACGCAGCGCAGGCAGGCGGTCTGGCCCGGCAGCACCGGCATCACCAGGCCGTAGCTCTCCACCGCGGCGCCGTAGATCCAGGGAATGCCGCGGCTTACGGCGAAGTCGTTGATCAGGTAACGGGTCTCGAAATTGTCCGTTCCGTCCAGCAGCAGATCGGCTTCGCCCAACAGGTCGCCGGCGTTGGCGGCCGTCAGGTCGGTGACGAAAGGCTCCGCCTCCACGGCCGAATCGATGGCGCGCAGCCGGCGGGCGGCGGCCACCGCTTTGGGCAGCCCCTGTTCGGCGTCCGATTCTTCGTACAGCCACTGGCGCTGGAGGTTGCTCAGCTCGATGTAGTCGCGGTCGATGAGGCGCAGCCGGCGCACGCCGGCGCGCGCCAGCGCGCCGGCCTGAAAACTGCCCAGGGCGCCGCAGCCGGCAATGACCGCCCGCGCGCGCAGAATCCGCTCCTGGCCCTCTTCGCCCAGGCCGGAGAAACGGATCTGCCGGGAAAACCGTTCCCGATCGCGAGCTTCCATATACACCGATGGTAACAGCGGTTGTTGTTATGATGAGGGGAAGTGGACGTCTCCGGCATCCGTCTCACTTGCGCTATTGGTGTGCTCGTCGGCTGCGCCGGGGCGCTGGCCGATTCTCCGCGCGCCTATGAGGGCCGGCCCATTCAAGCCATCGAATTCGAGCCCGCGGTCCAGCCCGCGCCGGTGATCGAGCTTCTTCCCCTGCTCCCCCTGAGCGTTGGAGATGCCCTCCAGCTTTCCGCCGTGCGCCTGGCGATCGCGCACTTGTGGGCCACCCAGATGTATACGGACATCGCCGCCGACGTTCGCCGCGTCCCGGGAGGAGTGGCGCTGCGCTTCCTCACCCAGAAGAACTGGTTCATCAGCGCCGTAACGGTCGAGGGAGTGCCCGCGCCCCCCACCCCTTCGCAACTGGCCCGCACCACCAAGCTCGAACTGGGCACGCCCTTCACCGAGGAGGGTCTGGAGGCGGCCGTCCGCAACCTTCAGGAGAACCTGCGCGACAGCGGCTTCTATGAGGCGACCGTGCAACCGGTCGTGAAACGCGCCGGCGCCGCCGAGGAAGTGAACCTCGTTTTTGAGGTGGACGCCGGCCCGCGCGCGCTCTTCTCGCGGCCGCTTTTCTCCGGCGACCCGAAGCAGACGGAAGAGAAGCTGACGTCCTCCACTCGCTGGCGCCGGCTGCTGCCCTGGCCGGACTGGCGGCCGATGACCGAAGCCCGTCTCCAGGAAGGTCTGGATCGCATCCGCCGGTCGTACCAGAAGCGCAATCTTTTGATGGCCAAGATTCAGTTGGAAGGCATGCGGTACGACGCCGGGTCGAAGAGCGTGACACCGGCCATCCGCGTGGACGCCGGGCCCAGAGTGCGCATCGAAGTCGCCGGTGCGAAGGTCTCGCGCGGAAAGCTGAAGGAACTGGTGCCGGTCTTCCAGGAGCAGTCGGTCGACGGCTCGCTGCTGGTGGAAGGCCGCCGCAACCTGGTCGAGCACTTCCAGTCGCGGGGATACTTCGACGCCCAGGCCGGCTACACGACCGCCGCGGGGGAGGCGGGCGAACAGGTCATCCGTTACACCGTCGAGCGCGGCGTGCGGCACAAGATCTCCGAAGTGCGTATCGAAGGCAACCGCTACTTCGACCAGGGCACCATTCGCGAGCGCCTGTACACGACTCCGGCGACGACGCTGCGCTTCCGCCACGGCCGGTTCAGCCGCCCCGGCATGGAGCGCGACCGCGGCGCGATCGCCGAACTGTACCGCACCAACGGATTCCCAGACGCGGAAGTGACCGCCGAAGTCCTGCAAAGGCCCCGCGGGCGCGCCGCGCAAGAAGCGGTGGTTTTTCGAATCCGGGAGAACGACCAGTGGCTGGTGCGGAGTCTGGACTTGTCCGGTGTGGACCTGAAGATCTACGACCAGGTGCTGGCCCTGCTGCAATCCACGGCGGGCCAGCCGTACAGCGCCTCGAACGTGGCCGCCGACCGCGATAGCCTGCTCGGCTACTACCACAACAACGGCTACCCGGATACCAGCCTGGAAGTGACCTCCACACCGGACCCCAAGACCCGCCGCGTCGATCTGCGCTACGTGGTGCGCGAGGGCCGGCGCCTGTACGTGCGCAACGTCCTGGCCGGCGGATTGCGGTCCACTAACCCGGACCTGGTCGCCAACCGCATCCGGGTCGCGCCCGGCGAGGCGTTCTCCCAAAGCGCCATTATCGAGAGCCAGCGGCGTCTCTACGACCTGGGGATTTTCGCGAAAGTGGACGTCGGGCTGCAAAACCCGGACGGCCGGACCCGCTCCAAAAACGTGCTGTACCAGTTGGAGGAGGCGCGTAAGTACTCCTTCTCCGGCGGTTTCGGCGCCGAGATGGGGCGCATCGGCGGCGGCATCACCAGCTTCGACGCGCCGGGCGGAAGCGCCGGCTTCAGCCCGCGTGTTTCGCTGGGCGTGAGCCGCTCGAATTTCTTCGGCATCGGTCACACCATGGGGTTGCAGACCCTGCTTTCCAACTACCAGCGGCGGGGCCTGCTCACCTACCTGGCGCCGCAATTCATCGATAACGAGAACCTGAGCCTGACCCTCACCGCGCTCTACGACGACTCGCGCAACGTGCGCACCTTCTCGGCGCGGCGCTTCGAGGGCGCGGCGCAGCTCTCGCAGCGGCTCTCGCGCGCCAGCACCGTCCAGTACCGGCTGGCCTTCCGTCACGTAAGCGTGGATTCGAGCACGCTCAAAATCGAGCCCCAGTTGATCGACCTGCTCTCCCAGCCGGTGCGCGTGGGGCAGATCTCGGCCAGCTTCATCCAGGACCGGCGCGACGACCCCATCGACCCGCGCCGCGGCGTCTACTCCAGCCTCGACCTGGGATGGGCCACCAAGGCGCTGACCTCGCAATCCGATTTCGTGCGCCTGCTGGGCCGCAACTCGACCTATCATTCGATCGGCCGCGACTGGGTGATCGCCCGCGCCACCACCTTCGGCTCCATGGGCGACCTCGGGGGACGCGAGATCCCGCTGCCGGAGCGCTTCTTCGGCGGCGGCGCCACCTCGCACCGGGGGTTTCCGGAAAACCAGGCCGGACCGCGCGACCCGGTGACCGGCTTCCCCCTGGGCGGGCGCGCCCTGCTGGTGAACCAGGTCGAAGCCCGCTTCCCGCTCATCGGCGACACCGTCGGCGCGGTGCTCTTTCACGACGCCGGCAACGTCTACCAGAGCCTGGCCCGGATCTCGCTGCGCCTCCGGCAGCGCGATGCGAGCGATTTCAGTTACATGATTCATGCCGTGGGCAGCGGGCTGCGCTACCGCACCCCCATCGGACCCATCCGCGTGGACCTGGCCTACAGCATCAACTCGCCCCGCTTCATCGGATTCCAGGGCACACGGCAGGAATTGCTGGAAGGACGCGGCCAGCGCAACGTCCCGCAGCGCATCAGCCGCTTCCAATTCCATTTCTCCCTGGGGCAATCGTTCTGATGCGCGCGGCAATCGGTTTCGCGGTGGCAGCCATGACAGCCGGTTTGGGCCAGGCCGAAATCATCGACCGGGTGGCGGTGGTGGTGGCCGACCGCATCGTCACCCAGAGCGAGATTCTGCTGCAAATGCGCGTGGCGGCTTTTTTGGACGGCGAGCCGGTGGATTTGAGCGCCGCGCGCCGGCGCCAGGCCGCCGAGCGGCTGATCGAGCAGATGCTGGTCCGCCGCGAGATCGAGCTGAGCCGCTACCCGGTCCCCGACCTGCCCGAGGCGGATGCCCTGCTGGCAAAGATCCGCAAACAGGAGCCGCGCCTGTCCGCCGGCGAGAGCTTCCGCGCGGAACTGGCGCGCTACGAGATCGGCGAAGAAGACGTCCGGCAACAGTTGCTCTGGCAGTTGACCCTGCTGCGCTTTGTCGAATACCGGTTCCGGCCCGCCGTGGCGCCCTCCGAGGACGACCTGAAGGGCTACTACGACAAGCAGTACGTGCCGCGCTGGAAGCAGCTCAGCACCCAGCCCGTGCCGTCGTATGAAGACAGCCGGGCCGAGATCGAAGCGACGGTCTCCGGGCGCCTGCTGGACGACGCGCTGGAGCGGTGGCTCAAGCAGGCGCGGGCGCAGGCGCGCATCCGCTTCCGCGAGGAGGTGTTCCGGTGACGCGCGGCGGACGCATCGCGCTGTATGCCGGCCTCGCCGCCGTCGCGCTGCTGGCGGCCGCCGGCATCGCCGGCTGGGTGACCCTGCGCTCGCAGTGGTTCCGCGAGCAGGTGCGCCAGCGCATCGTGGCCGAGGTCGAGCGGGCCAGCGGCGGACGTGCCGAGTTGGAGTCGTTCGACTTCGACTGGAAGACTCTGCGCGCCGAAGTGCGCGGCCTGGTGCTGCACGGAACCGAACCCGCCGGCGCGCGGCCTTTGCTGCGCGTAGCTTCGGTGGCGGTGGGTCTGCGCATCGTCTCGATGCTGCGCCGGGATATCGACCTGGCCTCGCTGAGCGTGGAGCGGCCCGAGGTGAACATCCTGGTCGGTCCCGACGGTCACACGAATTTTCCGGGGCCTAAAACACCCGGCCGGCGGGACGTCGTGGCCGAGGTCCTCAAACTCGCCGTAGGCGAGTTTTCGCTGCGGGACGGCTGGCTCGATTTCGATTCGCGCCGCCTGCGGCTGGATCTGAACGGCCGCCGGCTGAGCGCCCGTTTTGTGTACCAGCCCGCGCCGCGCTACCGGGGTGAGATCACAGCTCGCGAGTTGCGCATCGGCGCCGCGGCCGCGCGGCCGGTGGCCATCGACCTGGACGCGACCGCGGTGCTGGAGCCGAACCGGGTGGAGTTCCCGCGAATACGCGTTGCCTCGGCCCGTTCCAGCGTGACTCTGACGGGCGCGGTCGAGGACTTCAAAGCGCCGCGCGTCGGGTTCAAAGTTGACGCCGCGGTTTCGATGGCCGAGGCGGTCGCGATTTTGCGCCTGCCCCTGGAACGGCAAGGCGAGGCGCGCATCGCGGGCCAGGGCCGTTTTACGAACGCCGGCCAGTGGTCGTTTGACGGGCGCCTGGACGCGAAATCGCTGGCCGTGAATCGCGCCGGCGTGCGGGTCGCCAACATCCGCGCCACGGCGGCGGTGGCCGCCGGCCCGAAAGGGATCGCGCTCCGGGATCTCGAAGCCTTTGCGCTGGGCGGTGACTTCAGGGGCGGCGCCGAATGGTCCGGCTATCGCCGTCTTTCGGTGGACGGCTCGATACGCGATCTGGAGGTGACTTCGCTCGCCCAGGCGCGCGCCGAGGCGCTTCCCGTCCCCTGGAACGGCCGGGTGAGCGGCGCGGTCAAACTCACGGCCGGCCTCACGCCGGAGTTCGCCGGAAACGCCCGCTTCGAGGGCGATCTGGCGGTGACCCCGGAAGACGGCCCTCATCCCATCCAGGGCGCGCTGGCGCTCTCGTACGACCAGCGGAGCGGTGTGCTCCAGTTCTCCGGCTCCCGCCTCGAGACGCCCGCCACGCGGGTGGAGTTCAGCGGCGCGCCGGGCGAACGTTTGCGGGTCGATCTGCGAACCACCGACCTTGCGGAGTTGTCGCTTCCCGCCGCACTGCCCGTCGCGCTCGACTGCGGCTCCGCCTCTTTTCGCGGAACGGTCACCGGTCCGCTGGAGGCGCCGCGAGTCCAGGGCCGCGCGACGCTGGAGAATCTCGTTTTCGAGAAGCGCAAGTTCGAACGCCTGAGCGGCGAGATTGATCTCACGCGCTCCCGCCTGCGCGTGGAGTCTCTCGCCGTCGAGCGCGACGGGGCGCGAGTGGACGGCCGCGTCGAGGCCGCGCTGACGGACTGGGCTTTTGCGGACACCCGCTCTTTGACCGCCTCGTTGAACATCCGCGGGGCCGATCTGGGGAGGCTGGCGAAAGAAGCGGCCTTGAACGTGGCGCTGGCCGGGCGGCTGACGGGCGAGGTTCAGTTGTCGGGCACGCTGGCGAAACCCGATCTGACGGCGCGCCTCGAGGTCAGCCGCCTGGAACTGGCCGGCGAGTCCTTTGATCGCGCGCAGGCGCGCCTGCGCTACCGCGGCGAAACTCTGGAAGTCACCCAGGCTGTGCTCGAATCGGGCAAAGCGCGGCTGAACCTGGCGGGATCATACGCCCACGACCCGGCGGAGCCTCGCACCGGCACGCTGAGTTTTGAGGTCAAGACGGACCGCTGGGCGCTGGGCTCTCTGCGCGCCGTTCAGAACCTCGCCAAGGGCCTGGAGGGCCAGGCGACGGTGGATGTTTCGGGCGCGCTCAAACTGGTTCGGGGCGATGCCTCCCTGGCGGAAATCAACGGGAAAGCCAGAGTCGCCGAGATCGCCTATGAGAAACGGTCCGCCGGTTCGCTGGCGCTCGATCTCGCCACCCGTGGCGAACGGCTGGCGGTGACGGTGGCGGGCGCCCTGCGCGGCGCCGAGTTGCGCGGAGCGGGCGAGTGGAAACTGACCGGAGACGCCCCGGGAGAAGCCCGCATCGAATGGGCGCCGCTGCGGCTCTCCGCTTTGAACCGCCTGGCGGCCCCGCAACGGGACGTTCCCTTCGACGGCACAATCCAGGGTCAGTGGGTCGTGAGCGGGCCGCTCCGCAAACCCGAGAAACTGCTCGCCGAGATCCGGCTCTCGACCCTGGAACTGCGGCCGCGCGCGCGCGACCGCGACATTCCCGAGGCGGCCAAGGACCTCTATCTGCGCAACGCGGCTCCGGTGGTGCTGGCCGTCGACGCCCAGGGCGCGCACGTGCGCAGCGCCCGGTTCGTCGGACGCGACACCAGCCTGGACGTTTCCGGGACGTTCTCCTTTCGCTCGAAGAACCCCTGGAACCTCGAGATCCGCGGCGGGCTGGATCTGGCGCTGTTCTCCAGCCTCATCCCCGAGCTCACCACCTCGGGCCGGGCCGTGGTGAACGCCATTGTGCGCGGGGATTTGGAGCAGCCCTTGTTCGGCGGGCGCATGGAGTTGCAGAACGCGTCGGTGTTCCTGTCCGACGTTCCCAGCGGCATCGAAAACGCCAACGGCACGCTCCTGTTCGACCGCAACCGCGCCACCATCGAGCGCCTCACCGCGCAGGCCGGTGGCGGGCAGTTGCGCCTGTCGGGATTCGTCGGCATCGGCGGCCCGGAGCTGATCTACCGGCTTCAGGCGGAGGCCGAAAAAGTCCGCGTGCGCTATCCGGAGGGCGTCAGCACCACCCTCAGCGGCTCGCTGAACTTCACCGGCACCTCCACGCGCAGCCTGTTGTCGGGCGCGGCGGTGATCGAACGCGCCGCCTTCGTCCCGCGCACCGATCTGGGCAGCCTGCTGGCCGAAAGCGTCAAGCCGGTTTCCACGCCCGTGCCGACCAGCCCGGTGCTCACCGGCATGCAATTCGACCTCCGCGTGACCTCCTCGCCGACGCTCGAGGTGCAAACCTCGCTGGCCAAGAACCTCCAGGCGGAGGCCGACATCCGGCTGCGCGGTTCCGCAGCCAAGCCCGTCGTGCTCGGCCGGGTGGCGGTGACCCAGGGCGAGATCCAGTTCTTCGGCAACCGCTACACCATATCCCGCGGCGACATCGCCTTTTTCAACCCGGCGCGCATCGAGCCGGTGCTGAACCTGGACCTGGAAACCCGCGTGCGCGCCGTGGTGGTCAACCTGATTTTTTCCGGACCCATGAGCAAGCTGAACATGAGCTACCGCTCCGATCCGCCGCTGCAATCGCAGGAGATCATCGCCCTGCTGGCGGTGGGGCGCGCTCCGGGCTCGAACCCGACCCAGGCCGGCGCGCAGTATTCGTCGGCCCAGGGCGGGCTGCCTTCGGGCGCCCAGTCGCTCATCGGCCAGGCCATCTCGACGCCGATTTCCGGCCGTTTGCAGCGCTTTTTCGGCGTCAGCCGGCTGAAGATCGATCCGCACCTGACTGGCAGCGAGGTCACGCCCCAGGCACGCCTTACCGTCGAACAGCAGATCTCGCGCGACATCACGCTCACCTACGTCACCAACCTGGCCGAGGCCCAGGAGCAACTGGTGCGCCTGGAGTGGAACCTGAACCGGCAATGGTCGGTGGTGGCGGTGCGAGACGAAAACGGAACTTTCGGCATTGATTTTCTGTACAAGAAACGGTTTCGATAGTAGAGTGGACTGGGCCTCACAGCGCGCCTGGATGGTGGAACGGCAACTGCGCCGCCGCGGCATCACCGACAAAAGGGTGCTGGCGGCCATGGGCGAGATTCCGCGCGAGCTTTTTATTGCCGAAGAGGAGCGCCACCGCACCTATAACGACGAGCCGGTGGCCATCGGCCACGGACAGACCATTTCGCAGCCTTACATGACCGCGCTGATGGCGCAGAGCCTCGAACTGCGGGGCGCCGAGTCGGTGCTCGAAGTGGGTGCCGGGTCGGGATATCATGCGGCGGTGCTGGGCGCGCTGGCCGCGCGCGTGGTGGCCATCGAGCTGATTCCGGAGCTGGCCGGGCAGGCGCGGCGCAACCTGGAAGCCGCCGGGCGCGCCGGCAACGTCCGGATAATTGCCGGCGACGGCTCGCTGGGTTTCGCTGAATGTGCGCCCTACGACGCAATCTCGGTGGCCGCCGGGGCGCCCGGCATCCCCGCGGCTCTGCTCGAACAACTGAACGATCCCGGCCACCTGGTGATCCCCGTCGGGGACCGCGACGAGCAGGAGCTGCATATCGTGACCAAACGAGCCGGCGCGCTTTCGACGCGCACGAGCACGGCTTGCCGCTTCGTGCCGCTGCGCGGCGGCGAGGGCTGGAGGTAGGGCATGAAGCTCAGAACCGCGCAGGGGAAGCTGAAGATCGAGCATTCCATCATCGAGGGAGTCCGCCCGCTGCTGGAGCGGGTGCTGGCCTCCACGCCCGAGATCCGCTCGGTGATTCCGGGCCGCATCGGCCGCGTGCGCGACGCCCGCGGGCCGGTCGAAGTGCTCGTGACCGTCCCGAGGCATAACGGCTGGATAGCCATCGCCCTGAGCGCCGGCGCCCGCGAGGAACTCTTCTTCAGCACCTCCCTAACCAAACCAGCCCTCGAACGCGCCCTCTTAATTCGGTGACAGGCTACTCTTTCCCCAATTGTAAGTTGTTGATAAGAGGGCTGGATGCCTAATCCGCACTCAATAAGTCCAATGGAATCAACGAATCTTCAGGCCGGAATTGGGGATTGAGTAGCCTGTCACCGAATTAGCATTGTGACGCGATTCGCGGCGAAGGCGCCCAGCCAGGCTAGCACTCCCATGTAGGTGAATTGCAGGATCGGCCACTTCCAGCCGCCGGTTTCGCGCCGCACCACCGCGACCGTCGACATGCACTGCATGGCGAAGGCGAAGAACACCAGCAGCGCCACGGCCCCTTCGGGCGTCAGATCGTGCCGCAGGGCTTCCTGTATTCCGGCCGACTGGGATTCCCCCTCAAGCCCATAGATGGTCCCCAGCGTGCCGACAATGACCTCGCGCGCGGCCAGCGAGGAAATCAGTCCGATGCCGATCTTCCAGTTGAAGCCCAGCGGCCGGATCAGTGGCTCGATCGTCCGCCCCACCATGCCGGCCAGGCTGGCTTCGATCTTGGGCGCCCGGCCTTGATCGAGCGGCAGGTTCGCCAGAATCCACAGCACCACCGAGACCCCCAGAATCACCGTGCCGGCGCGGCGCAGGAAAACCCGGGCGCGCTCCATCAATCGCAATCCCAGCGATTGCAGCGTCGGCCGCCGGTAGGGCGGCATTTCCAGGACGAAGGACGAGTGCTCGGTCCTCAAAACCGAGGACTTCAGCACCCGCGCCGTCAGGAACGCCGCCACAAACCCGAGCAGGTACAACCCCAGCAACGCGGCCGCGCGCGAGCCGAGAAACGGCCCCACCACCGGCTTTTCGGGAATGAAGGCCGCAATCACCAGCGTGTAGACCGGCAGCCGCGCCGAGCAGGTCATGAAGGGCGCGATCAGAATGGTGGCGATGCGGTCGCGCCGGTTCTCGATGGTGCGCGTGGCCATAATCGCCGGCACCGCGCAGGCATAGGCCGACAACAGCGGGATGAAGGACTTGCCCTGCAACCCCACCCGCGCCATGGTGCGGTCGGCAATCACCGCCGCGCGAGCCAGGTACCCCGAATCCTCCAGGACCCCGATGAACAGGAACAACAGCAGGATCTGGGGCAGAAACACGAGCACCGAACCGACACCGTTCCAGACGCCGTCGACCAGGAGCGATTTCCAGGCGCCCGCCGGCAGGACCGTCCCCAGCCATCCGCCCGAGAAGGCGATCAGCCGCTCCACGCCTTCCATCAGCGGCCGGGCGCCGGTGAAGATGGTCTGGAACACCGCCACCACCACCACCGCGAAAATCAGGGGACCCCAGATCGGGTGAAGAAAAACGGCATCCAGACGCCGCGTCCAAATGGGCGGCGCGGGCGGCAAGTAGCCCGCGCTCCGGCCCACGCGCGAGGCCCACTGGCGGCAATGCGGCACGTCCTGCAAAACCGGCGGCAACTCCAGCGGCGCCGGCGCCGCCATCGCGCTCCGCAGAAACTCGAAAACCGCTTCGACGTCCTCGTCTTTGGCCGCGCTGATGAGCACCACGGGCGCGCCAAGCTGCCGGGCCAGCGCCGCCGTATCCACCTCGCCGCCGCGCGCCCGCAGGTCGTCGGCCATGTTCAGGACCACCAGCGTCGGCCGCCCCAAACTCAGAATGGGCGCCGCCAGCACCAGGTGGCGGCCCAGATTGGTCGAGTCCAGGATCAGCAGCACCGCGTCGGGACGCGCCACGCCGGGCATCTCGCCCGCCAGCACGTCATGGGTCACCCGCTCGTCGTCCGAGCGCGGGTTCAGACTGTAGACTCCGGGCAAGTCGATCAGTTCGATCTCGCGATCTTCGGAGAGCCGCACTTGTCCCGCATGCTGCTCCACCGTGACGCCCGGAAAGTTGGCCACCTTCTGCCGCAGGCCGGTGAGACGGTTGAACAGCGTCGACTTGCCCGAATTCGGCGGGCCGACGACGGCGACCGTCTTCAACGCAAAGCTCATGGGCCGGGCGACAGGGGGGACTTCGAACTCACATGCAACCGGGCCGCGGTTTCCCGCCGCAATGCGATCTCGCTGCCATCCACGCGAAAGACGCGGGGATCGCCGCCCGGCGCGCCGCGCGCCGCCGTTACCACGTGGCCCGGCAGGAATCCCAACTCCATCAGCCGCTGGGCGACGTCGTCCGGCAGATCGATGCGTTCAAGAACCGCCTGCTCGCCGTGCGCGAGCTCCACCAGGGTGGCCGGCTTCCGCCGGCGGCGCTGCCCGCTCTTGACACTCAGTTGCATCTTGAATTCTAGTATGGGACAGCCGGGTCCATTTGTCAAATGGGCGTTCCGCGCTACCCCTTGAGCTGGCGCAGGTAGGGAACGCTGGTTTGGAGCAGGTCCAGATTCATCTCGACGTAGTAGTTCTTCACGCCGCCTTTTTTGGCGGCGGCAAAGAGTTTCTTCCAGTCCACCACGCCCTGGCCCACCGCCACGGACTTCTTTTCGGTAGCCGACCAGTCCGCCAGATGCAGCGATATGAACCGGCCGGGGAACCGGTTCAGATACGTGGCCGCCTCGAAGCCGATGCTGACCACCGCGACCTGGAACTGCAACTTGACCAGTTTGGGGTCGAATCGGCGCAAAAGCTCGTCGTAGATTAGCACGCCGCCGATTTCCTTGAACTCGCCGTTGTGGTTGTGGAAACCGGCCTGCAAACCTGCCTTGCGGGTCTTCTCGCCGATGTTGTTCAGGTCCTCGGCCGCCCGTCTCCAGTCGTCCAGGGTGGCCTCCGGGCGGAGGCCGAAGCTCGAGACGATCATCTGCTTCAGGCCCAGTTCCTTGGCATAGGCGATGCGATCGTCCAGGCTTTCCTTCAGCTCCCGGAATCCGTAGTGGGAGCTTTCACACGTCAGGCCCGCGGCTTGGATGATGCCGCGAACCTCCGAGGCTTTCAGCTTGATCAGGGAGCCGAAGCCCGACTTCTCGTAGCCCGGCGGCGAGCACATCTCAACGCTGCGATATCCCAGCGCGGCCATCTGCCGGAGAGTGCCCGCGAAGTCCTTCCCGATCAACTCCCGGACGGAAAACGACTGAAACCCAATGGGCAGCCCCAGCGGGTCGGCGCGCAGCGCCCCGGCAAGCCCCAGAGCGCTACCCGCAAGTAATTGTCTTCTCGAAACAGTCTCCATGACCATTTTCCTCACAGTTCCCAGCCCTTCCGGTATTCGCGAACCAGGTACTTGTTCGCTTCGGGGACGTTGGTGATCTTCATGTTCTCGCTGTCGAACAGGATCTTCTTGCCCGCCCGCAGCGCGACGGTTCCCAGTGCGACCGCGTCGGAAATGCCGGCGGCGTTCAGGAAGTTGCCGGGCGAGGGCGGGCCTCCCTTGAAGGCGGGAACCCACAGGTTTTCGCGCTCTCCTCCGGTGCGCCGGCCGCCCTGCGGCGGAGTCTCCGGCGGAAACAGGTTCTCGCGCTTGCCCCGGGCAAACAACTGCGGGTTCTGCCCGTTGAAACCGGCGAAAATCTTGCCCTGATCGCCCACGAACAGGATGCCCTCGATGGGCAGCTCGACGTCGGCCGCTTCGAGCTCCTCGGGCAGGCGCGGCTTCATGCCGCCGTCGTACCAGAACAGCTCCAACGCGGGCCGGCCGCCAGCGGCGGCGAACTTGAAGTGGAACTTGCAGGCGTGCGGGTACGCGAAGTCGTTCTTCACCGGGCGGCTGACGCCGTCCACGATGTTGCAGGTGTGCGAGGCCCAGGCCTGCGCGCTCAGCGGGGCGCCCAGGTTGAACTCGGTGAAGACCGGCCAGAGGCTGTAAATGCCCATGTCCGCCATCGAGCCGCCGCCGAAATCGAACCAGCCGCGAAACACCGTGTGGGTGTAATTCGGGTGGTAGGGGCGGTCGAGCGCGGGCCCCAGCCAGAGATCCCAATCGAAGCCCGGAGGAATCGGGGGCCGCTCGGTGGGGATCTCGGTGTACTGCGGCCACACCGGCCGGTTGGACCAGTTGTGCACCTCGCGCAGCGTGCCGATGACGCCTTCCTTGACGCGGGCCGAGATCCGCCGGTTCCCCTCGCCCGCGCCATAGGGCAGGAAATGCGTGCCCAGCTTGGTCTTGCGCGCGGTTTCGATGACCAGCCGCTCCTCGTACAGGCGGTTGGCCAAAGGTTTGTGCACCACCACGTGATTGCCTTTCTTCATCGCCGCCAGCGAGATGGTGGCGTGCAGATGGTCGGGGGTCATGATCTTGACCGCGTCCAGGTCCCTTTCCTTTTCGAGCAGCTCCCGGAAATCGGCGTAGGTGGTGCAAGCCTTGAACTTGTCCACGCCGCGCTGCTTGGCGTAGTAGGTGTCCACCACTTCCTTGCCCACTTCCCGCCCGCCCGGACAGGCGTTGTCGTTTTCCCGCCAGGTGGGATTGCCCATGATCTGCCGGATGCGGTTGCGCACCGATCCCTTGCCCCACTCGACGTAGTCCCGGCCGTCGCGGTTAGGATCGCAAATCGAGACGATCTGGATCTCGGGATGGGCCAGCAGCGACCCCAGCTCGTTGAAGCCTTGCGTGCCCATGCCGATATGGGCCACGGTGACCTTGTCGCTCGGAGCGACGTAGCCGGCGCCTCCCAGAACGTTTCTCGGTACGATGGTAAACGTGCCGGTGGCCGCGGCCGTTCCCATAAAATTGCGGCGATTGATATTCATTGTCATCTGCTCCTTTTGCTTCAAGCCCTTAACGCCTTAACTGGTACTTCCCGGCCGGGCCTTCAAAATACAGCGTGCCGGCATCGGCCGCGACGGAAACCGCCGGCAGCACGATGCGCCCGTCCCGCCACACCTGCCAGACGCCCTCGGCCAGGTCGGTCGCGAGCACCCGTAGCGATCCCGCGCCGCCGAGTTCAAACGAGAACGGCCGGTCCGAGCGATGCCCGTCGCGCCGGAACCACACCACGCGATCCGACACGCGCGCGCCGGCGCAGCCGCCGGCCTCCAGACGTTCCACCGGCAACGCCTGGCCGGATCCGTCGGTCACCTGCAAAACATTCAAGAAATGGTCGGTCTCCGCCGCCTGTCGCGGCGACAACTCCACGCGCCATGCGCCAATCTCGTATTCCGATTCGGGCCCGCGCCTCGGCTGGTTGGGGAAGTTCTCGCCGAACACCCAGAACTCCTTGCCCGGTCCGCCCACTTTGGCGATCTCGGCGTTCGCCGCTTCCGGCAGCAGCACGGTGCCGGTCATGCGCCCGGTCCAGCCGCGCTGCGAAAGGGACACTCGCGCAGTATTACCCTGAATCGCCGGCTCTTCCATGCTGTGCAGCAGCCAGTATTTCCGAAACGAGGGATTAGCCGCCACGACGCGGTCGAAAACCACCAGCGCCGCCGGCACAGCGCCGCCCAGGTTCAAGAACACAAAAGACCGCTGCACTTCCTTCACCTTCTTGCTGTAAGCCTCGGTGAGATCGCCCTTCAGATAGGTATACATCGGGCGGCGGGCGTCCGGCCCGAAGCCCTGCCCCAGCACCGTCCCGGTCTTGTAGTCGCGTTCGACCAGCGTCTCGATGGTGGCGGGTTCCCGCCATCCGTTGGGCAGGCGCTGGCCGCCGTCGTTGCGATACTCGACTCCGGTCGAACGCAAGAACTTCTCTTCAGGATCGTGGATCAGCAGGCTGTTGTGAGCAATGGTGCGCTTGTAGTAGTTCACATGGTGCGGGCTGCCGTAAGCCCCGCCCGTGCCCTCGTACAGCCCCGAATCGATGGCCAGCGGCCCTTGGTGGTAAATCTGGAACGCGCCCGCGTCGTGGTGCTGGTGATTGCCGAAGTTGTAGACGTTCACCTTCATCTCGGCGATCACGGCATCCTGGCCCCAGCCCGTGCGCGCCACCATCCAGCCGTAGGGGAAGCCGAAGTAGCGCGACAGGGGCAGGTCCTCGACGGGCAGCGGCTTCAGATCCGGGTCGCGCCACAGGAATTCAAACAACTGGCTCATCGGGTCGATGCCCGGATCGCGCAGGTAGTCGCCCAGCACGTAGCCGTCGCCGTAGTAGCTGGCGTTCAACAGCGAGCGCAGCTTGGGCGCTTTGCTCTGCCCGTCGCCCGAGCGCAGCAGTTGCCCGTCCGGACGCCGCATGTAGATCCACTGGTAGGGCACGAACTGCTGCGCGGGATGATACACGTTGCCCGCTCCCAGCCGGTCGAAAATGAACAGCGGATACAGCTCCGAGCTGACGCGCGTCTCGGCGTAGGCCGAACCCTGGTGGAAGGCGTGCCCCGGATACCAGAAGTTGCGTGCCGGCAGGAGCCGCGCGAAGAACCGCTCCGCGGCCAGGCGGTACATCTCCGGATCCTCGTCGTGGATCGCCACTCCGGCCGAGAGCATGTCGCGCATGATCATCCACTCCGACCCGTGCCCGGTAACCGACCCGATCTCGCGCGGCGGGTAGCCGCACTCGAGTTCCCTGGCCAGCCGCACCAGTTGCGCGATGCAGGCCTGTTTCTGCGCCGCGGTCAGCAACCGGTAGCACCAGTCGTAAACCACCGCGCCGGTCACCATCATGCGCCCGATGGGCCGCGTGACGTCCTGCATGCCGGCCGGATAGTGTGCCTGCTCGAGCAGTTGCAGGGTCTCGGCCACGGTCCGCCGGCCCAGTTCTTCGTCGCGCGTCATCAGGTAGCGCAAGGCGTTCGTTTCGGCGCGAATCTGAGGGTTCTTCTTCGCGGCTTCGAGCAGGGAGTTCCATACCGGCGCCAGCACGGGGTGCTCGGTGCGGCGCTCGAGTTCGGCCGCCTGCCGCGCCCGCAGGTACAGCCGCGGGTGCTCGGCGGGCACCGGCGGGATCGCCGCCAGCATCATCAAGATGTTCAGACCCAGCACGAAAGGAGTATAGGTCAGCACGAACCTCCCCCGCAATGATAAGGTAGGTTCGAGATGACACCGACACGACGAGATTTCATAAAAGCAGCCGCCCTGGGAATGGCGGGCAAAAGGCCGCCCAACTTCGTTCTCATCTATCTCGACGACTCCGGCTACTCCGATTTTCATCCCTTCGGAAACCCGCCCTATCAGACCCCCAACGTCGAACGGCTGGCTGGCCAGGGCTGCTCGTTCCATAACTTTTATGTGACCCAGGCGGTCTGTTCGGCTTCCCGGTCGTCGCTGATGTCGGGCTGTTATCCGGGCCGCACCAAGGTCTTCGGAGCGCACCCGCCGCGGGCGCGCGGACTGGATCCCAAATTCGCCACCATGGGCCAGGTCCTCCAGACGCGCGGTTATCGAACCGCGGTCTACGGCAAGTGGCACCTCGGCGACCAGCCCGACACGCGTCCTCCGGCCCGGGGCTTCGACGAGTCGTGCGGGCTGATGTACTCCAACGACATGTGGGAGTTTCACCCCGAAAATCCGAAAGCGTACGAGAAGTTTCCGCTCCAGTTCTGGGACAACGGCAAGATCACCATCGAGCGGGTGACCCCGCGGGAACAGCCCATGCTCACCACCTGGTACACCGAACATGCCGTGGACTTCATCGGCCGCAACAAGAGCAACCCGTTCCTGCTCTATGTTCCGCATTCCATGCCGCACGTGCCGATCTTTCGCAGCGAGAAGTTCAAGGGCAAGTCCGGCGCCGGCGTGTACGGCGACGTGATGATGGAGCTCGACTGGTCCGTGGGGGAGATCACCAAGGCGCTGAAGGCCGCCGGCGTCGAGGACAACACGCTGGTGTTCTTCAGCTCCGACAACGGGCCCTGGATCTCCTACGGCAACCACGCCGGCAAGACACCTTTCCGCGAGGCGAAAGGAACCGGCTTCGATGGCGGAACGCGCAGCGCCTGCATTGTGCGCTACCCGGGCCAGGTCAAAGCAGGCACGGTGTCAAATAAGGCCTGGTGCACGGTCGACATGCTCCCCACGCTGGCGCACCTGGCCGGCGCCGCGCTGCCCCAGAATCCGATCGACGGCCTGAACGTGTGGGACCTGGTGCGGGGGGTGCCCGGCGCGAAGAATCCGCACGAGTATTACGCCTTCTGCACGGGCGCGGTCTTCGAAGGCGTAATCAGCGGCGACGGGCGCTGGAAGCTGCACCTGCCGCACGCCTTTCGCACGCTGGCTTCCCCGGGCCACGACGGCTCGGCGGGCAAGTACGTCCAGGCGAAGATCGAGCTCTCCCTGTTCGACATGGAGAAGGATCCCAACGAAACCACCAACGTGCTGGACCAGCACCCGGAAGTGGCCGCACGGCTCAAAGGATACGCCGAACAGCACCGGCGGGAGTTCTATCCGAACCAGCCGGCGGCCTGATCGAAGAGGACATTCATGAATCTGAATCGCAGACATTTCTTTCTCGGCACGGCCGTGGCCGCCCGCGTGGCGTCTGGCCAGGATGTTTCGTCCCGCGTGGGCACGGGCGTGATCGGCACCGGCGGCCGCGGCTCGCACCTGCTCCGCGGCGTGCTCGAACAGCCCAACGCCAAGGTCGTGGCGCTGTGCGACATCAAGCCGGACCGGCTGGACAAGGCGGCCAGCACGGCGGCCAAGGACAACCCGACGACGTACACCGACTGGCGCCGGGTCATCGAGCGGAAGGACGTCGAAGCGGTTTACATCGCCACACCGCCGCACCTGCACTCGGAGATGGCCATCGCCGCGCTCAAAGCCGGCAAACACGTCTACTGCGAGAAGCCGATCGGCGTCACCGCCGCGCAGGTGCGGGAACTGGTGGCCGTGGCCCGCGCCACGAACCGGGTGTTCGTACCCGGGCAGCAGATGCGCTCCTACAAGCAACTGGGCGAAGCCGTGCGCAAGATCCGGGAAGGGGTCATCGGCGAAGTGATCATGGTAAAAGCGCAGCGGCACGCGACGGCGGACCTGGCCCATGACGGCTCTTCCGGCGACTGGTACTTCGACGTGACCAAGGGCGGCGGCTACCTGATCGAACAGTCGGTGCACAACCTGGACCTGTGCAACTGGGTGATCGGCGCCCATCCTGTGCGGGCCTGCGGTTTCGGCGGAATCCTGATGTACAAGAACGACCCTCCCGGCCGCACGATTTTCGACTGCGGAAGTATCACCTACGAGTATCCGGGCGGCGTGAAGATGTCGTTCACCCAGAATGTCTTCCATCCCCGCGGGATGCCGAACGGGAACCAGTACGTTTACGTTTACGGAACCAAGGGCGCGGTGGACCTGATCTCCGCGATGACGATGTACCCTCTGGGCAGCGGCGGAACGCCCACGGTGCTGGCAACCAAACAGGAAGAGTCGCAGCACGCTCACATCGCCGCGTTTTACGAGTCGGTCACCAAGGGCGCAAAGCTCCCGGCGGACATCACCATCGGCGCCACCGCGGCGCTCACCTCCATTCTCGGCCACGAGGCCATGGTGCGGGAGAGGGTCGTGACCTGGAAGGAACTCGGAGTTGAGCTGTAACTGGCGCGGCCTGGCGGCCGGGTTGCTGTTCGTAGCGGCGCTGTCGGCCCGGCCCCGGCTGGTGGTGCTGACAGACATCGGCGGAGACCCCGACGACCAGCAGTCCATGGTCCGGCTGATGGTCTATTCCAACGAGTTCGACATCGAGGGGCTGATTGCCTCCGCCTCCGGGACTCCCGGCGAACTCAAAGAGGCGGTCGTGAAGCCGGAGCTGATCCGCGAGATCGTGTCCGCCTACGGCGAGGTGCGCCCCAACCTGCTCGTGCATGCCTCCGGCTTTCCGGCCGCGCAGGCGCTGCTAAACGTTGTGAAGCCCGGAAACCCGCGGCGCGGTGTCGCCAACTTGGGAGCCGGGGGCGACACAGATGGTTCCCGCTGGATAGCAAGCAGGACCGCCGGCTCTCGGCCTACCGCGGCATGTACCTGGGCGGGGACGAGTCGCTCACCTCGCGCGCATGGATCGACCGCAACGTGCGCACCGGGCGCGGGCCTCTGGGCGCGCTGTACCCGCCCAAGACGTGGACCGCGCCCAACCCGCACAGCGCGCTCAAGGAAGGCGACACCCCTTCCTGGTTTTACTTCCTCCCCAACGGTCTGGGCGATCCCGAGCATCCCGATTGGGGTGGCTGGGGCGGGCGGTTCCGGCGCGCGCGGGGCCGCTTTTACAGCGACGCGGAGGATCAGGTCGGCCCGGTGCGGGATGCGCGCGCTACCGTCTGGCGGTGGAGAGAGGCTTTTCAGAACGACTTCGCCGCGCGCATGGACTGGTGCGTTGCGGCCGGTCGCAAGGGAGCCAACCATCCACCCGTGGCGGTCCTGAACGGCGGCCAAACGCGTTCAGTCGCTTCCGGAGCGACGGTGCGCTTGAGCGCCCGCGGCTCGTCGGACCCCGACGGCGATACGCTTTCGTACCGCTGGTTCTACTACTCGGAGCCGGGCGGAGGGCAAGGCTCGCTGGACTTGCGCGAGGCCTCGCGGGCGGATCTTGCGTTTCCAGCGCCGGCAGTCGCCGCTCCGGCCGATTTGCACGTTATTCTGGAAGTGACCGATAGCGGCGTCCCCGCGCTGCGCGCCTGGCGCCGGGCTATTGTCCGCGTTTCGAAGTGAGTCTCTTGGCCGGCTCGTCCAGAAGCAGGCCGGAGGTGAATTCCACCCCCACCAGGTATTTCATTCCCCGGCTGGTGCAGAAGCGGACGCAGCCGGATCCGCCGAACCCGCTTGTTTCGAACAGGAAGTTGATGTAGCTGCGAACCGGAATCCGGCGCAGGATCTCCAATCGCAGACCCGACGCGGACGCGTCGAGACAACGCCCGCGGGTGAAGCACCGTTCGCCTCGCTCCTCTTCCCAGGTGATCTCGACCCGCTCTTCCAGCGGAATCCGAGGATAGCGTCGCTTTTCCTTCGTCGGCAGCATCGCCAGGCGTTCTATCTATCGGCTGCCGCCCCCCATCCCTTTAGGAAAAGGGGACATTCACGCAAAGAGGGCATTCCTGCCGTAACGGAACCCCGGCTTGACTCACTGGTTGGGGGAGGCAGTACAATCCGCCAGGTGGCATACTGGTGATTTCCGCCTGAGTGGTCTCTGGGCAAGCAGGGATACCCGCCGGACGGTGACTCGGGTTGAAGCTTAGCTCTTGACAGGGAGAACCCCGATGAACACCACCGACCACGACCTCCATCGCAGGGAATTCCTGCGCGACGCCGCCCTGGCGGGAACCTCGCTGGCGCTGCCGGCCAACCTCGCGGCTTCCGCCGCGCCCGCATCGGAGGGCTGGTTCGACCGGCCCATGCGCTGGGCGCAGTTGACGCTGGTGGAGGACGATCCCGGAAAGTACGATCTGGGCTTCTGGCTCGACTACTTCAAGCGCACGCACTCGGACGCCGCCTGCCTGAGCGCCGGAGGGTGCGTGTGCTACTACCCGACCAAGATTCCGATGCACTATTGCAGCCAGTGGCTGGGCAACGGCGATCCGTTCGGCGACCTGGTGGCCGGCTGCCGCAAGCTGAACATGGTGGTGATCGCCCGCACCGATCCGCACGCGGCGCACCAGGACGTCTGTGACGCGCATCCGGACTGGATCGCGGTGGACGCGGCGGGAAACAAGCGGCGGCACATGGTCATGCCGGAGTTGTGGGTGACCTGCGCGCTGGGCCCTTACAACTTCGAGTTCATGACCGAGGTGACCAAGGAGATCGTGTCCCTGTACAAGGTGGACGGGATCTTCAGCAACCGCTGGTCGGGCTCCGGCATGTGCTACTGCGAGCACTGCCGGCGGAACTTCAAGGCCGCGACCGGCCTCGAGCTGCCGCTCAGCGCCAGTCTGGACGAGCGCACCCGGCGCGCCCACAACGAGTGGCGCGAGCGGCGGCTGTTCGAACTCTGGCGGCTGTGGGACGCCGAGATCCGCAAAATCAATCCCGCCGCCCGCTACATCCCCAACAGCGGGGGCGGCGCCACCAGCCAGCTCGACATGAAAACCGTGGGCGAGCTGGCGCCGACGCTGTTCGCCGACCGCCAGGCCCGGCGCGGTCTCATGGCCCCCTGGGCCAACGGGAAGAACGGCAAGGAGTACCGCTCGACCATGGGCCGCAAGGCCATCGGCGGCATCTTCAGCGTGGGCATCGAAGAGCCCTACCGGTGGAAGGACTCGGTTCAGCACGGCCCCGAAATCCGGCTGTGGGTGCTGGATGGAATCGCCAACGACCTGCGGCCGTGGTTCACGAAATTCGCGGCCACATTACACGACCGGCGCTGGCTCAAGGTGGTCGAGGACATCTACACCTGGCACTACCGCAACGAACGCTACCTGCGCAACGAGGCGCCTCTGGCGCGGGCCGCCATCGTCTACTCGCAGCAGACCGCGCGCTATTACCGCCCCGGGCAGGGCCGCCCGGCGTTGGAGGACCACACCCTCGGCTACTACCAGGCTCTCATCGAAGCGCGCATCCCCTTCGAGATGGTCCACGATCAGCTCCTCGATCCGGCGCACATCGACCGGTTCAAGGTTTTGATCTTTCCAAATATCGCCGCCCTTTCCAGCCGGCAGTGCGGCCAGATTCGCGATTTCGTCCGGCGCGGCGGCGGCATCGTCGCCACCTACGAGACCTCGCTGTACGACGAGCGGGGCGTCCGGCAGCCGAACTTTGGGCTTTCCGATCTTTTCGGCGCGTCGTTCGACGGCCAAGTGGATGCGAGGATGCAGAACTCCTACCTGCGCCTGGAGACGGATCCGGCTACCGGGAAGCGGCATCCGATTCTGGCCGGGCTGGAGGACGCCGAGCGGATCATCAACGGCGTTTCGCGCCTCCACACGCGGCGCAACGGCAGTTACCCCAACCCGCCGCTGACGCTGATTCCGTCGTATCCCGATCTCCCCATGGAGGAGGTTTTTCCGCGCACGCCGAAGACCGACATTCCCGAACTCTACGTGCGGGAGGCGGGCCAGGGGCGCGTGGTTTACTTCCCGTGGGACATCGATCGCACGTTCTGGGAAGTGCTGGCCCTGGACCACTCGAAGCTGCTGCGCAATGCGGTGGACTGGGCCGCCAACGAGCCCCGGCCGGTCATGGTCACCGGACCGGGCATACTGGATGTCACGATTTGGCGCCAAAAGGAATCGCTCACGGTCCACCTGGTCAATCTGACCAATCCGATGATGATGAAAGGCCCCATCCGCGAGTTTGTCCCCACGCCGCCGCAAAACGTGAGTATCCGGCTGCCGAACGGCCGGAAGGCAAAGAAGGTGCATCTGCTGGTCAGCGGCCAGGCGCCGCGCGCACAGGAGGCAAACGGATCTGTCAGCCTGACCATCCCGTCGATTCTGGATCACGAGGTGGTCGCGATCGACCTATAGTATCCCGTCACGAAATAGCTGTCTCAGCCGTAGCGGCCTTCGATGTAGTCGGCGGTGCGCGAATCCTGGGGGGTGAGGAACAGGTCCTCGGTGCGGGCGTGTTCGATAACTTCGCCCATCAGCATGAACGTGCATTCCTGGCTCACGCGGCGGGCCTGCGCCATGTTGTGGGTGACGATGAGGATGGTGTAGCGGCCGGCCAGGGTGAGCATCAGGTCCTCGATGCCCAGGGTGGCTTCACTGTCGAGGGCCGAGCACGGCTCGTCCATCAGGATCACTTCGGGCTTCAACGGCAGCAGGCGCGCGATGCAGAGCCTCTGCTGCTGCTCCAGTTGCAGAGCGGTGGCGCGGGTGTGCAGACGGTCTTTCAGGTCGTCCCACAGGCGCACCTCGCGCAGCGCCTTCTCCACCGCGGCGTCCAGGTCCGGCCGCTTCAGGCTTCCGAAGGAGCTGTGGACGCGCAAGCCGAAAACGACGTTTTCGTACACGGAGATGGGCAGCGGATTGGGGCGCTGGAACACCATGCCCACCGACTTGCGCAGTTCGATGAGCGAAACGCCGGAAGCGAAGATGTTCTGCCCCAGGATCTGGATCTCGCCGCTGGTGTTGACGTAGGGGTAGCGTTCGTTGATGCGGTTGAAGCAGCGCAGCAGGGTGGTCTTGCCGCAGCCCGACGGCCCGATCAGGCCCGTGATGCGGCCCTGCCGGTAACGGACGCCGATGTTCTTGAGCGCCTGAAACTTGCCATACCAGAGATTCAGGTCCCTGGTTTCGACGCTGTAGGTGAGGGTGGGCGCCGCGGTGCTCATCCAAAGATCCCGCTAACGTATTCGATGGTCTTGCGGTGGGCGGCGCGGCCGGAAAAGACCACCCCGGTCTCGTCCAGTTCCACCAGCTCGCCGTTGAACAGAAAGGCCGTGCGGTCGGCCAGCCGGCGGGCCTGCTGCACCAGGTTGGTCACCAGAACGATGGTCATCCGGGAGCGCAGTTCCCGGAGGACGTCCTCGATGCGCATGGTGGTCACCGGATCGACGGCAATGGAAAACTCGTCCAGGCACAGGATCTCGGGATCGTGCGAGAGGGCGCGCGCGATGGTCAGCCGCTGCTGCTGCCCGCCCGAGAGCCGGGTCCCCAGGCTGTCCAGGCGGTCCTTCACCTCGTCCCACAGCGCGGCCTGCCGCAGGCAGCGCTCGACGCGCCCCTCCAATTCGGCGCGATCGCGCATTCCGGCCATGCGCGGCGCAAAAGCGACGTTGTCGAAAATCGTGAGCGGCAGCCCCACCGGCAGCGGCGCCACCATGCCGATCTTCCGCCGCAGCGAGAAGACGTCCCGCACCCGGCGCACGTCCTCGCCGTTCACCTTGACCGTGCCCGAAACCGAGGCCTCGGGGATGTCGTCGATGGTCCGATTGATGGTCTTGAGCAGGGTGGTCTTGCCCGACTGCGCGGGACCGATGACGCCCAGGATCTCGTTGCGCCGCGCGTCGAGGGTTACGCCCTTCAGCACCTCGCGATGCCCGTAGCGCACCCGCAAGCCGGAGATCTCGATCATGGGGCCGGGCATCACCATTTCCGCCGCGAGCGCAAGCGCACTCGAACCACGATCGCCAGCGCGTTGACCAGAAGAACCGTGCCCAGCAGAACCACCGCGGTGCCGAACGGCAGCGCCGCCGGCACGTCGGGAACCTGCGTGGAAATGGTGAACAAATGCATCGACAGCGCCATGCCCTGGCCAAACAGGCTGTATGCGAACAGGTTGCCTTCCTCGATGGCCTTGAAGAACACGGCGCCGGTAAACATGATGGGAGCGGTCTCGCCCGCGGCCCGCGACACCTGCAAAATCACGCCCGTGAGAATCCCGCTGATCGAGTTCGGAAGCACGATGTGCCGGACGGTTTGCCAGCGCGTTGCGCCGACGTTCCAGCAGGCCTCGCGAAACGAGCGGGGCACCGCCGCCAGCGCTTCCTTGGTGCTGGCGATAATGACCGGCAAAGTCATGATGGCCAGCGTCAGCGAGGCGGCCAGAATGGATTTGCCCATCCGGGCGAACAGCACAAAAGCGCCCAGCCCGAACAGCGCGTGCACGATGCTCGGCACTCCCGCCAGGTTCACCACCGCCAGGTTCACCACCCGCGTAAACCAGTTCTCGGTGGCGTACTCGTTCAGGAAGACCGCCGCCAGAACGCCGATCGGCGTCGCGATCACCAGGGAGATGACCACCAGGTAAATGGTGCCCAAAAGCGGCGACCAGATGCCTCCGCCGCGCATGCCGTTGCGCGGATTGCTGAACAGAAAGTCCAGCGACAGAATGGGCCACGCCTGGTACACCAGGTAGCCCACTATCAGCACCAGCGGCAGCACCATCAGCAGGGTCATCGACAAGAAGACCGATTGAGCGGCCAGCTCGCTGTACTGCTTGCGCCGGGTTAGTGGAGTAGCCTGAAACACAGCCTCTTAAACCCTCACCTGGCCCGCGCGCCCCGCACCACAAGGTCGGCGGTCAGGTTGACGACAAAGGTGATCGAAAACAGCAAAACGCCAATGATGAACAGAACCTGGTAGTGGTCCGAACCCACCGGGGATTCGCCCAGTTCGGCGGCGATGGTGGCCGTCAGCGTGCGCACCGAGTCCATCAAACTAGTGGGGATTTTCACCGCGTGTCCGGTGGCCATCAGCACGGCCATGGTTTCTCCCACCGCCCGGCCGACGCCTAGCAGCACCGCCGCCAGCAAGCCGTTGCGGGCGGCCGGCAAAAGCACCCGGTACACCATTTGCCAGCGCGTCACGCCCAGCGCCAGCGCCGCCTCCCGGTACGAATCGGGCACCGCTTTCAGCGCGTCCTCGCCGATAGAGACGATAATCGGCACGCTCATCAGCGCCAGAATGACGCCGCCGTTCAAGACGTTCAATCCGATCGGCGTGCCGAAAACCCGGATGATCAGCGGGTTCATCACCGTCAGCCCGATGAACCCCCAGACCACCGAGGGAATCGCCGCCAGCAATTCGATGGTGATCTTCAGCGTCTCCCTCAAGCGGGCGCCGCAGAACTCGGAAACGAACACGGCCGCGCCGATGCCGAAGGGAACCGCCAGCGACATGGCCAGCACGGTGACGCTGGCCGTGCCCGCGATCAGCGCCAGCACCCCGTAACGGACGTGGCTCTCGGAGCTCGGATACCATTCGATGCTGGTGAAAAACTCGCGGACATTGAAGCCGTGGAAGAGAAACCCGGAGCCCTCGCGAAAGACGAAAAAGAAAATCCCGAACACGAACAGGATAGCGCTGACGCCGCACAACCGGATCAGGGTTTCGATGGCGGCTTCAGTGACGATTTCCCACCGGGGTCGGTTCATCATAGGCGTTGCGGCTCTGCGATCCCGCGCTATTGCGCCGCTCCCGATCCGGTCAGCGGAACGTAGCCGCTCTTGACGACGATCTTCTGGCCGGCCGGAGAGTGAACCCATTCCATGAACTTCTTCACCTCCCCGGCCGGTTCGCCCAGGGTGTACATGTACAACGGCCGCGAGACCGGATAGGTGTGGTTCAGAGCGTTCCGCACCGTCGGCGCAAAGGCCTTTTCGCCCGCCTTGCGGGCCACGCGCAGGGTCTTGACCTCCGGCGTGGCGTAGCCCATGCCGCTGTAACCAATGGCGCCAGGGGTCTTGGAAACCAGTTCCACCACGTCCTTGGAGCCGTGCATGTCGCGCGAACCCAGGCGGAAATCGCGTCCCTTACCGAGCACCGCCTCGCGGAAATAGACGTACGTGCCGGAATTCGACTGGCGGCTCACGCGGATGATTTCATCCGCCCCGCCCGGCATCTTGACGCCGAGCTGGGTCCACTGGGTGAACTTGCCGCCTTCGGCGTATATCTGCGCCAACTGGTCCAGCGTGATTTCTTCCAGCGGATTGTTCTTATGCACATACACGGCCAGGGCATCGTAGCCCACCAGGTATTCCCGCGGTTCCTTGCCGGTGTTCTTGCGGGCCTGTTCGGCTTCCTTGGGCTCGACTTTGCGGCTGCAATTGGAGATATCCACCGTGCCGGCGATCAGCGCGGCGATACCAGTGCCCGAACCGCCTCCGGACACCTCCACCGACACATTGGGCGCCACCTGAGCGTATTCTTCCGCCCAGGCCTGGGCCACGTTCACCATGGTGTCCGAACCGGTGTTCTGGATCATGGTCTTCCGGGGACCCTTCGAGCGCCCGCAGCCGGCCGGCAGCAGCACCACCGTCGCGGCCAGCAGCAGGCTCGCGGCCGGTTTTCCAAAGCGGGACTTGAATCGCAAAAATAGTGTTCTCATTCGGGTAAGTGATGATCGTTGCCTAGAATCGCGTGGACCAGGTCGCGAATGTGGTTGCAGAGCGACTGGTAGGCTCGCTCGTATTCCGCCCGGACTTGCTCGGGCGTTCCGTGCGCCTCCGAGGGATCGGGCACAAACCACTGCAAGCTCAGGGTCTTGGCGGGCTTCTGCTGGGGCAGGGCTTCCTCCGCCTCTTTGCACAGCGCCACCACCACCTGCACCTGGTCGAGGTGCGGGACTTGGTCCATCGACCGCGAGGACTGGGAGGAGATGTCGAGCCCCTTCTCGCCCAGGAACCAAAGCGTCTGGGGATCCACGGCGCCGGCGGTTACGCCCGCGCTCGTGAAGGAGAAGCGCTGCGGGCACAATTGCCTGCCGGCCGCCTCGGCGATTCGGCTCAGGCACTCGTTGGCCCGGTCCACAAACAAGACGCGGAATCCTTCCCGCGGCAGGTGACGGAAATACTGCCCGGTGGCGAAATACAGCGCCTGCTCGCAGATGTTGGTGGCCTGGTCCGAAACACGCTCCAGCCGCCGCGCCACCGTGATTAGCGGCGTCAGCGCCTCCAGCGGCAGCCGCTCCTGCACGCGCCAATCCACCAGGTCCGCGCTGAGGCTGTCGCGCAGTTGATTGACGCGCGGTTCGCTGGCCATGGTCGCGCGCGCCAGGTCGGGGTTCTTGTCCACGAAAGCCTGCACGGCGTTGTGCAGCATCCCGATGGCCAGGTTGGCGAGTTCGTTGAACCTGTCGGTGGACACTTCAAACGGCACCGAACTCACCATCAGGACCTGCCTGGCAATGCTCTCGGCGTAGTCGCCCACGCGCTCCAGTTCGTTCACCACCTTGCTGGCCGAATAGACAAACCGCAGATGGCCCGCCGCCGGCTGGTGCCGGACGATGAATTCCAGGCACAGGCGATCCAGTTCGGTTTCCAGCGCGTCCACGTCCTGGTCGCGCAGGATCACCGAGTAGGCCAACTGCCGGTCGCGCTGCACGAACGCCTGGATCGCCCGGCCCAAAGCTTGTTCGTCGAGCGCGCCCATCGCCAGCAGCTTGGCACGAATCACGTCGGTATCGTGCTGGAGCATGGCTTCGAAATGGGGAGTGGGAGGCGTAGCCACTGTTCAGTGTCCTTTGGCGCGGTTCTGGGAAAACCTGTCTCTCCAATTATACAAGAGCGATGCACCGGTTCTTTCGTGTCCGGCAACATTAAAAGCTCAGCCGCAGCGACAATTGGAGCTGCCGGCTGGCGCCCAGACCCACGTCGCGGGCCAGGGTCGAGGTCATAAGCCCGAAACTTCCTCCCGCGGCGGACAGCGTGTACGGCTGTCCGGGCTGAAGCTGGTTGTTGTTGACACCCAGCGAATTATTCAACCGCGAGACCGGATTGGAGAAGTTCGCCCGGTTGAACAGGTTGTAGATCTCCGCCCGAAACTCGAAGTTGACCCGCTCGCGGAGGGGAATGCGCTTGTGCAGCGTCAGGTCGAACTGGCTCAGACCCGGCCCGTGCACCGCCCAACGCCCCAGGTTCCCAAACTCACCCGGCGCCGGAACGGTGAACGCAGCCGGGTTCAAAAACACGCGCTTGTCGTTCGGATTGGTAAGGAACGGGCTGACGCCGGCCGCCACGCTGGGCCGCCGGTTGCTGCGGAAGGCCCCGCCGTACGGGTTGTTGATCACCGGCGTGGTCAATACCTGGCCGCCGGAAACGATGGGGGCGTCCACGATCCGGCCGGTGGAGTTGACCCGGTAGGCGATGTCGTTGCGCGCCATGGTGATGTCGATCGGCAGGCCGGTGCGGGCGTTGATCACGCCGCCCAGTTCCCAGCCGCCGAGGAGGCGGCCCTTGCCGAACGGCAACTCGTACAGCGCCGAGGCGTTGAAGCTGTGCCGCACGTCAAAGGCGTTATTGCCCCGGTCCTGGTTGAAGTTCATCGGGTTCTGCGTGGTCTGCGCTTCGTTCGATCCGCCCGTATTGCCGATCGAGTGGCCCCAGGTCCATTGAGTGCCCACGGTCAGTCCGTGCTGGAAGCGGCGGTTCAGGGTCGTTTGCAGCGAATCGTAATGGTCGCGGCCGCCGCTGGTCTTGTAATCCATCTGCGCGAACCGGTCGCCGAATTCCAGCACCGGCGTGCCCACTCCGGTAGCCGGATTCACGGTCACGCCCGTCACCACGTTGGTCCAGGAGCGCAGGAACAGGTTTCGCCCTTGGCTGCCCACATAAGCCGCCGTCAACACCGTGTCGAACGGCAGTTTCCGCTGAACCGAGAAAGTGTAGGAAAGGATTCTCTCGGGCAGTCGGTAGCCGGGAGCGTAGACGCGCGGCGCGAAGTTCTTGAAGTTCTTCAGGTCAAACGAGTTGACGATCTCCTGGCTGTTCACCGGAAAGGCCGCGCCGGTGGTGCGGGTCACCGTCACCCGGTCGCTGTCGATGGGCTGCACCTGGTCTTCGGTCTGGCCCGGGCCGTAGTAGTAACCCGCCCCGATGCGCAACACGGTGCTGCCCTTCAGCTTGTCCGGCGCCCAGGTGAAGGCCAGGCGGGGCCCCCAATTGTTTCTCGAGCTCCGATACCACTGGCGGCTCGGATTCAAGTCCAGGTTTCCGGTGGTCATGTCGAAGAACGTAAACAGGTTGCGATCCTCGCGCAGCGGGCTGTAGTACTCCCAGCGCATCCCGTAGCTGAGGGTGAAATTGGGTCGGAGCTTCCACTCGTCCTGGGCGTAGAGGATGTAGTACTCCTGCTTCAGGTAGCGGTTTCCGGTCACCCCGCCGTGCAGCGGATTCGGCCCGCTGATGTCGCCCAGCACCTGCACCGAAGACGGCGTGTTGTTCAACAGCGAATTGAGGTTCGAGAAGGAGTAGGTCGTGCCGCCCAACCGGTCGGTGTACAGGCGAATGGGCCGGAACTCGACCCCGAACTTGGCGGAGTGGTTGTTCCGGATCCAGTTCAGCGCGTCGGCGAACGTCAGCGAGTAGTTGGTGTATGGAACGCCGCGGCCGTTCTGAGCGCTGTTGGAGCGCACCAGGCCGCCGATGCGGGCCGCACCGCCCGAGACGCCCTGCCCACCCACGCCGGCGATGGTAGCCGACCCGGTGAAGTCGATGGAGACCGCCGAAAGGTCCAGCCCGTTCACCCGCGGCGCCACGCCGTTGAGACGCGTCTTGGGACCGTTGTAGCCGATCTTGGTCTCGTTGACCACCGTCGCGCTCCATACCTGCTGGAGGCTGACCATGCCGTTCTGCCCCACCGCCGAGGTGCGCGCGTAGTTTCCGGTGACGTTGAGGGGCTGGATCAGCTCTCCCTCGTCGCGAAAGTAGCGCGCCGTCAGGTTGAGCTGGTCGTTGATCCGGTAATCGAAGCGGATGCTGCCGTAGTTTTCGTCCAGTGGAGCGCCAGCGACGATCCGCGCCAGGTCCAGGTCCGGGTTGGAGGTCCCAGCGCCCATCGGATAGGCGTCCATCAAGGGCCGGATGGAAGGCACGGCGCGGGCGCGCGCCGCCGCGCTTGGCACGGCTTCGATCAGGTTGACATATCCACGCTGCCGCAGACCTTCGAAGCTGCCGAAAACGAAGAACTTGTTCTTTGTGATCGGTCCGCCCAGCGAACCCCCGAACTGGTTCAGGCGCAGCGGGGATTTCTCCGTCCCGTCGAAGAAGTTGCGCGCGTCCAGCGCGCTGTTGCGCGCGTACTCGAACACCGATCCGTGGAGGTCGTTGGAACCGGACTTGGTGACCACGCTGATCTGCCCGGCCGACCCGGTGCCGAACTCGGCCGGGTAGTTGCTCGACTCCACCCGAAACTCCTGCACGTTTTCCAGGCTGGCTTGCAGGCGCAGACCGGTCGAGGTTTCCCCGTTCAGGTTGCCCGGCGAGGCGTCGATGATGGCCGAGCCATCCACGCCGTCGAAGCGCAGGGCGTTCTGCTGGTTGGCCCGGCCGCTGAAACGAATATTGTCGTAGCTGCCGCCGCCCGCCGTCTGCGCGCCAGGCGCCAGCATGTAGAGCTGGGAAAGCTGCCGCCCGTTCAGCGGCAACGAGGCCACCTCCCGTTCGTTGACGTTGGCGCCTACCCGCGCCGAAGTGGTGTCGATCACCACCAGCTCGCCGCCCGAGACGTTGACCTCGGTGGCCACCGCCGCCGGGTTCATGACGATGGTCAGAGTGCGCTCCTGTCCCGCCGTCAGAGTGATGTTTTTGTACTCGGCCGGGGCCAACCCGTCCGACGTCGCCACCAACTTGTATTGGGCCGGCGGCAGGTTGACAACCATAAACCGGCCGGAGTCGTTGGATCGGACGCTGCGCTCGATCCCCGTCTTCTCGTTCTTCACTACGACAGACACGCCGGGAATCACGGCTCCACTGCTGTCGGCCACTACGCCGGTAAGTCGCGCCTGGTCGGTCTGACCGAAGGCCGCTGGGGCCAGCCATGCGGCCAGGACCAGCGCCGCCGGACGGATACGTTGAAACATGCAAGGCTCCTGACGAAACGATGTTCTCGCCGTCAGGCTAGCAGCCGAGCGTTTCAATTACGTTACAGAACCAACAATTCTCGGTTTCAGAACGTGAAGGCGAGCTGCCCCAGATAGCGCAGGGTCCGGTTGGCCCCCCGTTGCAGGGGAACGAAGAACTGGCCGGCCGGATCGTTGGGCCGGCGCTGGTTCTGCAGGAACAGCAGGTTCTGCCATTGCAGGAACCGGGTCAGCCCCAAGTCCACACGCAGGGCGTGTACGGCGATGTTCACCCCCGATCCGGTGCCCAGATCGTCGTCGGTGAACTGCGAAATCATCGAATTGGCGTCTTTGATGGCAAGTTGATACAGGACGCGAATGTCACCGAGTTTCTGGACCGCTCCCAGGTTCGCCGAGGCCATCACCGCGTCGCGCAACCGGTTGGCTCCCACGTTGCGAGAGCCCTGGAAATCCAGCCAGAAGGGCATCGCCCGCGCACCGATTTTCACGCCCGGGCGCTCCAACCGCCACCCCAGGTGCGCGATCTGGCTGCGATTCAGACACTGGCGGAGGCTCCGGAGGCCGAGATGGGGCCGAGGCGGCGCGGAGCCTGAAAAAACGGAGAAACGTCGGGGCGGTTTCGCCTGGGGTGCTGGTTGTTCAACGGACGAGTGTTCGCGGCGCTCAGAG
>JACQZT010000115.1 GCA_016213755.1 Acidobacteriota bacterium | reverse complement strand
GAAGACCATCCAGCGGCGCGGATTCCGAGAGCGAGCCGAGGCAACCCAGGCGCCCACCCAGGCCAGAAAGGCCACCGCGGTCTTGTTGTCGGTCAGGTCGTGGCCGAAGGGCCAGCCGGTCCAGAAGGCGCCGAAGGCGTACTTCTGCACCACCGGGCCCAGGATCATGCCGCCCACTAGCAGGAACCCCACCGTCCAAAGAGTGTGTTTCCGCAGCGCGGGCCGCCCGGCCAGCGCCTCGAGGCCCGCGCGGGTGGACAGCAGCATGGCGCCGAAGATCCCGATGACGTGCACCACCAGGACCGGCGCCGGCACGTCGCCTTTGAAACGAATCACGATGTCGCCGGAGGGCGGCAGCGCCAGCGTTGCCGCGCCCTTGCGCAGTTCGACCGAATAATCCAGCTTGCCGGCCGCGGGCTGGCGCGGCAGGACGGCCGAGAGCGCGCCGGCGCCGTGGGCCATGGGGACGTGCCGCCAGGCGTCGCGGGTCTTGTGGCGCTTCCAAAGCAGCACACCTTCCACCGCTGGATCGCCGGTTTCGATGCGCACCGCGCAATCCGCGCCGGTGCTGTGGCTGCGCATGAACTCGTAGGCGATGGCCTGTCCCGCCAGCGCGGCGCGGCCGCGAACGGGATAGGTCGGACCGGTGCGCCGCTGGTAAACCGCGGAACCGGCCGTAATCAGAAAAGCAACCAACCAAAGAACCCAGGATCGTTTCATGGCATGAACGGATAATTGCCTATTCTCTCCCGTCTTGAGTTGGATAAGATAGAGTCGAAATGACTTCCTATCCTCGGTTTGTTCTTCGTTTGAGCGTTTTCGCGGTGGTGACGGTGTGCGGCGCGCAGCCGGCGCGCGAGGTGCGCCGTGCGGATTCGGGGCACACGACCTACGGAGAATGGTCCGTCGATGCGGCGGCGTCGCCGGCGGCCTGGTCGCCGGGCGACAGCGTGCGGGTCACGGCCAAGCTCGGGTTGAGCGCCCAGCACCTGGCGCATCTGGCCAACGACAACATCAAAGTGGACGGCTTCGCCATGCTGGCCACCGCCGAGCGGACCTTCGATTCCACCGGCTGGATCCGCCTGCCCAGCGACGAGAAGATGTCCACGCTGCTGACCCCGGCCGGGATTCCCATCGAGGGCGGCACCCAGGGCGCCGTGACCACGCGCTTCGGCTACTTCTTTAAGACGCCCTACGACCAACTGGTGCGCGTGCCGCTGGCCGCCGCTCCGGCCAAGGACGGCCGCATCGAAGTGACGTTTGAAGCGTCCCAAAAACTGCCCGACGACCTGCCGCCGGGCATCTACCGCGTGCGGCTGGATTTCGGCTTCACCGTGGGCACGCGCTACTACAGCTTGCAGGCCAAGACCTTCGCCTGGCGGCAGAGCGCCATCAAGGGACGCGCGATCGACTCTTTTCTCTTCCTGCCGCCCATCCCGGCCAGCGGCTACGACGCCGCGGGGCGCTTCGTCGATGGCGGCGGAATCGTTCCCCGCATCCCCTTCGTGCTCCTCAACGCCTACAACTCGAACGGCAACCGCGGCGTGGCCGCCGAGGAGGACCGGCGCCGCTTCGCGCTGGCCAGCCGCAACCTGATCCAGGACGACGTGGTGCTGCCCATGTACGACACGGCCCAGCGGCCCGTCAGCTATTCGCTCGAACCGCAGTTTCCCACCGACACCATCGATTTGCGCACTAACATCCCCTGGAACTTCACGCGGGGCGCAATCTCCCTGGAAATAACCGCTCCGGACGGCAAGGTGACCAACCTGGGCTCGTTCCCCTACATCGCCAATTCGGGCCAGTGGCCGACCACGCGCAACGGCGCGGTGACCGCCTGGCGTCCGCCGGTTTATGGCGAATACACCGTGCGGCTGCGCGGATGGATCTCCGATACCTGGGGCAACACGTACCAGGGAGGCGGGACGTATCGCTTCTGGATCGCCAACCGCATGACCATGGCCACGGCGACTTTCCAGGGCCAGCCGTATCCTGTTGGCGCCCGTTACGGCCGCGATATCGGGTTCGCGCCGGCGGCGCCGGCCGACGTTCGCATCGACGCGGAGCTGCACGTCAACTCGGACCCGGCCAGCGTGCGCCGCGCCTCGTGGTCGGGCAAGGCTTCGCCGGCCGGTGTGTACGGCGCCGCGCAAGGCGCCAAGAACCTGTTGCTCGACGCTCCGGGCGAATACTACGCCCGCATCCTGGCTACGTACAGGGACGAGAAGGGTCACCTGTGGGTGTGCAGCATGAGGCACGGCGGTGTGGTCTACTCTCCCGACAGCCCGATAGTGGCGCGGGGCAAGAAGTTCGCCTTGAGCGGCCGGTACGTCGAACGCGGCGAGACGCGCTTCGAAGGATACTATGACACAACCGAGCAGATCGGCTCGCTGGTGCACTTCAACTATCCGTGGAACGCCGGCGACGTGCTGCTTATCGCCAGCGAAGGCCAGAGTGCCAACAAGATCACTCCGGAGCTGATTTACGAGCAGAAGGACAAACCGGCGGCGGCTTGGGACACGCGGCTCAACGGCATCAGCGCCACCAACTTGCAAATCAAGACCTCCAACGGCTACTCGCCGCACCTGTGTCCCGAGTTCATCACCGACATGGGCTACTTCTACGCCTCCGGGCCGCGGCCGGGCTTCATGTCGCGCTTCCTGGTGGGAGAAGAGGGAATCGCTTTCCCCTACTGGCAGGTAAGCCCCAACTCCTTCGGCGGCCAGTTCGGCGCTTCGAGCAACGGCGACATGCCGGGCGATATCTACCGCCTGCTGGGAGGCGTGGTGCTGCGGCGCAAGGGCGAAGAGCCGGCCTATGCCGGGTACGTGTCCAGTGCGTTCATCCTGCCGCCCGGGAGCCACAACAACCGCGTCATCGCCCCCGGCGCCGAGGACCTGCTCGGTTCCACCAGCGAGAAAGCGCGCTTTTTCCTGGTGGGCACGCGGCCGGGCATGATGTACGAGCTGGGCTCGGCTTTCACACCCGCCGCGCAGATCGATCCCATCCTGCCGGCGAATATCCAGTTCAGCCTGCGCTATCCGGACGGCAAGACCGTGACGTCCGCGGCCAAAGGCGACGCCGGCGGATCGGCGGTGGGCGCCCGCTGGACGCTCGATCAGCCGGGGGTCTACCGGTTCCATATCGAAGGCGAATGGGAAGGCTACCGCGGATTCATGCCCGGCCTGCCGGCCGAGGGCGGCGACATCTACGTCGTCGAGGCGGGCAAGCCCAAGGACGCGCCGGAGATCAAGTTCAACCTGCCGGTGGAATCGACCTTCGATCCCGCGCAGGGCGTGCGCATTCCGGGCACGACCACGGCCGAAACGGTTTATTACGCGGCGGTGATCCCCGGCGCGGTGATCGACCAGGGCTACCTGCCCGTGAACGGAGGCAAGTTCGAGTACGTTTTCAATCCCCAGCTCATCAACCAGCGCGTGCCGACCTACGACATCCAGCACCGCGTTACCGGACGCGCCGAACTGGGCGACATCGTTCACCTCACGTTCTTCACCAAAGAGAAGCACCCCAACGGAACGTCGTACCACTCCTTCGCCCGCATCATCCTGCGCGGCAACCGCATCGTCTCCACCCGCTAAAACCGGGGACAGTCCACTCAAACACCAATTTCGAAATTGATGTTTGTACTGTCCCCGGTTTTAGGCGCGTTCGAGGTGGTGGATGGCTTTGGCGAAGAAGTCGCCGGCGCCGAAGTTGCCCGACTTGAGCGCCAGCGCCAGTGGCGGGTCGCCCAGCGAGCGCAGCGCCGGGACGCCGGGGTCGAGAATGGCCGCGATCTCCACCGCCGGAATGGCCAGCGCGTTCACCACCGCGCCCGAGGTTTCGCCGCCGGCCACCACCAGCCGGCGCACGCCGTGTTCCGTCACCATGCGGTGGGCGATGCCGGCGAAAACTTGCTCGATCGCGAGGGCCGGTTGCCGGCGCTCGCTTTCTGGCGCCGAAGAATAGATCGCCGCGGCGCGGCCGCCGGCCAGCGCCGCGGCGGCCGCGCTCACCCGACGCGCGACCACGCCCTCCAGGCGCTCGGTATTCATTGGACTCAACG
>JACQZT010000012.1 GCA_016213755.1 Acidobacteriota bacterium | reverse complement strand
GGGGCATCAACTACTACGCTCCGGACTCCAACCGGCTGGCGTACGTGCAGAACTGGAACCTGGGTTTCCAGTACCAGTTGCCGCAATTCTTCGTGGTGGAACTGAACTACATCGGCAACAAGGGAACCCGGCTGGAGACGGACGGGATGGATAACCTGAACTCGTTGCCGGTGAGTTTCCTGAGCCGCGGGCAGAGCCTGACCGACCCGTGGAACGCCGCTTCGGGCGTTCCGCAGCCGTACCCGGGATTCGCGGGCACGGTTCTTCAGGCTTTGCGTCCGCTGCCGCAGTACACCGGCATCGGCCAGCAGTTCGCCAATTTCGGTACTTCGCTGTACAACGCTTTGCAGGTTCAGGTGACGCGGCACTTCCGCAACGGCCTGGCGATTCTGGGTGCCTACACCTGGTCGAAGGCCATCGGGCTGGCGCCGGGCGCGCTCTCGGACTACGGCATCGGCCCGGCGGACGTGTTCAACCGTAGCATCGAGAGAAGCATCTTGAGCTACAATTACCCGCAGTTCCTGAAGATGACCTGGATTTACCAGTTGCCCATCGGACCCGACAAGCTGGTTAACATACGGGGTGTCGCGGGCAAGATCATCGGCGGCTGGAACCTGACCGGCAACCACCAGATCCGCTCGGGCGCGCCCGTCTCGGTCGGCGGCGGGGGAATCAGCAACCCATTGGGCGCCGCGCGCCTGGACCTGGTAGCCGGGCAGAGCATCATCGCAGCCAGCGACGCTCCCATCAACTTCCGGGGCATCAGCGGCGGAAAGGCCTACTTGAACCGGGCCGCGTTTACCACGCCTCCGGTCTTTCCGGGCGGGCGGAACGTCATTCAGCGCCTGGGCACTATCGGCCCGATTCTGCCGAACATCCGCCAGCCGCACTTCACCTACGAGGACCTGGCCATCGAGAAGGCCTGGCACTTCACCGAAACCCGGTCGTTCGAGATTCGCGGGACGTTCCTGAACCCGTTCAACCGCCACGGCCGCGGCGGACTGGACACCAACATTTCCAGCCCGTTCTTCGGCCAGCTGACCGGCCAGCAGATGGGCGGCCGCAACATCGAGCTTTCGGCCCGCATCGCCTTCTGACAGTTTCGGCTACGAAACCCCGATATTGCCCAAAGGTGTAATTTCGGGGTTTCGTAGTTCCCGAAACTCTACTTCTGGGGGGCGATCATGGGTTTTTCGTTCATTTCCGAGAGCCGCAAGCGCAGCTTGGTGCGGCGGTGCTCGGCTCCGAAGACCTGCACGACCAGGAGAGCGCCCAGATACAGGCAGCAGACGATGAACTTTGCCGCGGACTCAAAGGTGGAGCTGCGGGTGGACCTCCAGACTCCCGCCTCTTCCAGCAGCCGCAAGCCCTCGAACACGGCAATCAGACCGATAAAGGCGACCAGAAAACGCTCGTGCCCGCGGCCTAACCGGGGCAAAAGAAAGACAGACCACAGAATGGCCGCCAGGCAGGCACACATCGCCAGACCGGTGAAGGCGTTGGCGCGGAACATTTCCACGATCGGCATGCTCACGTCCCTTGTAATCCCTCCGCTCCGGGGACCCGCGGTCTCCGGGGCGGCTACCGGCGGTTCTGTGTCCGAGCGACGCTAACTCTCTAAAGCGCCACCAAAGGGGCGCCGCCACGTCCCTTTCCCGTATACTCAATGCAAATCATGGTCCTAGGTAATGTACTTTGGTTTCTTTAGTTTGCGAAAGCAGTTCCGGAGCGCCAGTGTCTTAATTCGGGAGTCTGTCTCATTTTGAGACGGACTCGGCCAGGCGCTTCTTCAGATACTCCTGGTATTCCTGCTTCAAGGCCGGGTCGCTCGGGCTGCCGTAGATCTCGCTCGACTTGTACTTGCCCTCGTCGAACTTCTTTTTGGTCCACTCGTCGTGAATCTGGGTCACGCGGGCGGTATCGACGGTTTCCTTGATCAGGTGCGGCGGAATGAAGTACACGCCTTCCCGGTCGCCCAGAACCACGTCGCCGGGCATCACGGTGGTTTTCCCGATGCGAACCGGGACGTTAATACCGGTCACCATGAGGTTGTTGATCGCCGGAGGCACCGCATGGCGGAAGTATCCCCCCATGTCGAAATTGGCGACGCCCTCCAGGTCGCGAATGGCGCCGTCGATGACGAAGCCGGCTTTGGTGGTCTTCCAGATGTAGTAGGCGAGGTTATCGCCGACAATGCCGCCGAAGGCGGCCATGCCACCCGCATCCACGACGAAGACATCGCCGGGCTGGAGCATGTCGATGGCGGTCTGGTGAGTGAGACGTCCCTGTCCCGCCGCCTTGCGGGCGGCCGCGATGGGATCCATGATGTCCGGGCGCGAGGGCATCATCTGCAACGTAAAGGCGCGGCCCACCAGTTTCTTGCCCGGACGCAGGATCTGCCAGCCGTCTTCGTATTGATTGGCGAAGCCCCGGCGGGCCAGTCCGAGCGCCTCCTCGGCGGACATGGTCTTCACTCTTTCGAGGATTTCGTCCGGAACCTTGGGCCGCCCGTCGGGGAAGCGCTCATAGGGGTTCTGGGCGGTGTATTGGATGAGTTGGTCCCGGGTCAAGGTCACCAGTTGTCCCCAGGCGCACGGGACAACCAACAGGGCCGTAAACACAGTGCAAATGGCTGTACGAAACATAATCGCTTCCTTTCCGTTCATGCTACTCCGCGCCGCGGCTACCGCTTGGGCCGGGCCAGGATGTCGTCAAAGACGTACTTCCGGTCTGCCGGATACCAGACGACCTCAATAGAATCGCTCGAATTGGGGAGCCGGATCAACTCGATCTCGCCCTTCGAGCCATCGCCGGCGGTCCAGGGGAATTTCATCGACCCGCTCCGCACGGGCCCGCCGAAACTGAAACTCATGTCGGACCGGACCCCGCTGTTCCTGGGAGTCCGGTAGCGGCCCACAAAGGTTCCCCGCAGCCACTTTCCATCGTCGGTAAGAGACAGGGTCACCGATTCGGGCGGGAACGGCGAACCGGAGGGCTGGGCGCGGGTAAAAGCCCATTGACCGGATAGCGGCGCGGGAGGCGGCGCGGCCGGTTTGGCGGGAAGCGTCTCGGGTTTAGGCTGGGAGACGGGCTTGTCGGCGGCCGGTGCCGGGGGCGGCGGGGTTACGGCCGGCGTTTCGACGGCTGGCTTGCTCGCAGCCACGATGAGTTGAGGAACGGGCGGCTTGGGCGGCGGAGTCTGAACCGGCGGCGGCGCCTGCGCCGATGCGGTTTGGGCGGGGGGCGGCTGGACCGGGGCCGGCTGCGCCTTCTGCTGCTGGGCGGCCAGGCGCTTGGCCTCTTCCTCGCGCCGCTGGGCCAGCCGCTTGCGCTCCCGTTCCTTCTCCGTTTCGAGGTCTTGCTGCTTCTTCCGCTCCGCTTCCAGGCGCGCCCGCTCGGCTTGCGCGGCCGTGTCGTCGGGGGGCGGCTGGACTTCCGCGGTCGGAGCGGCCGGCAGGCTCGGGGGCGCCTGGCCGAGGAAGCTGACCATCCCCTCCAGCCTCGAGCCGTCCGGCTTCACCACGGCCATGCGAACGGTAACCGTGTCGGACTGCCGGGCGTAGTTGACCGAGCCCACGCGGAGGAATTGCGGGTCCAGCGCGGTGAATCGCCGGGTCGTGCCGTCCTGGAACTCGAGCGTGCCTCTCTCGGCCTGGCGCACAAACGGCAGGGTGCTGTCCCAGCGCACTTCCAGTTGCCCAGCCCGGTCGGTGACTTGCAGGCGCAGGCCGGGGCCCGGCCCGGCCACGCGCGGCATCCAGTAGTCCCGGGTCACGTAAGACGTCCCCGCCAGGGTCAGCAGGACCGCCAGCACCGCCGCCAGGGGCCACATCCGCCACGCGCGCCGGGGCGGCTCCCGCACCGGGGCCGGGGCCGGCACGGGAACGGGAACGGCTTCCGGCACCCTGGCCGCCGGGGGTGCGAGCACCGGTCTGGCCGCCCGCGGCGCGATCTCCCGGTATAACTCGGACGCGCGAACGCCGCCGCCGGCCTCCTGGAAGTAGAAGCAGACCCGGGTGGGACGCATGGGGGCCGGGCGCAGCACCAGGGCGAACTGCCAGGGTTCCGGGAAGTAGCGCTGATGGAACTCGAGGTCCGAATCGGTCAGCGAGATCTCGCTGCGGGTGTGGGAGTGATACCAGCCCACCACCACCATGCCTGCCAGGCCGCGGTCCAGCGCGGGCGCGCGGAGCAGTTCCGCGAAGCGCACCAGGTCGCCGGCGGAGAGGTTGAAGGAAGGTCCGGAAGCGTGTTCGCAGCGCAGCGGGCGGGCCGCCAGAATCGCCACCCGCGAGCTTTCCCGCACGCCATAAAGAACGCCGCCGGTCTCCACGCCCCCGCGCGGAGTCGAGTAAAATGCCTCGGCCACCTCCGAGTGGATTTGCTGCATCACCGCGGGTGAGCATTCCACCGCAAGGGAGTCCGAAGGTTCTGGACCGGTCCCCGCCGGCCCGTCCGTAAGCATGTCAGCCATGTGGATTTCCGATTGGCGCCCCAGCGGGGTCCGCATCGTAAGTATACAGCCACTATGGGAGAGTTGTCATAGGAGTTAGGGAGGAGCGGTTGTGGCAGCCAGGGACTCTTGCGCCCTGCGCCGGACGACCGAGTCGGGGTCCGCGGCCAGTTTGCGCAACAGCGGCTCGAAGTTCGGATCCGCGACGATGCCCGCCGCCCAGGCCGCCGCGGCGCGGAAGCGCGCCGACTCGTGGCGGGCGATCCGCTCCAGGTGCGCGGCGGCGGCCGGGTCGCCGGCCCGCAGCAGGGCCACGATCGCATTTCCCACCACGCGATGATGAGGGTCTTCGAGCGCCTGCTGGCAGATTTCGCGGGCGGAGGGCGTGTGGATCTCCCAAAGGGCCTGGACGGCGTTGGCGCGAACCCTCGGGTCGGGATCCTCCAAGGCCCAGGAGGCCTGCCCGCTTTGCCGCAGAAGCAGCAGGGCCGCCTTGGAGCGGACTTTCGGGTCCCGTGTGCGCAGCAGTTGCACGAGCAGGGTTTGGAGCCTCGCGCCCAAGCCGGCCGCGTCGAACACGGCCAGCAGTTCGTTCGCCGCCGCCGGGCCGGCCGCGTCGAACCGGCTCGACTGGTGCACCACGTTTCGCAGGAGTTTGGCGTCCGTCACCCGGTCGACGAGGAAAGTGCTTTGGATCAGTTCGACGGCCTGCTGGAGCGAGAGCGCGTCGCGGTTGCAGAGCAGGCGCAGGAGCGCGCCGGATTCGAGCAGGGTGTGCAGGATCTCGCTGTTCTGCGGCGTGCGCCGGGCCGACCGGAACAGGTTCAGGCACAGCGCGCCGAGTTCCTTGGGTTCCAGCGACAGGAGTTCGCACGAGTTCGGCACTGCTTAGCTCATCGGCACAGACCGGTGCTATATACTGAAATTCGCCCTCCGAGGAAACCGCATGAGCCATAAAGTTGCGATGATTGGCGCCGGCAGCATCGTCTTCTGCAAGACTCTCATGAGCGATATCATGGCCACCCCGGCGCTGGCCGGCTGCGAGTTCGCTCTCATGAGCCGCACCGAGCCGAAACTGCGGCGCATGGAGGAGTTCGGTCGGCGCATGCTGGCCGACAACGGGCTGCCGGGCAGCGTGCGGGCCACGCTGGACCGCCGCGAGGCCATCCGGGACGCCGATTTCGTGGTGGTCATGCTGCAAATCGGCGGCGTCGAGGCGTTCGAGTTCGACTACCGGATTCCGCTCAAGTACGGCGTCGATCAGTGCGTGGCCGACTCGCTCGGGCCGGGAGGCGTGTTCCGCGGCCTGCGCACCATCCCGGTGCTGATCGATATCGCCCGCGAGATGAGGGAACTCGCCCGCCCGGGCGCCATTCTGCTGCAATACGCCAATCCCATGGCGGCCAACTGCCTGGCGCTGGGCAAGACCGCCGGCGTGCCCTTTGTGGGCCTGTGCCACGGCGTGCAGACCACGCTGGACCTGATTGCGCGCTACTGCGGCGTGCCCAAGGAGGAAATCTCCTGCACCTGCGGCGGCATCAATCACATGGACTGGTTCCTGCGCCTGGAACACCAGGGCCGCGACCTTTACCCGGAGTTGCGCGAGTTGTTCGAGAAGCCCGAATACTACAAGAACGAGAAGGTCCGCGGCGAGGTGTTCCGCCACTTCGGCTACTTCATGACCGAGAGCACCGGCCATCTGAGCGAGTACGTGCCCTGGTTTCGCAAGAACCGCAAAGCGCTCGACCTCTACTGCGACGAACCGGGCTTTGGCGGCGCGAGCGGGGCTTACTACGACTGGTGCAAGACCATCGGCGAGAAGTACGCCGCGCACGACGCCCTGGAATTAGAATCCACCACCATCGAGAAGCGCAGCGTGGAGTACTGCTCCTACATCCTGGAGGCGGTGGCCACCGGCCGGCCGTTCCGTTTCATGGGCAACGTCCGCAACGACGGTTTCATTCCCAACCTGCCGCCCGGTTGCTGTGTCGAAGTGCCCACTTTCGCCGACGACACGGGGCTGCATCCCACTTTCGTCGGCGAGCTGCCGCCGCAGTGCGCCGCGCTGTGCCTGACTAACATCAACTCCCAGATCCTGACGGCCGAGGCGGCGCTCAACTCCGATCCCGAGCGCATCGTTCAAGCGGTGGCCATGGACCCGCTCACCAGCGCCGTGTGCACGCTGGCCGAAGTGCGCCAGATGTGCACTGAAATGCTGGAGGCCGAGCGCCGCTGGCTGCCCAATTTCGAAGGCCGGGCGATCGCTCCGAAACCCACGATTGTCATCCCGCCGGATTGCCGGCCGGTCGAAGTGCCGCTGGATCCGGCGCTGGCCATCGGCAAGCGCTTTTCGACGCTCGTGGAGCAACCCACCGAATGAGAATCGCCTCCTCCCTGTTGCTTGCGCTGACGCTTTCGGCCGCGCCGGACGACGGCGGTCTGGACCGGGCGAAGCTCGACGCCGTGCGGGACCGCCTGGCGGCGCGCCAGACGGCCAGCTTCCTGGTGTTGCGGCGCGGCCGGATCGCTTACGAATGGTACTCGGCCAAGTCGGGGCCCGACAAGCCGCACTACACGGCCTCGCTGGCCAAGGCGCTGGTGGGCGGTATGTCGCTCGTGGCGGCTCTCGACGACGGGCGGATGAAGCCGGACGATCCGGCCTGGAAGCACATTCCCGCGTGGAAGGACGATCCCCGGCGCTCGAAGGTCACCATCCGGCAGTTGGCCACGCACACTTCGGGCATCCAGGACGCCGAGCACGAAGGCACGCCCCACGACAAGCTTACCGGCTGGATGGGCGCTTTCTGGGCGCGCAAGCCCGATCCATTCACGGTGGCCCTGCATCAGGCGCCGGTAATCTTCGAACCGGGCACGGACAACGCTTACTCGAACCCCGGCATGGCGGCGCTGGCGTACGCAGTGACGGCGAGCCTGAAGGGCGCTCCGCAATCGGACATCGACAGCCTGCTGCGGGAGCGCTTTATGCGGCCGCTGGGCGTGGCGGATCGGGATTGGTCCATCGGCTACGGGCGGGCCTACGAGGTGGACGGGATGAAGCTGTACGCCAACTGGGGCGGCGGCGGTTTTACGGCCCGGGCCACGGCGCGCGTGGGCCTGTTGATGCTGCAACGCGGCCAGTGGAACGGCCGCCAACTGGTCTCGCGCGCCTGGGTGGAGAAGGTGCTGACGCACGCCGGGATGCCGGACCCCAAGCCCGGAGCGCCGGGCGATCCCGTTCCCAGCTCCGGCCTGGCATGGTGGCTGAACGCCAAGGGCTCCTGGCCGGGCGTGCCGCGCGACGCTTTCGCGGGCGCAGGGGCGGGGCAGCAGTTGCTGGTGGCGATTCCCAGCCTGGACCTGGTCATCGTGAGGAACGGGGGCGCCATGAATCCGCCCGGCGGTAAAGCGGGCTTCTGGCGTCCGCTGGTGGACGAGGTCATCCGGCCGGTGGTGGAGGCGGTGGCCGAGCCGGCACCGTACCCGCCCAGTTCCGCGATTCGGGGCGTGACGTTTGCGCCCGCATCCGAGATCGTCCGGAAAGCCGTCGGCAGCGACAACTGGCCCCTGACCTGGATGGACGACGGCGCGCAGTTCACCTCCTACGGCGACGGCTGGGGTTTCGAGCCGCGGGTGGAGAAAAAACTGAGCATGGGCTTCGCGCGCCTGACCGGAGGCCCGGCGGACTTCCGCGCCGAAAACGTGCGCTCGGCGAGCGGCGAGCGCGTGGGCGACGGCCGCAAGGGCGCCAAGGCCAGCGGGCTGCTGATGGTCGACAAAGCGCTCTACATGTGGGTGCGCAACGTGGACGTCGCGCAGCTTGTGTGGTCGGAGGACCGCGGCCGGAGCTGGACCTGGGGCTTCAAGTTTGAAACCGGTTTCGCGACTCCGGCTTTCCTCAACTTCGGCCGCAACTACGCCGGCGCGCGGGACGAGTACGTGTACCTGTACTCGCAGGACGGCGCGAGCGCCTACGAGTCCGACGACCGGCTGGTGCTGGCGCGGGCCCCGAAATCGCGGCTTCGCGAGCGCGCCGCGTGGGAGTTTTTCGTCCGTCCGGACGAGGCGGGGCGCGCGGTTTGGACGCGCGACATTGCGCAGTGCGGCGAAGCCTTCCGCTACCCGCGCAACGTGCAGCGCGTTGACGCGGTCTATCATCCCGGTTTGAAGCGCTACCTGCTGGCTCTCGGCTACAACCACGAAGGCGGCTGGGGCCTCTACGACGCCCCCGAGCCGTGGGGACCCTGGACCACGGCCTTTCACACGCCACATTGGGGATTCGGCGGCACGCACGGCTACCGCCTGCCGGCCAAGTGGATCGAAGCGGACGGCAAGACGATGTGGCTGGTTTTCTCGGGGACGAAAGAGAACGACGCCTTCTGCCTCCGCCGCCTGACCCTGGAAACCGGGACAAGCCGCACGACTGCTCCAACCGCTCCCTGAGAGCCGTCCCGCCGGCCTGCGATCAGAACTCGAGGCGCAGCGAAACCTGTCCGACGCGGTTGCCTCCGCTGTCCCCGCCACGGGCCGTGGTCACGACTCCAAAGCTGACCGAAGTAATATTCGTGCTCGGATCGGCCAGGTTGGGGTGGTTGGGGAGGTTGGTGAAAGTACCCTCCAGACGCAGGCGGACCCTCTCGGTGAACGAGAAGTCCTTGCCCAGGCCCATGGACAGGTTGAACGTACTCGGTCCCACCAGAATGCCGACGCCGGCGTTGCCGAAACGGCCGATGGGAGTTACGTTGCAGTTGAACTGGTCGGCTGCGCCCGCGATTCGCCCCGGGCAGATGAAGGCGTTCCGGTCGAAGTACATGCTGGCGGTGGGGTTGGCCAGGTTCCCCTCGCCTACCCGGTCCGGGCGCATCGAGCCGCGAGCTGAAGCGTTCGTGCCGGACGGATCGCCGCCGGAGAAGGTGGGGGTCAGGTACGGTCCGGTCTGGACCAGCATGACAGTGGCCAGCCTCCAGCCGCCGGCGACGGCGTTGGCCAGGCGTCCCATGTCCCGGCCGAAGGTGCGGCCCCGGCCAAAGGGCAGATCGTAGAAGAGAGTGGTGGTCCAGCGGTGACGCCGCGTCATCGCGAAGTTGCCCCGGTCCGCGGCGCGATCGTGAGAGTTGGTGACGCGACCTCCGCCGTTTGCGCCGGCCCAGCCCGAGGAGGCCGGCCCGTTGCCGTCGCCCAGGTTCTTGGCCCAGGTCCAGCCGCTGTCGAAGCTCAGGCCGTCCCGCATACGGTGGTGCACTTCCATCTGCATCGAGTGGTACATGGCGTTGGCGCCCGTGTCGTAGCTGTAGAGCCGGCTCCAGTAGGGGAACGGGCGGTCGGTCAGCGGGCGCTGGGAGTAGGCAACCCTGGAAGGCTGCGGCTGGTTCAGGTCGGGCGCCCAGGGCATCTGCAACGAACGCAGGGCGATGTAGGAGACCCGGATTCCCGTCTCCCATCCGAGATCGCGTTCCACGCTCAGGTTCCACTGATAGGAGTAGGGGTCCTTGTAGGTCGGGTCCTCGGCGGTACCGAAGTAGGCCGAGCCGTAGGTGGGGCTGCGGATACCGCTGCCGCCGGTGGTGATGTTCGGCAACTGGAACAGCGGCACGCCGTTGGTTATGGAGTTGGTGTACTCGCGAACGTCGGAGCTGGAGACGCCCGTCAGGCCGTAGAACACCTGGCCGAGCAAGGTCATGGTGTACCGGCCGGCGGAGCCGCGAATCACGGTCTTGGTGTCTTTGAACGGACGGTAGGCGAACCCGAACCGCGGGTTGAAATTGTACCACTGCGTGTAGCGCAGGCCTTCCGGCCAGCCGGCCTGTTGGGCGGTCAGGAAGGGCGTGCAGGGGAGGCCCTGGTAAGCCGGCGCCGGGCACGCGTTGATGGACAGAAGGAAACCGGGAGCCGTGATTTCCGTGGCGCGCTTCATCGTGGGGATGACGACCCGGCCGGTGACCGGAACGGAGCGGTCGAAGTTGGTGATATTGCCGCCCTGGTCGTCGAACGGCGGGTGCAATTCCCAACGCAGGCCGTACTCCAGAGACAGCTTCGGCGTGGCTTTGAAGCTGTCCTGGAGGTAGACCGCGTGGTGCCACGCCATGCCGTCGTTGTCCTGGTTGACCGAGGCGTAACTGCTGCCGTAGGGAAGACCGAGCAGGAAGTCGCCGAGGTCCTTTCCCGAGAATCGGCCGTCGAAGGCGGCGTTGCCATAGTTGTCGCTGCCGGTGAAGCCGAGCGCGGTCTGCACCCGCAGGCGGCGGATATCGGCGCCGAATTTTACCGTGTGGCGGCCGGCGCTCCAGGTGGTGTTGTTGGCCCACTGGTAGCTGTGCGAGAAATTGAAGCCGGGCTTGCCCCGGCCGAAGCCCGTGGTGCCGCCGCCGAAGCTGAAGCTCGGCAGACCGTTGAAGGTCAGCTCGGCCGGCGTCTTCAGTCCGATCTCGGCCGTGAGCTTCCGCCCGTCGAAGCCGTAGGTGGTAGCGGCGTCGCTAATGGCGAAACCGAAGCGGAATTCATTCACCAGGTTCGGCTTCAGGGTCGCCACATGGGACAGCGTCATCGAGCGGCTGTCGTTCCGGCCGGTGTCCTTGGGCAGCGACAGGACCAGCGGGCTGCTGGAATCGATGTTCTTCCAACTCACCCGGCCGAAGACGGACTGCCGGTTGGAGATCGTGTAGTCGATGCGGGTGTCCCATTGCCAGGAAGTGATGGGCGCGGCGGCGGGAATCCGGTAATTGGCGGCCACCTGGACGTCCGTCCGTCCGAAGTTCGGGAGCGGATAGTACTTCAGGACGTTGGTCGCGACGGAGTTCATCCGCGAGGACGGAATCTGGTTGCCCGGGAACGGGATTCCGGTGAAGGGATCCCTTACCGTATAGCTCTCCCGGCTGAAATCGCCCCGCCGAATGGATTCGGTGGGTACTGTGGCCTGAAGCGTGGCGCCGGTATGGTACTGCATATCCTCGAAGGTGCCGAAGAAGAACGCCTTATTCTTCCTGACGGGTCCGCCCAGGCTGCCGCCGAAGGTGTTGGCGCTCTTCTGCGGCTTGATCGCGGCGCCCAGAGCGGTGGCATCCATAGCCCGGTTCTGCAGATATTCAAACAGGCTGCCGTGGAGCGCGTTGTTGCCGCCCCGGGAGGTGGTTGTGACGTCGCCCACCTGCCCGTACTCGGCGTTGTTGCCCACCCCCTGCACCTTCATCTCGGCGATTCCCTCGGCGGATGGAAAGATCTCCGAGAGCGCGCCGTTGCTCCTGATGTTGGCCGTCGAGATTCCGTCCAGCGAATACTCCGTCTGAACCGGCGTGGCGCCCTGAACCGAGTATCCCTGACCGTTGTCGCTGTTGACGCCGATCTGGAACGCCAGCACGCGCATCGGGCTGGTGCTGCCGGCTCCGCGGTAGTTCGAGGGCAGGGTCAGCACCTGCCTGGATTCGAAAGACGTGGCAATGGTGCCGGTGTCGGTGGTGACCACCGGCGCGCTCGCGTTCACGCTCATGCTTTCGCTTAGGCTGCCGACTTCCAGCGTGATGTTCACGCGCAGCGTCTGGCGGGCCACCAGTTGCAGGTCGCGAAGGAGAAACGACCTGAAACCGGCGGCTTCGCTCTTGACGGTATACACGCCGGCTTTGAGGTTCAGCGCCTCGTAGTTGCCGAAATCGTCGGCGGCGACGCTTCGCGAAATGTCCTCCCCCTGGTTCGTAATAGTCACGTTCACGCCCGCCACGCGGGCGCCGGTCGGGTCGCTGACCGTGCCCAGGATGCTTCCGTACGTGGACTGGGCGATGGACGCGACAGGCATGGAGGTCAAAAGTACGACAAGTGGAACGATCCGGTGACGACGCATAGACATCGCTGCTCCCAATGGATTAGTCTGCCAAAACCCCATCTGCGAACCGCGCACCCCCCCGGTGCGCGAAGATCGGAACAATCATAGTACATTCGGCGCGGGACAGGGGAAGGCCGGGCGCGGTTTCAAGGCAGCGTCCCCAGAACGCGCTTCTTGGCTTCCGGCGCGACGTCGCAGGCCACCGCGAAGCGCCGGCTCGCCTGGGCGCCGCGCACGCGCGCCAGGCCCTCGTAGTAGTCGAGGTAGCGGAACGGCACCACGCCGCCGCGCACGAACTGGTACTTGACGGCGGCCTCTCGCCAGACGGCGAGGGCGTCCGAGACGTCGAAGTAGAGATAGGGCTGGAAGCCTTCGGAGTCCTCCCAGTTCTCGGCGAAATACACGCCGCGCACCCCGCGGTGCGGGGGATGGCCCGTGTCGTAGCCCTCCAGCGACGCCAGCAGCACCGCGTCGACGACCACGGCGTGGGTGGCGATGTGGTCCTTGTGGATGCCGGCGCGCCAGTGAGTGAAAATGTGCGTGGGCTTCACCTGCCGGATCAGGCCGGCGACCCAGCGCCGGGCTTCGTCGTTGTTGGGCACTTCGCCGTCCTTAAAGGGGCCGAAAATCACCTCCGCGCCGAGCGCGGCGGCCGCCTCCCGCGCTTCGCGGCGCTTCTGTTCGCCGTAGAGCCGCGGCGGCAGTTTGGGATTGCCGCCTTCGCCCAGCGACAGGTGCGCCAGGACGATGCGGTCGCCCAGCTTCTTGTGCGCGGCCAGCACGGCCCCGGTGGTGAGCTCGGCGTCGCCGGCGTGGGCGCCAATGGAGAGAATCGTGCGTTCGGAAGCGCCGAGCGGCGCACAGAGAATTGCGCAGAACACCAACCAGCGAGGCATGCGCCGATTGTACCGTGCCGGGGCGCGCCGCGCGGCGCCTGCTACAATCGGGACAGAGGTATCGAGGAGGAGAACCGATGCAGGGAAACGACAAGGTCATCGCCTGTTTGAACGAAGCGCTGAAGGCGGAACTGACCGCCATCAATCAGTACTTCCTGCACGCCGAAATGTGCGAGAACTGGGGCTACCGGCGCCTGGCGTCCCACGGCAAGAAGGAATCCATCGACGAAATGAAGCACGCCGAGGCGCTGATCGAACGCCTGCTGTTCCTGGAAGGCACACCGGTGATGAACCAGTTGTTCCCGCTGCGCATCGGGGCCGGCGTGAAGGCGCAGATGGAGAACGACCTGGCGCTGGAACTGGAAGCCGTGCCGCGCCTGAACCAGGCCATCCAGGTGGCGGTGGAAGCCGGCGACAACGGTTCGCGCGACCTGTTCGAGAAGATCCTCACCGACGAGGAGCACCACGTCGACTTTCTCGAGGCCCAGTTGCACCTCATCGGGGAGATCGGGCTTCAGAACTACCTGGCCGAGCAGACGGCGGGTTGAGCGGCTC
>JACQZT010000116.1 GCA_016213755.1 Acidobacteriota bacterium | reverse complement strand
TGTTCATCATCGCTCTATCGCTGGGGCTCCGCAAGGGCGAAGTGATCGGCCTCAAACCCGAGGATGTTGATCTCGATCAGCGCGTGGTCCACGTGCGAAGGTCATTGGCACGGGTGAGGCTGCCGGGCGACGAGCAGGGTCAGTGGATCGAGCGGGAACCAAAGCATGGCTCTTTCCGCGACCTGCCCCTGACGGAAACCATTTATCGCGCGCTGGTGCGCCACTTGGCCCGGCGGCAGGAGGAGGCCATGGTGGCCGGCGAGATCTGGAAGGACTCTGGCCGCCTATTCGTCAGCGTGACCGGCGCGCCGCTGCACACGCGCAACGTAAGCGAGGCGTTCCACCAGGTATGCGACCGCGCGAACGTTCCGCGTATCCGTTTTCACGACACCCGCCACAGTTGCGGCACGCTGCTGCACGTGCAGGGCGCCGACCCGTTCGTCATCCAGAAGGTGCTCGGGCACTCGCAGCTATCAACCACCCGCCGCTATACCCACGTTCCGACCCAAGTCACCAAGACGGCCCTCGACGGACTGGAATCGCTGTTCAAAACGGCGGCAAAAACGGCTGATCCTGAGCTGGTTACTGTCAGGGTTACTGTCAAACCCGAGGGCAAGCCATCGTAGCTGGTGCAAGCACTGTGTTTTCAATAGGATATGGTGAGCGCGGAAGGAATCGAACCTTCAACCTACTGATTAAGAGTCAGTTGCTCTGCCAATTGAGCTACGCGCCCGGCTTCCAGTGGGAACTACATTTGTTATTCTAGCATCTCTGCGCGCGGCTGCAACCGCGGCCCAACGATTCTCACCAGCCGCGCACGAGGCGGTCGCGGATTTTCAGATACCACTCCGGCCCCGGGCTCCCGGCCGGGCGTTTGGGCTTCTCTTCGGAGCACCAGGCGGCGACGTCCGGGATGGCGGCTTCCGAGGCCAGGCGGCGGACCACCATTTCGCGGTCGAGCGCGCGGTTGTAGGCCGCCGCCAGCGCCGCGTCCTGGCGCGCGTTGCGCTGGATCAGGGTCCGCACCGTGGGTTCGGCGGGGCCGGCGGCCGCTTCGCTTTTTCCGCACAGGGTTCCGCGCAGCGCGGGAAGCGCGAAGGCGTCGGCCGGCGCGGAGGCCGGGGGCAGAGGGCCGCCCGCGGCCGCCGTCCCGAACACCACGTTCGGATAGACGCGCACCTCGAGGGGATAGATGATCCAGCGTTCCTGGATCCACACCTGCGCTTCCACCCGCACGCGCTGGCTGGGCAGGGACCCGTCCACCCACAGGTCCACCCAGAAAACCTCCGCGCGGCGGCCCTCCGGAATACTCGAGGTCAGCGGCAGCGCGACTTTCTCGAGCCGGTCCGGAAGTCCCGCCGCGTCGTGGATCTCGCGGTACAGCCTCGAGCGGATCGTGTTCTCCGGGTTGTGCCCGAAGTGCAGGGTGAACGGCGTTCCGGGCTCGGCGGCCACCACCAGGTGAAAGGAGGAATAGGCGTTGCGCGCCACCGCCGGCGACAGGATCTCGCGCGGCCTCTCCTGCCGGTCGGCGGCGATCACTGTGCCGTCCGGACCCGGGCGCTGGAACTCGGAGAAGAAGGTAACGGATTGGGCGAAAAGCGCGGCCGCGCCGGCCGCGAGACCGGCCACCGCCTTCGACGTCATGCCGGTGTTCCTCAATCAGCTCAGGTCGAACTTCTCCTGGTGCAGATTCGGGTCGCCGGTCACGAGCACCGGACAGCCCAGGATCTCTTCCAGTTCCTCCAGATGGCGGTTCTGGGTGGACTTGAGCACCTTGGCCACCTCGGGATTCACGCGCAGCATGGCGCTGCCGCTGTCGGCCACGGCGCGGGCGATCTTGTGCGCCTCCTGGACGATGTCGCCGATGACGGTCTGCACGCTCTTGACGTACCCGGCGCCCTCGCAATACGGGCAGGGCGCGCACAGCGTGCGCTCCAGGCTCTGCTTGACCCGCTTGCGGGTGATGGCCACCAGGCCGAAATCGTTGAACTGCAGAATCTTGTACGGCGCGCGATCCGGGTGCATGGCCTCTTCCAGGGCCTGCATCACCTTCTGCCGGTTCTTGCGCTCGTCCATGTCGATGAAGTCGACCACGATGATGCCGCCCAGGTCGCGCAGCCGCATCTGCCGGGCGATCTCCTTGACCGCCTCGGTGTTGGTCTTGACGATGGTGTCCTCCAGACGGTTGGACCGGCCCACGAACTTGCCGGTATTGACATCGATGGCCACCAGCGCCTCGGTCTGGTTGATGACGATGTAGCCTCCGGATTTCAGCCACACTTTGGGCCGCAAGGCCTTTTCCAGCTCCGCCGTGATGTTGAAGGCGTCGAAGATGGGCGTGGGGCGGGTGTACATCTTCACTCGCGAAACCAGCGCCGGCTGGAACCGTTCGACGTAGTGGAGCATGCTCTCGTACAGCTCTTCGCTGTCCACCCAGATGGCTTTAAAGGTCTCGTTCAACTGGTCGCGCAGGATGCGCTGGACAATCTCCAGGTCGTGGTGAATCAGCGCCGGAGCGCGCCGCTTCTCGGCCTTCTGGCGGATGTCCATCCACAGGTTGAACAGGTAGCTCATGTCCTGCGCGATTTCGTCTTCGGTGTGGCCCTCGCCGGCGGTGCGGACGATGAAGCCGCCGGTGGTGCCGGCGCGATGCGCTTGCAGGATGCGGCGCAACCGCTGCCGTTCCTCGTCCGAGGCGATCTTGCGCGACACCCCCATGTGGTCGACGGTGGGCATGTACACGCAGTACCGGCCCGGCAGCGCGATGTGCGAGGTGATGCGCGCGCCCTTCTGGCCCAGCGGCTCCTTGGCCACCTGCACCAGGATCTCCTGGCCTTCCTTGAGCAGCTCGCTGATGGAGGGCTGCGCGGGCCGCTCCGCGCGGGGCGCCGCGATGCGCGGCTCGGGCCTGGGAGCGGCCTCGGCGCGCGGTTCGCCCTCGTGCCGCTCGCCCTCGCGGCGTTCGGCTTCCGGAGGCCCGCCGCCGCGCGTCTTGCGGCGCATCCGGCGCGATGTGCGATGCAGGAAACGCCCGCCCCCCTGTTCGCGCAGGGTGGCCGTCAGGCTCTGGGGCACGCGGGCCGGCTCGACCCCTTCGGCGCCCGCGGCGGCTTGCTCCGGCGCCTCGCCCGGGACAGCCGTTTCGGGCTCTTCGGCCACCGGCTCGAACTCGCCGGGATCCGGCGCGGGCTCTTCGGCCACCGGCTCGGGATCTTCCGGCCCCGGCTCGGGCTCTTCGGCGGGCGGCTCGGATTCGGCGATACCGGCCGGTTCTTCCAGCTCCTCAACCGGCTCCACCGGCGCCGCGAAACCCTCCGGTTCGGCGTCCATGTCGCCGCTCTCGACCGCTTCCACCAGGGCGGCGGCGGCATCGCCGAGCTCCTCGGGCGGATCTTCCCGCCCGGCTTCCGGGCGGCGGTACTTGGCCAGCGATTCGCCCGGAAGAACCGGGAACTCTTCGCCGGCCGCCGCGGTTTCGATCTCAGGCTCCTCGGCGCGAGGCGGGGCCTCGGCGCTGGCATACTTCGAATCCGGGAAACCGCGGCCGCGATTGCGCCGGCGGCGCGACCGGCGCCCGCGGCGCTCCCGCTCCTGCGGGTCCTCCGGCCGTTCCGCCGGCCGCTCGGCCGGAGCAGCCGCGGCGGCGTCCGCGACCGCCACTACCGGGACCGGCCGCTCCGCCGGGGGCGCCGCGACAGGCTCGGCCCGCTCCGCTCTCGGCCCCCGCTCCTCGGCCAGCCGGTCGTACTCCTCGTTTTCCTCGAAGAAGTCCGATACATATAAGAAGCAATCGCGCTCCAGTCCCAGGTCGACGAATGCCGACTGCATGCCGGGCAGCACGCGCGTGACGCGCCCCTTATGGATCGACCCGGCGAGCGAGTACTCGTTGGAGCGCTGAAAGTACACTTCCACCAACTGATCTTCTTCGAGCAGCGCCAGTTTGGTTTCGTGGCGGTTCGAAGCGATCACCAATTCCTTGGCCATGGATGATTCTCCGCTTAATCGGGCGGCTTCGAGGCGAACTTCCGCTC
>JACQZT010000114.1 GCA_016213755.1 Acidobacteriota bacterium | reverse complement strand
GGCGTTCTGGCGACGGTGGCCGTCGTTTGGCATTGGCGCGCGCAACGATCACGAAACGCATTGGCAACCATGATCGCGTTGCTGGTAATCATCAATGCGTTGTGCAATCCCTATGTTCCCGTGTACGACCTGACGCTGCTGATCGTGCCCGCCTTTCTGCTGGCGGGAATGGCGTCGAGGAGCCACGTTCGAAACGTACCGCTGACTATTCAATTCATGGCAGCGGCATGTTATTTCGGTCCGCACTTGTCGCAGGCTCTGGCGCCGCGAACCGTCTCCCTGCACGTTGGCCGAGAAGGTTCCGCTCAAGGTGTCCAGCCGCCCCAGGTTCAGGCGTTCGTAACGCGCGTAGGCGAAGTGGAGGTTTTGGGGTTCCAGCGCGGATTGAAGGCCTCCCAACCCGCCCCACAGGTCCTTGTAGTTGCGCGAATCCGCCTGCCCCGACTGCTGATACCACAGGCTCAGAATCTCGTTTGGGCGCGGCCGAAGCGCGAACCTCGTGTTCAGTCCCCACTGCGAGAAACCCGTGTCTTGAAGGCGGCCGATTTCGGCGCCGCTCCATCCGAAGAAGCGCCGGAATACGTGCCGCGAATCCGCGCCCCGGCCGGCGCGCAGGTCGGAGTGCCGGCGGCCGCTCGCTCCGCCCAGCCAGCTCCAGCGCGCGGTTCCCAGCGAAAGGTGCGCGTCGGAACCCGCGGAGGCGTCCGCCGTCGCGCCGAAGACGCTCCAGTCGCCGTGAGCTTCCACTCGTTGCGAGAGTCCGAAAGGGGCTTCGCGCGTGATCACCTGAATCGTGCCACCCAGCGAATCGCTGCCGTACTGAGAACTCGACGGCCCCAAAGCGGTCTCGATGCGCTGAACCTGGCTCGGCTCGAAAAACGCCAGGTACTGGTTTGGGCCGGAGCGAAAAGTGGAGTTATTGAACCGGATGCCGTCCACCAGGTTCAGCACCTGGTACCCGGTCAGGCCGCGCAGGAACGGTGAAACCTGGCCCGCCGAGGTTTGTTGCAGCAGGATGCCCGGGCTGGCTTCCACCGCGTGCCCGACGGTCGTCATCGGGCGCGCCAGGAAGCCTTCGCGGTCGCGGGCTTCCACCATCGCCTCGGCGGCTTCCGAAAGACCCACCAGCCCGCGCGCCGCGGTCACCGTGATTTCGGATTCCACCCCCGCCAGCGCCAGGCGCAACTCCAGGACGCCGGCCGAAGGCAGGTCCACTGCCCGCTGCAAGCGGGCGAAACCCCGGTGGTCGGCCACGATGCTGTACGTGCCGCGCGCCCGCGCCGCGATCTCGAAGGCTCCCTCGCTGCTGGTCCGGCCCTCCGCCAGGGCAGAGCCGCTGGGCGCGAGGATCCTCACCCGCGCCCCTTCCACCGGCCGGTCATCCGGATCGAGCACCACCCCCCGGACAAATCCCTCGGCGTACAGGGCCGTGGCGGCGAGGATCGTCAGCAGCAACCGCAGAACCCGCATTCACATTCGATCCTAGCAGCCCGCGGCCCGCGACTCGGAGACGATTGTCAGAACACGATCTTGACGGCGAACTGAAACACCCGCTGGTCGCCGGCGGCGCCCTGAACCTCGCCGAAATTAGCGCTTCCCAGGGTCGTACCCGGGTTGTTAAAGTGCGGCGTGTTCGAGAAGTTGAACGACTCCATTCGAAACTCGCCGCCCAGCCGCTCCGTGATCCGGAACTTGCGGAACACGGCCAGGTCCAGGTTGACGATTCCAGGACCGCCCAGGATGTTGCGGCCCACGTTGCCGAAGGTGGCCGAAGCGGGAGCGGAAAACGCGCTGATGTCGAAGTACTTTACTCCCGGTCCGACGGCCCGAAGGAACCGGACCGGGCCGTTCACGTAGGGCCGGTTGCCGTTGCCCGGCGCGTTCAGGGTGGTGGCGCTGTAGCCGAAGCCCAGCGGCGTCCCCGAGTAGATGGAGAAGATCCCGTTCACCTGCCAGTCACCCAGCAGCCAGCGTCCGGGGCCGCTTTGCAGGAACCGCTTGTTGCGTCCAAACGGCAGGTCGTAGATGAAGCTCTGCACCCACGTGTGCGTGCGGTCGAAACCGGCCCTGGCCCGGTTCTGCTTCAGGTCGATCAGGTTCGAGAATCCGCCGTTGTCGTCGGCGAAGTTGATGGCCTTCCCATAGGTGTAGGCCGTGGTCAGAGCGAAACCGCCCGCAAATCGCCGGTCGAACTTCATCTGGAGCGAATTGTAATTGGCGCTTACGGGGACCCACATGCTCGTCGATGCCCGCCGTCCGAACTTGATGTTCAGGGGCTGGCCGGCGGCGCCCGCGCCGGGAACCAGGCCGGCGTTGATATTGCGCCCCGAGATGGAGCCGATGGCGTGGTTGGCCACATAGCCGGCTTCGAAAACGAACTGGCCCGGCAGTTTGCGCTGCACCGTGACGTTCCACGCCTGCAAGTAACCCTGGCGCATGTTTTTGGGGATGTACAGGTAGTTCTGTGCCGGCGCATTGGGGATGATGCCGCTGGACGGCAGAGCCACGGGGAGCGGCGCCGGGAATCCGGCGGCCATCGAAAGGACGTAACTGTAGGTGTTCTCGGCGTTGTAGGCGTTGTTCTGCTTCACCGGGTAATTGAAGGCCCACTTGTCGTCCGGATACGACGGGTCGACGGTAACGCCGTAGCCTCCGCGGATCACGGTTAGTTGGTTCATGCGGTAGGCCACGCCGACGCGGGGAGCGAAGTTCCGGAAGTCGTTCTGAAGACCCATGTTCTTCGGGATGCTGCCCAAACCGGCCAGTTCCAGGCTGTTGGTGTCCGGATTGTAGTTGGAGAATCCGCCCGGCCACTGCGCGGTGGGCGGAACGTACAACTCATGCCGCAGGCCGAAGTCCAGCGTGAGTTTGGGCGAGACCTGCCACTTGTCCTGGACGTAGGTGAACAACTGCGTCTGCCTGAACGTTGGAAAGATGCCCGGCAGGTCGCGGCCCACTTCGTTGGGCAGGTCCAGCAGGAAGGCGGCGAACGAGTTGCCGAAGCTCGTTCGCGGGTCGCCGTTGAGCGCCGTCGGGCCGGCGCGGTAGCGGAACGACCCGCGCGGGCTGTAGGTCTGAGTCTGCTGCAAGTCGTCGCGGTTGCGGCGGATGTCGACACCGACCTTGAGAGTGTGATTGCCTTGCAGTCGCGTCCAGTTGCTCACCAGGTCGAAGTTGGTTTCGGCCCGGACCCACGGGAGACTGGCCGAGAAGCCCACCACCGGGTTGCTGTAGCCGTCGATGTCGACGCCGGTCATGCCGCTGGTAAACTCGTCCAGGTTCACGCCCCGGATGCCGACCTCATCCGAGGTCTTCTTCCCGTACGCCTCCTGCTGCGCGTCGTTGCGATAGCGCATGACGCCGAAGCGGAATTCGGCGATCATCTTCTGGCTGAAGATCTTCGTGTAGTTCAGCGCCGTGTTGTAGGAGGGCTGCTTGCCCGTCCCCGCGAATCCCTTCAAACCGCCGTAGATGCCGTAGATGGCCGGGTCGGAGATGGTGGCCCGCTGCATGCTGAGGCGGTACATAAGCGTGTCGTTGTCGGAGAACTTGTGGTCGATCTTGGCGTCCGTGCTCTCGGTGTCCTTGCTGCGGACGGTCGCTTTTTCGTAGTTGTAGGTAATGCTGGGAGAGACCGGCGCCGGAATGAAACCGAGAATCTTTCGCGCCAGCGGGCTGATGCGGGCGGCCGGAATCTGGCTGCCGGCGAACGGGCTGCGGCCCCTGCCGTCGGCCGTGCCGGTGGCCGGATCGTAGATGGTCGAAGTCGCGGCCGTCAGGTTGCCGGCGCGGAAATCCTGGGTGGGAATGGTCCACCGGCCAAAGTCGCCGCGGCGGTCGCGGATGCCCTGGTAGTCGGCGAAGAAGAAGGTCTTGTTCTTCCGGATCGGCCCGCCCAGGGTGCCGCCGAACTGGTTGAACGTCGTCACCGCCTTGCCGCTGGCGAAGGTGTTGCGGGCCCCGGTCCGGCTGACGCGGTTGAACTCGAACAGGCTGCCGTGGAACTCGTTGGTGCCCGACTTGAAGGAGACGTTGACCACCCCGCCGCCGGCGCGCCCCAGCTCGGCGTCGAAATTGCTGGTGCTGACGTCCACGGTCTGAATCGCTTCAATGGGCGGAATCAGCGCCGTCAGGAGGCCGGTGCGCTGGTTGTTGTCAATGCCTTCCAACTGGACGTTGTTGGCCAGCCGCGACTGGCCGTTCACCTGCGTGGCGATGCTGTCCTGCACATTAAAGAATTCCGAGTGCGGCCGGTACGACCGGCTGGTGCCCGGGACTATGTTCATAAGCCCCTGGAAGTTCCGGTTCATGGTGAGCGGCAGGTTGGCGATCTGAGTCACTTCGATCTTGCGGCTCACGTCCGAACGGTCGGTTTGCAGAAGCTCGGCCGACGCCGCGACCTCGATCGATTCGGTGATCTGGCCGGGCTCCAGTCGCAGGTCCACGCGCACCGTCGAGTTCACCAGCACGTCCACTTTGTCCCGGATCGCTCTCTTGAATCCGGTGAATTCGCAGTCCACGCGATATACGCCCGGATCGAGATTGCCGAAAACGTAGTTGCCGCCTTCGTTGGCGTTCATCGTGCGTGTGAAACCGGTGTTGATCTCGGTAATGTTTACCTTGGCCCCCGGCACCATGGCGCCGGTGGCGTCGCTGATCGTGCCGACCAGGCTGGCTTTGACGGCCTGTGCATGGAGGAGGGCGTCACCCGCGCCCAGCAACAGCACGACCGCCCCCGCAAGCAGCGGCAATCTGGAAGTTTTCATAGGGTCATTATAGCCCCGCTGCCGGTTCCGCAAGCACCGGCGCGGGTTCCAGCCTGGAAATCAAAACGCCCATCCCAATCACCACCCCGCAGCCGATCACGTTGTACCAGAGAAAGGCGATCCTGGTGAAAAAGTAAAGCGCGAAGATGACCGCCTCGCCGGCCAGCACGCCGTAGAAAGCGCCGCGGGCCCGCACTCGCGGGAAGAAGAAGGCCAGCACGAAGACTCCCAGCATGCCCCCGTAGAACAGGCTTCCCAGGATGTTGACGGCCTCCACCAGCGAGCCCAGCTTCTTGCCGTATTCGGCCGAAAGCACGGCGTAGCAGCCCCAGAACAGCGTGGCCGCGCGCGAGGCGTTCAGGTAGTGGCGGTCGGGCGCGTCCCGCCGGAAGTGCCGCTTGTAGATGTCGATCACGCTCACCGTGGCCAGGGAGCTCATCTCGGCGGAGATGGCCGACATGGTGGCGCCGAAAATGACCGCCAGCACCAGGCCCACCAAGCCCGCCGGCAAGTGGCGCGTCACAAAGGTCAGGAAGATATAGTTGGTGTCGTTCAGCCCCTTCTTGCCGTCGGCCTGCTCCACCAGGCGCACGCTTTCGCGGCGCGCGCCGTTCAATTCGCTCTGCGCGCGCCCGTATTCGGCCAGTGCCTGTTGCCGCAACGTCCCGTCGCCGCTTCGCCGGGCCTGGAGAAACCGGTTCGCCGCGGTTTTGCGGTCCTCGAAGGCGGCATCGTAGCGCGCCTCCACCGGCCGGTATTCCGCGCGCATCGAGGGACGCTGGATCCGCTCGAGTTCGGTCCGCTCGAACAGCAGCGGGGGTTTCTCGTAGATGTAGAACACGAACACCATGGCGCCGATAAACAGAATGAAAAACTGCATCGGCACCTTGGCGATGCCGTTGAACAGCAGGCTCAGCCGGCTCTGCGCGATCGACTTGCCGGTCAGGTAGCGCTGCACCTGCGACTGGTCGCAGCCGAAGTAGGCCAGGGCCAGAAACATTCCGCCGATCAAACCGCTCCACAGGTTGTAGCGGTCGTTCCAATCCATGTTCAGGGTCACGGCGTTCAGCCGGCCCGCGACTCCCGCCAGCGTGACGGCGTCGGCGAAAGAGACATGGGCCGGAAGCAGCAGCACGGCCGCCGCCAGCGCCGCCGCCAGCCCCGCGGTCATCACCAGCATCTGCTGGACGTCGGCCCAGGCGATGGCCTTGACGCCGCCCAGGGTGGTGTAGAGCACCGCCACGCCGCCCATGAACAGCGTGGTGGCCCGGTCCGGCCAGCCCAGGATCACGGTCAAAACCACGGCCGGGGCGTACAGGGTGATGCCCAGCGCCAGTCCCCGCTGAATCAGGAAGATCGCGCTGACCAGGGCCCGCGTCCGGCCGTCGAAGCGCTGTTCCAGGTATTCATACGCGGTGTACACCTTCGCGCGGTGGAAAATCGGTACGGCGGTAAACGACAGAATCACCATCGCCAGCGGCAGTCCGAAGTAGAACTGCACGAACCGCATCCCGTCCGCGTAGGACTGGCCGGTGGTGGAAATGAAGGTGACCGCGCTGGCCTGCGTGGCCATGATGGACAGAGCCATCACGTGCCAGCGCATGGTTTTGCCGGCCAGCAGGTACTTGTTGACCGTGTCGCTGCCCCGTCCCCGCCAGATGCCGTAGAGCACCACCAGGGCCAGCGATCCGCCCAGCACGATCCAATCCGCGGGTCTCATTTCACGCTAAAGCTGACGGTGGCAACCGTGTTCTCCCACTCCAACTGAAGTTTGCCGTCGGCGGCTCCCGTGGCCGACAGTGTCATCTTGTAGGTTTCAACCGGCGCGGCGGACTTGGCCAGGGTCATCTTCGCCCGTCCCAGGTCCATCTCCTGCGTGTAGGTCATACCGTGCTGCCCGGTTTGCTTGTTGACGATTAGCATCCACTGGCCGGCCTCGGGCAGCACGTAGAGGGTGTAGTCGCCCTTGGGGACCTTCAGCCCGCCCAGGTCCAGATCGGCTTCCGTGTGCAGGGCCGTGGCGGCATTCGCTCCCGCCCGCCACACCTGGCCGAAAGGAACCAGTCCGCCGAAGATCTTGCGCCCGCGCATGGACGGGGCCGAGTACTTGACTTCGATTTTCTTGCCGCCAATGGCGACGGACGTTTCGGCGGGCGGGCTCAAAACCTGCGCCGGAGCGGGGCTGAAGGCGCCGGCGGCCAATGCGGCACACACCAGTACGGTCTTGGTCATGGGGCCATCATACACTGACGGGAGCGTCACGCGGAGCCAGTGGCGGCGTCGGCATCCAGGGTTTCCCGCACCTTCGCGGCCAGGTTCATCAGCACCCGGTGCATCTGTCCGGCATCCACCAGGACCGGCAGCGGAGCGGGGTTCAGGCGGGTGATCAGTTCGACGTCTTCTCCCACCAGGCGTGCCAGCATCTCCACCGCGTCGAGAACCACGGAGTTCAGGTCGAGCGGCTTGGGCTGGATCACCTGCTTCCGGCTGAAGGCCAGCAATTGCTGGGTCAGCTCCGCGGCGCGCCCACCGGCCTTGCGAATCGGCTCGATCTGGGCCCGCAGCGGGCTGGCCTCGCCGAGCCGCGCGAGCGCCATCTCGCTGTAGCCGTTGATCACCGTCAGCAGGTTGTTGAAGTCGTGCGCCACCCCGCCCGCCAGCCGGCCGACGCTTTCCAGCTTGTGCGCCTGGCGGAGCTGTTCCTCCAGGCGCTTGCGCTCGGTTATGTCGCGGAAGATCCCGAACGTGCCGCGGACCTGCCCGCCGGAGTCGAATTGCGGAGTAGCCGTCACCAGCAAATGCCGCCGCTGCCCATCCGAACGGGCAATCTCGACCTCGTAGACCGACCTGGCGCGCGACCGGCGCTTTTCGGTTTGTTCCGGAATCGCCGGGAAATGCTCGGGACACACGAACTGCTCGAGGTTTCTCCCCAGCAGTTTCCCTGGTTCAACGCCGAAGATCTCCTCCGCGGCCGGGTTGCAGAAGATGAAATTCTCGCTGGCATCGACCACCACCACGCCCTCGCCCTGGTTCTCCACCACCATCCGGAACTGGGTCTCTCTCTCCCGCAAAGACTTGCCGGCCACGTGGAGACGCCGGTTCAGGCGCAGCAGCCAGAACGCGGCGGCGCTCCGCAGCGCGGCCAGCCCCAGCAAGAACAGGATGACTTTGTCCCAGTGCTGGCGGAGGGCGTCGGCCAGGGTCACCTTGCCGAAATCCCGGCAGGGCCCCAGCCGCAGTTCCTTCATGCACTCGTGCACGCTCTGGTAGCTGGCCGGAATGGTCCAGCCCGCCGATTCCATCGCCGCCGCGGCTGGGCCGCCTTCCTCCATGCTCAGGAGCGCGAGGGTCACGCTCCGTGACAGTTCGTCCGGAACGACCCGCAGTTTCACGAAAGAAATTTCTGGGTACCCGGGGACGCGGCTCTCAGGATAGCCCGGCAACGGCTCCCAGCGGGCCATCGTGGCCGACCTGCCGCGAGTGACGAGGATCCCAACGCGCACCACCGGCGGCGGCTCCGCCGCCAGCGCCACCAGAGGACCACCACGTGGACTGAGATCAGCCGAGACAGCACTTCGCTCACCGGTACGCAGGAATCCCAGTTACCCGCTCGCCGATCACCAGCGCGTGGATGTGATCCGTGCCTTCATAGGTTTTCACGGACTCCAGGTTGCACATGTGCCGCATGATGGGGTATTCGTCCGTTATCCCGTTCGCTCCCATGATATCGCGCGCCAGGCGAGCGCAATCCAGCGCCATGGCCACGTTGTTGCGCTTTAACATGGAAACGTGTGCGGGTTCGGCCCGGCCCTGGTCCTTCAACCGCCCGATGTGCAGCGCCAGCAGTTGCGCCTTGGAAATCTCGGTGATCATCCCGGCCAGCTTTTCCTGCACAAGCTGGTGCGAGGCGATGGGCTTGCCGTCGAACTGTTTGCGCACCAGCGAGTACTGCCGGGCGGTTTCGTAGCAATCCTTGGCCGCGCCCAGCACGCCCCAGCCGATGCCGTAGCGCGCCTGGGTCAGGCAGCTCAGCGCGGTCTTCAGCCCGATGGCCCCCGGCAACTGGTTTTCCGCCGGAATCCGGCAGCCGGCAAACGACAGGCTGGAGGTCACCGAGGCGCGCATGGAGAGCTTGCCGTGGATCTCGGAGATGCTGTAGCCGGGGGCGCCGGATTCGACCAGAAACCCGCGCACGCCCTCGTCGGTGCGGGCGAAGACCACCGCCACCTGCGATATGCCGCCGTTGGTGATCCACGACTTCTCGCCGTCCAACACCCACTGGCCGCCGTCGCGCCGCGCCCGGGTGAGCATGCCGGCCGGGTTCGACCCGAAGCCCGGCTCGGTCAGGCCGAAACAGCCCACCGCTTCGCCCGCGGCCAGTTTCGGCAGCCAGCGGCGCTTCTGCTCTTCCGAGCCGAAGCTGTGAATAGGGTACATCACCAGCGCGCCCTGAACCGAGACGAAACTGCGCAGGCCCGAGTCGCCGCGCTCGAGTTCTTCCAGGATCAGCCCGTACTCGACGCTGCTCATCCCGGCGCAGCCGTAGCCTTCCAGGTTGGCGCCGTAGATCCCCAACGCGCCCATTTCCGGGACCAGCTCGGCGGGAAAGCGCCCCTCGCGGTAGCAATCGCGAATGATGGGCGCCACCCGGTCTTCCACGAACTGCCGCGCCGTTCGCCGCACCAGCAGTTCCTCCTCGCCCAAGAGGGAATCGAACTGCAGGTAATCCACGCCCCGGTATCCGCTCATCCCTTCCATGGTACGAGTTTCGGGGCTACGAAACTCTGAGAGAGGATTGGTGATCCCGTTGCACTACAAGTGTGTACTCCATGGGAGGTAGGCTTACAGTTTTCTCCCTGCTGGCCGCGCTGGCGCCGCTTTCCGCGCAGTCTTCCGATCCTGCTTACGGCCCCCTGGAACTTGCCTACCGGTCGCTCGAAATGAGGGACCTTGACCTCGCGGTTTCTTCCTTCCGTCAAGCGCTGAAAGCGGCGCCGGCGCGGCCGTCGATCCGGAAGGACCTGGCGTACACTTACCTCAAAATGGGCGAAAGCGAGGCCGCCCGCGACGAGTTTGCCGAGGCCATGCGGCTGGATCCGTCCGACGAGCGAGCGGCACTGGAATTCGCCTTCCTGGCGAACGACACCGGACGGCCCGCCGAAGCGCGCCGCGTCTTCAACCGCCTGCGCCACAGCGGCGACGCCGAGACCCACGCCACCGCCGAACAGGCGTTTCAGAACATCGACCGGCCGCTGGCCGAGGGCCTCGAACGATGGCGCAAGGCGCTCGAAATGTCGCCGGACAACTATAGCGCCCACCGGGAACTGGCCGAACTGGCCGACAAGCGCGACCTGCCGGAACTGGCGGCCCAGCACTACGAGAAGGCCTGGCGCCTGCGGCCCGACCAGCGCGCGCTGCTGGTGGACCTGGGCCGGGTGTGGCAGACGCTCGGCCGCGAGGAACAATCGATGGCCGCGCTGCTGGCCGCCTCGCGGGGGCCCGAGTCGAGAGCCGCCGAACGGGCGCGCGAGCTAATGCCCGGTCGTTATCCATATGTGTACGAATTCCGCGCCGCGCTGGAACTGGACCCAAAAAACGTCGAACTGCGCCGCGAACTGGCCTACCTCTTCCTGGCCATGGACCAGAAGGAAGACGCCGAGCGCGAGTTCCGTGACCTCGTCCTGACCGCGCCCGGCGACCTGCTCTCCGCAGCCCAGTATGGCTTCCTTCTGCTGGCGCGCCGTGAGACCGCGGCCGCGCTGCCCTTCCTGGACCGCGTCCTGAAAGGGCCGGACGAGGAACTGGCTGACCGGGTGCGCACGGCGCTGAAACTGCCGCGGACGCTCAAGCGCCGGCCGGAAACGCCCCGCGCCCGGGTCTCGATCGAGGCCCGCACGCTGGCCGAGCGCAGCCTCAAGGCCGGCTACCTCAAGGACGCCGTGAAGTACCTGACGGTGGTTCACGAAATGGACCCGGCCGACTTCGACGTGATGCTGCGGCTGGGCTGGGCGCACAACCTCCTCAAACAGGACGACGAGGCCATCCGCTGGTTCGACCTGGCGCGGCGCAGCCCCGACCCGGCCGTGGCCGCCGAGGCGCGCCGCGCCTACAACAACCTGCGGCCGGCCCAGGCGCGACTGCGCACCACTCTGTGGCTGTTTCCGGTCTTCTCCTCGCGCTGGCACGACCTGTTCTCCTACGGCCAGTTGCGGGCCGAGTTGCGGGTCGCGCGGCTCCCGCTGCGGCCCTACGTCTCTCTGCGCTTCATCGGCGATACGCGGCGCACCACCGGCGACGCGCTGCCACAGTACCTGTCGGAAAGCTCCCTGATCTGCGGCCTGGGTCTGACCACGCCATCCTGGGGCGGTGCGGCGGCCTGGTTTGAAGCCGGCACCGCGGTCAGCTACCTGTGGCGCCGCCAGGACGGCCGGCGCATGCTGCCCGACTATCGCGGCGGCGTGTCGTTTTCGCGCGGTTTTGGCCGCCTGTTGCAGGGCGAATCGGCGGGCTTGTTCTTCGAAACCGCCGCCGATGCCGTGTTCCTCAGCCGGTTCCAGAACAACTTCATCGTTTACGCGCAAAACCGGCTAGGCGCCACGCTGCCCGCGCTGCCGGGCGGGTTTCGCTCGCAACTGTTCTGGAATTTTCATGTCACCGCCGACACCCGGCGGCAGTACTGGGCCAACTTCCAGGAGACCGGGCCGGGCCTCCGATTTCGCTGGCGATGGATGCCCTCCTCGTTCAGCCTGACGGTCGGCGCGCTGCGCGGGAGCTGCCGCGTCCTGGAAGGCAACCCGCGCGGCCCGGTGTTTTACGACCTTCGAGTGGGACTCTGGTATGCGAAAACGATTTAGCGTGGCACTGGTCGCCTGCGCCGGATGCCTGACCGCGCAGGTCGGCTTTCAAATGACCGACGACGAGCCTGGCCCTTGGCCCGCCATCCTCTCCTCGGTCGGCTTAGTGCAGGGCGGCGCCGGCGCCGCGGCGGTCTACATTGTGCGCGCCGGCAGCGCGGTCTCCGCCGGGCAGTGGCAGGAGCGCGCCGCGCAGGGCGCCGTGGTGGTCGTGGAGGGCGAATCCGAACTGGCGGCCGCGCTGGGCTTCCGGCCCGGCGCGCAGCGCGTCGCGGTGCGCAGCGTGGTGGACCGGCGCAATCCGAAGCTGGCGGTGGTGTGGGAGAAGGCGCTTGAACTGCCGGTCTGGGAGGTCCCCCGGGAGGCCGAAGTCTTCGTGCGGGAACGCTGGACCGGGGCGCCTCTGGTGGCCGGTCTCCGCCGCGGCGTCGGCGGCCTGCTGTGGCTGGCGGTCACGCCCGGCGCGCTGGGCTACGAGCGCTTCCCGTACTTGCCGCAAGCCCTGTGCGACCTGGGTTTGCAGCCTCCGCTGCGCTCGCGCCGGCTATGGGCCTTCTTCGACTCTTCTTACCGCCTGCGCGTGGATCTCGACTACTTCGCCGCCCGCTGGCGCAAGGCGGGCATCGTGGCGCTGCACGTAGCCGCCTGGCACTACTTCGAGCCTCACGCGGAGCGCGACGCCTACCTGGCCCGCCTCATTCATGCCTGCCACCGAAACGCCATCACGGTCTACGCCTGGCTCGAACTGCCCCACGTCAGCGAGACGTTCTGGCGCGAGCACCCCGAATGGCGCGAGAAGACCGCGCTCTTGCAGGACGCCCACCTGGACTGGCGCCGCCTGATGAACCTGAACCACCCGGCCTGCGCGGCGGCGGTGGAAACCGGGGTGCGCGCGCTCGCCGGGCGCTTCGACTGGGACGGCGTGAACCTGGCCGAGCTGTACTTCGAATCGCTGGAAGGCCACGCCAACCCGGCCCGCTTCACGCCCTTCAACCAGGAGACCCGCTTCGCCTTTCGCGAGCGCGCCGGCTTCGATGCGCTGGATCTTTTCAATGCCGCCTCGTCCCGTCATCACACCAAGGACCCGGCCGCGCTGCGCGCGTTTCTCGATTTCCGCGCCGGCCTGGCGCAACGCCTGCAAGAGGACTGGATCGCCCGCCTCGATCGCATCCGCCGCGACCGCTCGCACCTGGACCTGGTCTTGACGCACGTCGACGACCGTCTGGATACCAACATGCGGGACCGCGTCGGCGCCGACGCCGCGCGCCTGCTGCCCTTGCTCGAGCGCCACGACTTCACCTTTCTGGTCGAGGACCCGGCCACCGTCTGGCACCTGGGACCCCAGCGCTACCCGCAACTTGCCGAACGCTACCGGCCCCTGGTGTCGCGGCCCGAGAAGCTGGCCATCGACGTCAACATCGTCGAGCGCTACCAGGACGTCTATCCCACCCGGCAGCAGACCGGCAGCGAATTGCTGCAATTGGTACATTTGGCCGCGCGCGCTTTTCCCCGCGTGGCGCTGTACTCGGAGAACTCGATTCTGGCCCCGGACCTGGACTTGCTCGCCGCCGCGGCGGCAGTGGCCGGGCGGCTGGAACGGAAGGGGGACCGCCTGGTGGTCGATTCGCCGCGCGGCGTGGGGGTGAACTGGAACGGTCCGGCCCGCGTGAACGGGCGCCCCTGGCCGGCCACCGACGGGTCGACCGTGTGGCTGCCACCCGGACCGCACGTGGTCGAACCCGCGCCCGCCGCGCCGCGCTTGCGGCTGGCCGGTTTCAGCGGGGATTTGCAGAGCGCCTCGGCGCTGGCCGATGGCCTCGAGTTTTCCTATCGCAGCGCCTCGCGGGCGCTGGCGCTCGTCGATCGCAAACCGGCGCGCCTGGAAGTGGACGGTGTCTCCGCCGAGTGCCGTGGAATCGAGGCCGGCGCCGGGTATGTTCTGTTTCTGCCGCGCGGCCAGCACCTGGTCGCGGTGCGCGAATGAAGACGATTTTATAGTCCGCTGAGACCCGTCTCAGCGTATAATTCCGCTATGCCTAAGCCTTACGACTTCGGAAGTGTCGAACTGGATGTCACTCCGCGGGAACGCAAGTCGGCCCTGGCTTTGGATCCGGAGACGCCGTTCCGGATGCTCGTGATGGGCGATTTTACAGGGCGCGCCAATCGGGGAATCGTCGAGAAGGTCGCCGGCCGCCGGCCGGTGCTGGTGGACCGCGACAACCTGGATGGATTGCTGGGCCGGATGGGGGCGTCGCTTGAATTGCCCCTGACCGGCGGGGGCAGCCTCGCGCTCAAGTTCCGCGAACTGGAAGACTTCCACCCGGAGCGTATTTATGCCGGGACGGAGGTGTTTGCGGCCCTGAAGAAGATGCGGGAGAAGCTGGAGGATCCGGCCACGTTTCGCGCGACGGCCGCGCAACTGCGCGCGCCGCGCCAGGAGCAGGCCGTGAGCGATGTGCTTTCCGGCAGCTTGCTGGACCAGGTGGTGGAGCAGGCCGAAGCGGGCGGCGCCGCGGCGCCGCTCCGCCGGGCCGACCCGCTCGCCTCGTACGTGCGGGCCCTGGTCGAACCGCACCTGGTTCCCAAGCCCGACGCGCGCCAGTCCGAGATGGTGGCGCAAGTCGAGCAAGCGACCGCCGCGGCGCTGCGGGCCATTCTGCATCACCCCGATTTTCAAGCCCTGGAAGCTGCCTGGCGAGGGTTGGACTTTTTGGCGCGGGGCGTCGAGACGGACGAACTGCTCAAGCTATACATCCTCGACGTCTCGCTGGCCGAACTGGCGGCCGATTTCGGCTCCGCCGACGATCTGGCGTCCACGGGCATCTATAAGCTGCTGGTCGAACAGACGGTCCTGACACCGGGCGCGATGCCGTGGGCCGTGCTGGCGGGCGATTACACCTTCGACGACGGCCTGGTCAGCGTCGAGTTGCTGTGCCGCATCGCGCTCATCGCCTCCAAGGCCGGCGCGCCTTTTCTGGCGGCGGCCGGCTCGAAAGTGGCGGGCTGCAAATCGTTCGGCGAAACCCCCGATCCGGACGATTGGACCCGGGCCCGCTCCGAGGCCTGGAGTTTCGTGCGCGAGTTCCCCGAGGCCCGCTATCTCGGGCTGGCGCTGCCGCGCATCCTGCTGCGCCTGCCCTACGGCAAGAGCACCAGCCCGGTCGAAGCGTTCCCGTTCGAGGAGCTGCCGGAGCGGCGTCACGAGGCGTACCTGTGGGGCAATCCGGTTTTCGCCTGCCTGACCCTGATCGGGCAGGCGTTCTCGGAGTTTGGCTGGGACATGCGCCCGGGCATGCGGGCGGAAATCGGCGGAATGCCGGTGCACATCTACAAGGATGCCGGCGGGGATCCACAGATGCAGGCCTGCGCCGAAGCGCTTCTCACCGAGCGCGCGACCGAACGCCTGCTTGAATTGGGCTTAATCCCGGTCGTCTCGTTCAAAGCCCAGGACCGCATCCGCGTGGCCGGATTCCATTCCCTGGCCACCCCGCCCCAACCCCTGGCCGGCCGCTGGTAAAACCGGTTTTAGTTCAGGCGGATTTCGTCGCCGGCGCTCAGGCCCGCCAGGACTACGGCGTAGGTGTAGTTCCGCAGTCCCAACTGGACTTCCCGCTTCTCGAAGCCTTCCGCCTTCTTGACGTACACGTAGGTCTTGCCGCTTTCGGTGGACACGGCGCCCTGCGGGACCAGGGTCGAGTGCGGTTCGCTGCGCTCGATCACCACCTCGGCGCCGGCGGAGAGGTCGGGAATCAGGCGCGGATCGGAGCCTTCGATCGCGATTCGCACCGGGATGTTGCGAATGTAGTAGTTCTGCATGCGGCCGCCCACGGCCAGTGCGCCGATGCTATACACCTTTCCCTTGAGTTCCAGACCAGGAAACGCGTCCAGGGTGATCTTGGCCGGCTGGCCAATGCGAAACTCCTCGCTCTCGGCCTGGTTGATGACGGCCTCAACCTGCATGTTCCCGGTGTCCACCACCTTCATGATCGGCTGGCCGGGGTAAACCTGGTCGCCCTCTTGAATCATCGCCATTTCGCCGCCGCGAAAGATGTTCTGGACAACTGCCAGACCGTTCATCGGCGACGTGATGGTGTACTTTTTGATGTCCACGATGTGCCGGTCCAGGTGCCGCCGCTGCCGGTCGAGGGTGATCTCCAAAATCCTCAGTTCGGATGCCTGCGACGCTTTCTTGCGCGGCAGGTCGGTCTGCACTTCGGTGTAGCGGGCCTCGTATTCTTCCACCGAGAGCTTCATGAGCTCCTGGTCCACCACCGTGCGGACTTCGGCCGCCTGCGCCTCCCACTTGGCCTTGTCGAACTCGGCTTTGGACACTCTCACCGACTGCAGCAAGTTTTCCCAATCCACATCCTGTTCAGCCTTGCGCTTCCCGACGTCGTTCTCCGCCTGGCGCACCGTGTCCTGGGTGTCGTCGATGTGGTCCTGCGCCGATTGGGCGTCGATTTGCGCCAGCAAGTCGCCTTTCTTGACGGCCACGCCCGACTTGGTCATTTTCAGCAGGAACAGCGAATTCCGGTTCTCCGGTCCGCGCAACAGGGGCGCAATGATGTTGGCATAGTCTCGGGCGGAGGTCTGCCCCGCGATGCGGATGGTGCGTTCCACCATGCCGGTCGTCGCCTTCGCGGTGCGCACGGCCGCCAGCGCCGCAGCCGGGGCGGTGGCCTTTGGACGCAGCCACTGAAAATAAGCCAGAAGCCCGCCGCCTGCAACTAAAACCAACAAAATCAATAGCTTAACAGCATGCCAACTGCGCGGGGCTTCGGGCGCCGGGCCAGCCGGTTGCTCTGTTTGGATCGGTTGCGGAACTGGGTTGCCGATTGCCGACATGATTCCCTCAATGTGTAACGTTACGCCGGTCTTCGAGAATTAGGCGCAGCGAAGCCGTCGAAAGTTACGCTCTACCGTCCAGGTTACCAGATCCCGGCGCGGGCCTCACTGGAAACGATATAGTAATCCGCATGAAGACGCTCGCCTGTCTGCTCGTGCCGCTCCTGGCGGCGGCCGCCGAACCGGTGCTGATTCCCCGCGTCGCGAGCCCCTGGTGGCAGGTGGCCGGCGACCCCAACCTGGGTCCCTACACCACCGCCGGCCAGCAACCGGTGGACTTCGCCCTCTGGCAGGCCGCCGACGGGAGCTGGCAGTTGTGGTCCTGCATCCGCGGGACCGCCTGCGGGGGCAAGACCCGGCTGTTCCACCGCTGGCAGGGCGCCCGCCTCACCGATCGCGCCTGGCAACCCATGGGCATCGCCATGCAAGCCGACCCCGCCTTCGGCGAGACCGAGGGCGGGCTGCAAGCCCCGCATGTCATTCGGGTAGGCGCCGAGTACATCATGTTCTACGGCGACTGGGAAAACATCTGCATGGCCCGCGGCGCGGACGGCAAGACCTTCGCCCGCCAGTTGCGCGCCAACGGGCGGGCGGGGATTTTCAACGAAGGGCCGGGCAACAACACGCGCGACATCATGGTCCTCCGCATCGGCGAGCTCTACCACGGCTACTACACCGCCTACCCGAACCGGCTGGGCGCCGATTACCTGCGCACCTCCCGCGACCTGGTGAACTGGAGCGCCTCGAAGGTGGTGGCCTCAGGCGGGTCGGCCGGCGCCGGCCCCTTTTCGGCCGAATGCCCGTTCGTCTTTCACCACCAGCCCACCGGCTACTTCTACCTGTTCCGCACCCAGCGCTATGGCGAGAACGCCCAGACCAGCGTTTACCGCTCCCAAGACCCGGCCGATTTCGGCGTCAACGACGACCGCTACCTGGTCTGCCGGCTGCCCATCGCGGCCCCGGAAATCGTCGAGCACGAGGGCGCGTTGTACATCGCCGCGCTGCTGCCCAGTCTGAAAGGCATTCAGATCGCCAGGCTGGAGTGGAAACCGGCTACTTGATCTCGGCCCGCAGCACCTCGATGGCCTTCTCGATCTGCATGTCCCGGCCGGCCAGAAAGTCCGCCGGCGTGTTGTCCACGTAAACGTCCGGCGGCACGCCGTAGTTCTCCATGTTGACGCCTTTGGCGGTGAAGACCCCAGCGCCGGGCGTGCGGATGGTGGAGCCGTCCAGCAGGCGGTACGCGCCGGTGCCGATCACCGCCCCGTAGGTCGGGACCCCCACCAGCTTGCCCAATCCCAGGGCGCGGAAGCCGTCGGGGAACATCTCGGCGTCGCTGGCCGAGCGCTCGTTCTGCATTACCACCATAGGCCCGAAGAAAGCCCGCGCCGGCCGCTGCATGTCGATGGAGCCGCGCGAGCGCGTGGCCTGGTAGCGCCGCTGGCCCAGGATCTGGAGCAGTTCCTGGTCGATGCCGCCGCCGCCGTTGAAGCGCTGGTCGATGATCAGAGCCTTCTTGGACTGATTCTCCAGCAGGTCGCGCTCGAACTTGCGCAGCGAGGGCGCGTCCATGGCGCGGATGTGCAGGTACCCGATCTGGCCCTGCGAGAGCTTTTCGACCATGGCGCCGCGCGCGTCCACCCACTTCTCATACTCCAGGCTGCCTTGGGCCGTGCCGCTCAATGGCTCCAGGCTCACCGTCCAGGCGCCGTCCCGGTCGGGCTTGGAATTGACGGTGAACTCAAGCTTGCGGCCCGGAACCAGGTTGTAAAACCTCCAATAGTTGTCGGAGGTCTTCAGATCCT
>JACQZT010000123.1 GCA_016213755.1 Acidobacteriota bacterium | reverse complement strand
GCGGATGAGGGCCACACCGCCGCCGGGGACGATGCCTTCCTCACGCGCGGCGCGCGTGGCGTGCATCGCGTCCTCGACGCGAGCCTTCTTCTCCTTCATCTCGACCTCGGTGGCCGCGCCGACGTTGATCACCGCGACGCCGCCGACCAGCTTCGCGAGGCGCTCCTGGAGCTTCTCACGATCGTAGTCCGAGGTCGTCTCTTCGATCTGGGCGCGCAACTGCTTGATGCGGCCCTCGATGGTCTTCTGGCTGCCGGCGCCGTCGATGAGGGTGGTGTTGTCCTTGTCCACCGTGACGCGCTTGGCGCGGCCCATGTCCTTCAACTGGACGCCTTCCAGCTTGATGCCGGTTTCTTCCATGATGGCGTTGCCGCCGGTCAGGATGCCGATGTCTTCCAGCATCGCCTTGCGGCGGTCGCCAAAGCCCGGAGCCTTCACCGCGCAGGCGTTCAGCGTGCCGCGCAGCTTATTGACCACCAGCGTGGCCAGCGCTTCGCCTTCCACTTCCTCGGCGATGATCAGCAGCGGCTTGCCGCTGCGGGCGATCTGCTCGAGTACCGGCAGCAGATCCTTCATGTTCGAGATCTTCTTCTCGTGGATCAGGATGTAGGGATCTTCCAGAACCACTTCCATGCGGTCCGGATCGGTGATGAAGTAGGGGGACAGGTAGCCGCGGTCGAACTGCATGCCTTCCACGGTCTGCAGCTCGGTCAGCATCGTCTTGGACTCTTCCACCGTGATGACGCCGTCCTTGCCGACCTTCTTCATCGCTTCGGCGATGGTGTTGCCGATGGTCTCGTCGCCGTTAGCCGAAATGGTGCCCACCTGAGCGATCATTTCGCCCGTAACCGGCTTGCTGAAGGTGCGGACTTCCTCGACCACCGTCTCAACGGCCTTCTCGATGCCGCGCTTGAGGGCCATCGGGTTAGCGCCCGCGGCCACGCTCTTCACGCCTTCGCGGTAGATCGACTGCGCCAGAATGGTCGCCGTCGTGGTTCCGTCGCCCGCGATGTCGGAGGTCTTCGACGCAACCTCGCGCACCATCTGCGCGCCCATGTTCTCCAGCGGGCACTTGAGCTCGATTTCCTTGGCTACCGTGACGCCGTCCTTGGTAATCGTCGGGCCGCCGAACTTTTTCTCGAGGACCACGTTGCGGCCCTTGGGGCCGAGCGTGACCTTCACCGCATCGGCGAGCTGGTTGACGCCGCGCAAAATCGCCTGCCTGGCATTTTCGCTGTAAACAATCTGTTTTGCTGCCATGTTTTCTCTCCTCCTCGCCTCGACTAGCTCTCGAGAATGCCGAGAACTTCGTCCTCACGCATGATCAGGTACTCGTCGTCGCCCAGCTTGGGGACTTCGCTGCCCGAGTACTTGCCGAACAGAATCTTGTCGCCGACTTTCACTTCCAGCGGCACGAGCTTGCCGTCGTCCAGGCGCTTTCCCTGGCCCACGGCGATCACTTCGCCCTTCTGGGGCTTTTCTTTCGCGCTGTCGGGGATGATGATGCCACCAATGGTGGTCTCTTCAGTCTCCCCGAGCCGTTTCACCACGATCCGGTCGTAGAGCGGACGAATCTTCATTGTTGCCTATACCTCCCTTGAGAAACGAAATCGGTTCCTAGGACTTTCGTCGACGGGCCTCACTAGATCCAACAGGAAGCCCACGGCATTATTATTAGCACACTCGGCCGAGGAGTGACAAGTATCCCTTGCAACATATTGATTCTTATTGGAATTTTAGCGTTGACAACTTCGGGCCGCAAATTCCAGGGCGGCGACCAGGCTGCGGATCGAGGCCACGCCCTGCCAGGCGATGTCGAAGGCCGTGCCGTGGTCCACAGAAGTGCGGACGATGGGCAGGCCCAGGGTCACGTTCACTCCGGCTTCGAAGTCCAGCAGCTTGAGCGGCACGTGCCCCTGGTCGTGGTACATGCACACCACCGCGTCGTATCGCTTCTTGCGCACCGCCAGGTAAAAGAGAGCGTCGGGGGCGATGGGGCCCTCGACGGGCAGCCCGCGTTCGCGGGCCCAGGCCACCGCGGGTTCAATCTCCTCGATCTCTTCGCGTCCGAACAATCCGTGCTCGCCCGCGTGCGGGTTCAGGCCCGCCACGGCCACGCGAGGATGCTCTTTCAGTTTTGCCATGGCCTGGCAGGTCAGTTCGATAATGCGCTGGATGCGCTCCCGCTTCACCCGCTCGATGGCTGTGCGCAGCGAGACATGCGTGCTGACGTGGGTGACGATCAGTTGCTCGGAGGCCAGCATGATGGTCACGTCGCGCACTCCGCACAGTTCGCCGATCAGCTCGGTATGGCCGGTGAAGGCCGGGTCGGACAGCCTCGTGGCCTCCTTGTTCATGGGCAAGGTCACCACGGCCGCGATTTGGCCGTCCAGCGCGGCCCGCGTGGCGGCCACCACGTAGTCGCGCGCCGCGGCGCCGGACTTGGCGTTCAGCCGGCCCGGGGTGATATCCGCTTCCCTTAGGCGGGCGAGGTCGGCCACGTTGAGCGCCCCCGCCGCATTGCCCAGGCTAACGCCGAGGCCCAGCCTCCGGTTGCACGCCTCCAGCACCGCCAGATCTCCGAACACGATTACCGGGTACCGCAGTTCGCCGTCGCGGAAGGCCCGCAAGACGATTTCCGGGCCTACCCCGCTGGAGTCGCCCATGGTGATGCCGAAAGTCATGCCTGTCTCTCCAAAGCGCGGCGAATCAAACGCAGTTCGTCCGGCGAGCCGAAGCCGCCCGCCTTGGTGATCAGGGCCAGCCGCCCCTCCCGCCAGCGCGCGCGAGACAGCGGCACGCCGGGCAGCAGTTCGCCGAAAGCCGTGACCATCCGGATGTCCAGCGCGCTCAGAATCGCGCGCAACGTGTCGCCGCCGAATACGATCACCCCGTCGAAGCCGCCCTCTTCCAGAGTATCCCGCACCGAGAGCGCCAGCCGCCGTGCCACCGAAAGCGGATCGCCGAGAAGCTCGTGGGGCGTAGTCAGTATGGGCCAGTCGCTCTCTCCGGCCGCTTCCACCTGGCGGCGCGAGGCCGGGTGCAGGCTCCCGTTGACGATCAGGCAGTGGCGCACGGCCGGAGGCGGCACCGGCCGGGGCGGCGCCGGCGAGCCGATCCAGTGCCCCGCAAACGCGGCCGGACCGGCGGCCAGACAAAGCCGCTCGGAGGCGTCGAGGACCGCGGCCACCGCGACCAGGTCGGCGTCGGTCGATCCGTCGCAGACAATGACCGCGGCGCGCTCCAGCGCCGCCGCCAGTTCTTCCGGCCCCGCCACGCACACCACCGGTGCGCCGCAATCGCCGAGCAGAGCCGGAATCGAACCCTCGCGCACGGGGTTCAGCGGATCTTTGGCGAACGCCGATTCGGCCAGCGGACGGCCGTCCACCAGCAACTCCCCGCGCTCCACCGTGCGGCCCAGCGCCGGATATGCCGGCGCATACACGAGCGGCCGGCCGGGGAACATCTCCAGCAGCGCCCGGAACTCGGCGGAGATGTTGCCGCGCAGAGTGGAGTCGGTCTTCTTGTAGACCCGCTGGAAGCCGCCGGCCGGCAACTCGCGCACCCGGCGGTAGGCCTCCCGCGGCGGAAGGTGGCGGGTTTCCGTGTCGATCACCAGGGCGGCCGCGCGATCCCGTTCCGGCCATCCCTCGCCGAACCAGACCTGCGTCGCGGCCCCCCGGCGCGCGAACTGCGCTCCGGTCTCCAACGCCCCGGTTGCGTCGTCCGCAATGGCCAAAGCCGGCATCCGTGTCCCATGGTCCCGGTTCTCCGCGCGCTTCGTCAAGGGCCTTCGGGATTCTGTAAACTCGGATGAAACCCAGGAGGCTTATGCACGGAATCGGGATATACCTCGCGGCGGCATTGCTGAGCCAGGCCGCGGCATGGACCGAAGCGACGTTTGAGTCTCTCGGACTGTACCACAACCGCGCCGAGGCGGCGGAGTCGTGCCGGGTCTGGTACCGGACGGCGAAGGCCGCCGAATGGCGGGAAGGATACCCGCCGGTGTACGACGCGCGGGAGAAGCAGTACCGGGGTTCGCTCGTGCATCTGACCCCCGACACTTCCTATGACATCCGGCTGGAAGCGGGAGGCCAGAAAGTGGAGTTTCAGGCTCGCACGCGCAGCGAGAAGTTCCCCGTGGGAAAGACGACTCGCCTCTCGGGCGGCGGCACGGATCAGACCATTTCCATCCGCGAAGGGGGCACTGCCGGCGGCTGGCACCTGGTCGAGCCGGCCCCAGGCACGAGATTCGTGAGCGACGTATTCAACCTCTCCGACTGCAACGTCGTGGTCGAAGCGGACTACGTCATTCTCCGCGGCCTGGAGCTCAAAAACGCCGGCATTCACGGCGTGTTTATCCGCGAAGGAGTGCAGAACGTGGTGGTGGAGGACTGCCACATCACCGGCTGGGGGCGCCTGGGCGGCGCGCGCGTGTGGGGCGTGACGGGAGGTTCCGACAGCGCCGTTTACGCCGCCCGCGACGCCGGCCGCCTGGTGGTCCAGCGCAACCTCATCGAGTATCCCCGCAGCGGCTCCAACGACTGGGAGAGCGGGCACCCCTCCGGCCCGCAGGCCATCTCGCTCATCGACTCGCGCGGCGGCAACATCGTCCGCTACAACACGATTCGCTCGACCGAGGACCACGGCTTCAACGACGGCATCGGCGGCGGCAGCAATTACAGCTTCAAGGGCAGCCCGAACCGCGACTCGGACATCTACGGCAACATCGTCTCCAACTGCTGGGACGACGCCATCGAGAGCGAAGGCGCCAACTGCAACGTGCGCATCTGGAGCAACTACATTCATCACACCTTCGTGCACGTCGCCACCGCGTCCACGGCCATGGGGCCGCTGTACATCTTCCGCAACGTGTTCGGCGAGAGCCGCATTACGCACCAGGACCCCTCCGGCGGCATGATGATCAAGACCGGCATGAACTATCTCACCATCGACGGCGAGCGCGTCTCCACCGGCCTGGGCTACCGCTTCATCTTCCACAACACGGCGCTCCAGCCGGGCGGCGGACTGGACGTCTTCAGCAGCCACGAACTGCACAACGCCGTGAGCCGCAACAATATCTTCTACTCCCGCGGGCGCACCTATCCGCAGGAAAGAGGCGCTGGGCCCAACGACTTCAAGAACGACCTCACCGGGGGCTACCTGGGCGGAGGCTTCGTCCGCTCGATGTTCCTGCCCAGCGAGCGCCTGGAGTGGTTCCTGGCGCCCACTATGAACCGCATCCAGTGGGGCCGCATCGAGTCCACGCACAACGGCCGCAGTGTCGCTATTACCGACCCGCTGGTGGGGCAGAAGAACCCGGCGCTCGACCGCGCCGTCCGCCTGCCCGGCTTCAACGACGACTTCAGCGGCGCGGCGCCGGACATCGGGGCGTTTGAGAACGGGCTTCCGCCGCTGCGCTTCGGCCGCGAAATGGCGCCCGGATTCACCCGGCCGCCGTGGGAGACGTATTGAGTGCTTGCGGATACCCGGAGGGCGCCGAGGTATTTCGAGACGCTGAAGATCCCTCTCGTCCGCGGCCGCGATTTTTCCGGGCGCCATGCGCGCGGGGCGCCCGGCGTGGTCAGCGCACGGAGGGCTACTGCGCCCGGCGCAAGGGAGTCCTGGCTTCGTAAAGCGCGATCCTCGCCTTGACCGCTTCCACCAGCGGCTGGTTGTTTCGTTCGGCGGCGAGAGCCAGGGCCCGGCGTGCGGTTTCGGCGGCTTCCGAGAACCGGCCCGCCTCGGCAAGAGCGGCGGCCAGTGTATCGAGGATTTCCGGTTCTCGCGCTCCCGACAGTTGGACCGCCCGCTCCGCCAGCGCGACGGCTTCAGCGCCGTTCCGCAAGGAGGCCTCGGGGCTGGTGGCCAGCACCCGGGCCGTCTGGTTCAAAACCAGCACGTGGTTGGGCGACGCGCGGAGCACCTCGCGCCAGTGCGCCAGCGCCTCCGGAGCTTTCCCTTGCAAGTAATAGAGCGTATCGCCCAGGTTCTGGTGAGCCTCGGCGTACCGGGGATTGACGGTCAGGGCTTTCTCGAAGTGCGCGATTGCCTCATCCAACCTCTGTTTCCCAACCAGCATCACTCCAAGAGTGTTGTGGATTTCAGCGGAGCTGGGGTTGAGTTCCAGGGCCTTCTCGAAGTGAGCGATCGCCACATCCACCTGTCCCGCTCTGACCAGAGCACGCCCCAGGTTGCTCTGGACGTCGGCGGAGTTGGGGTTTACCGCCAGGACTTTTCGGAAATGCGCAATCGCTTCCTCCAGCTTTCCCGTCCGGGCCAGTGAAACTCCGAAATTGTTATGGACCTCGGGATAGTCCGGGTTTGCCGCCAGCGCCTTCTCGTAGTGGGCAATCGATTCGTCCAGCTTTCCCACGGCGGCCAGCGCAACTCCCAAGTTGTTGTGGACCTCGGGATACTCCGGGTTGATCTCCAGAGCCTTCCGGTATTGCGCGATCGCTTCGTTCAACCTGCCCGATCCGGCCAGAGCGATTCCGAGGTTCATGCGGACGGAGGCGTCCTCCGGAGCCAGTTCCAGCGCCTTCTTCCACTCGATGACGGCCGCCTCATACTGCCCCTTCTTGGCGAGGTCCAGCGCCCGGTCGAATATCCGGTAGTAGTCGACCGCCGGGACATCGATCCTTGCCAATTCGCCTGCCGAAATGTTGACGAACTCGGGGATGTTCACCGCGCGGTTGGCGGCCGTCGCGTTGTCGATCGGAATCGCCGGGCTGTCGTTGCCGTCTTCGTCCAGGTGGGTCAGGTACATCTGCGTATAAGGAGAGCGGGTTTTGGACGAAAAGACGAGCCAGCGGCCGTTGGGCGAAAAGCTGTGCCAGGAGTTCATGACCGGAAGGTTGCAGCGCATCGGCCGCGCCTCGCCGCCACCCACCGGGACGATGTACAGCCGGCTGTCGGGACGCATCAGTTGAGCGTTGCGGCACTGGACGAACACGATCCAGCGGCCGTCGGGCGAAACCTTAGGGAAGGTGTTGCTCATGCCGTTCCCCGAAGCGCCGGCGATCGGTTCCGCCCGGCCGCCCT
>JACQZT010000122.1 GCA_016213755.1 Acidobacteriota bacterium | reverse complement strand
CGGTGAAGGCGCGAATCTGGGCCACGGTAATGACGAAGCCGGCCGCCCGGGCGGGGTCGTGCGCGCTCATCAGTCCAACCACCCGGCCCATCTGCAATTCCTCGGCCGGGGCGCCGCTGAAGCCCGGACCCAGGTGCTTCACTTCGGCTTGAAACCGCTGCCAGCCGAGCGCATCCTGCAAGGATCCGTAGGCCCACACTCCGTCGTCGTAGCCGGCCGGAAAGCCGTAGCAGCGGAACGGCAACCCGCGATTGAGGGGGATGTCGCAGAGCGGCCGCGGGACGACGCCGCGCAACATTCGCTCCGGATCCACGCGCAAAAGGGCAAGGTCCAACTGATCGAGCGGGGATCCGAGCACTAATTCGGCGGCCACGGTCTCTTCGCTGCCGGGAACGGAAATCGGAACTGTGCCGCTCGTGATCGGCGAGCCGTCTCGGGGAATGCCGATGGCATCGGCGAAGACGTGGTAGCAGGTCAATACGAATCCGCGTGGTTCGCAGGCCACGCCGGCGCCGATGACTCGGCCCCTGCGGTCGCGAATCTGAACCACGCTTGAGGTCATTGGGCGACCGTGGGTCAGCGAGGTGCGGGCTGGCTCTTCCAGGCCAGACGCACGGTGTAATTCGCCTCGGCCCCGGCCTTGGCAATGACGAATCCCTGCAACTCCGCCGAGGCTTTCAGACCGAACGTGATCTCCACGTCGGTGGGCGGGTCGGGGGCGCACTCCCGAACTTTGCCAATCATGACACCGGCCATTCTGCCAATGGCCTCGACAGAGCCTTCAAAGGACCGCCCCAGGCTTTCCATGGCATCACCCAGCCGGGAGATCGGCTGCGGTCCTCCGGAAACGGCGGAAGGCTCGGCTTCGAAGTGGATGGTGACGCCGTCGCCAAGTTCGAACGGGATAACATTCACGAAATCATCCTCCGTTGTGACGATCCTACCACGCGCCTGCGGACTCGCCGAATCTAGTTTCAGGGGAGATCGCCGGCCGTCTGCGGCGCACCGGCAGTGCGGTAGAGTTGCTGAGAGGAGAAGCGTGCGATGTGGAAAGTGCTGCGATTCGCCCTGGCGCCGGCGGCAATGCTTTGCGCCGAGACCGGCCACGAGGCCTGGCTGCGGTACAGCCCGGTTGAGGATGCGCCGAGCCAGCAGCGCTACCGCGTCCTGCCCGCCGCCGTGGTGGCGCTGGGCGATTCGCCCGTGGTGCTGAACGCCCGGCAGGAGTTGATTCGCGGCATCGGCGGCATGCTGAGCCGGACCCCGCGGATTGAGAGCCGGCTCCCCAAAGAGAGGGCCATCGTTCTGGGCACGCTCTCCGACCTGCCGGCGTCCCTGCGTCCGGCCGGAGAACTCAAACCAGACGGTTTTCACATCAAGACCATCACGGCCGGCGGGGTCAGTCACGTGGTCATCGCGGCGTCCAACGATCGGGGCGTGCTGTACGGCGTCTTCGCCTTGTTGCGCCGGATCGCGCTGCGGGAATCGGTGACGCTTCTGGATGACAAACAGGAACCTTACGCGCCCGTGCGCTGGGTGAACCACTGGGACAACCTGGACGGAACCATCGAACGCGGCTATGGCGGCGCTTCCATCTTCTTCGAGAAAGACAACGTGCGGGAGAACCTGGACGCCGCGCGCGATTACGCCCGCCTGCTGGCCTCGCTGGGTATCCACGCCTGCTCCATCAACAACGTCAACGCCAACCCGCGCGTCATCAGCCCCGAGTTCATGCCCCAACTGGCGCGCGTGGCCGAAGTGTTCCGGCCGTGGGGCGTCCAACTGGCCCTGGCGGTGGACTTCAGCAGCCCCCGGCGCGTGGGAGGGCTCGCCACCTTCGACTCGCTGGATGCCGGCGTCGCGGCCTGGTGGAAGAACAAAGTGGACGAGATCTACCGCGCCGTGCCCGACCTGGCCGGCATCGTGGTGAAGGCCGACTCGGAGGGCCGCCTGGGCCCGTCGGCCTATGGCCGCACGCACGCCGACGCGGCCAACGTCATCGCCCGCGCGCTGGGCCCGCACGGCGGCCTCATTTTCTACCGCGGCTTCGTCTACGACCACCGCATGGACTGGCGCAACCTGAAGAACGATCGCGCCCGCGCGGCCCACGACAATTTCTACAAACTGGACGGGCAGTTCGAAAACAACGTGGTGGTGCAGATCAAGCACGGCCCCATCGACTTCCAGGTGCGCGAACCCGCCTCGCCGCTTTTCGGCGCACTCGAGAAGACCAACCAGGCCGTCGAGCTGCAAATCACGCAAGAGTACTTCGGCCAGGGCAGGCATCTCGTCTTCCTCGTCCCGATGTGGAAAGAGGCGCTCGATTTCGATCTGCACGCCAAAGGGGCGGGGACGCCGGTCAAAGCGCTGGTCGCGGGCAAGACCTTTCGCCGGCCCGCGGGCGGCTTTGTCGGGGTGTCCAACGCCGGGCTCAACGCCAACTGGCTCGGGCATCCCTTCTCGCAGGCCAACCTGTACGGCTACGGACGCCTGGCCTGGAATCCGGATCTCAGCGCGAGCCGCATCGCTGAGGAGTGGACGCGCCTCACCTTCGATCACGATCCGCTGGTGGTGAAGACCGTGGCCGACATGCAGCTCCGCTCCTGGCGCACGTTCGAGAACTACACCGGACCGCTGGGCGCGCAGACGCTCACCGAGATTACCGGCAACCATTACGGGCCGGCGGTGGAGGCCTCCGAGCGCAACGGCTGGGGCCAGTGGCACCGAGCCGACGAAAAGGGCATCGGCATGAACCGCACCGTGTCCACCGGCACGGGCTTCATCGGCCAGTTCCGGCCGCCGGTGGCCAAGGTCTACGAATCGCGGAAGGAGTGCCCCGACGAGCTGCTGCTGTTCATGCACCATGTTCCGTACACGCACGTGCTGCACTCGGGCAAGACCGTAATCCAGCACATTTACGACACCCATTACCTGGGCGCGGCCGACGCCGAAAGATACCCGCGCGACTGGAAGTCGCTCCGCGGGCGCATCGACGAGCAGCGCTACCAGGAGGTACTGGCGCGCCTGGAATACCAGGCCGGCCACGCCCAAGTGTGGCGCGACGCGGTTAACTCCTGGTTCTTCCGCACGTCCGGCATCGCCGACGCCGGAGGCCGCGCGGGAAATTACACCGGCCGGGTGGAAGCCGAGGCCATGACCCTCGACGGCTACCAGGTGGTGGACGTCAAGCCCTGGGAGACGGCCTCCGGCTACAAGGCCATCCAGTGCGCCGCCGAGGCCCGGCGCTGCTCGGCGTCGTTCCGCTACCAGGGCCAGCCGGGCTGGTTCGACGTCGCCGTGCAATACTTCGATCAGCGCAACGGCGTCTCGCAATACCGGCTCTTCGTTGGAGAGCAACTGGTTTCGGAGTGGCAGGCCGCCGACACCATCCCCACCGTGCGCATCGACGGCCACTCCTCGACCCGCCGCACCGTGCGCGGCCTGGCGCTGCGCCCGGGCGACGAGATTCGCGTGACAGGCGCGGCACAGGGTGGCGAGAATGCGCCGCTCGACTATATTGAAATCCGCCCCGGGCGGGAGTAGCGCCCGGTTGAATCCGCACGCCCCAAAATGCTCAAATAAAAGTTACACCTTCCGTCGCTGGCTGGGCCAGCGTGTAGCCACAGATAAGAGGAGCATCGGACTTGGATAAAGCAGTCCTGGCCCTGGAAGATGGGACGATCTTCGAGGGCCGCGCATTTGGTGCGCGCGCGCAGTCGAGCGGCGAGGTGGTCTTCAATACCGCCATCACCGGCTACCAGGAAGTATTCACCGACCCTTCCTACAGCGGCCAGATCGTGGTTCTGACCTACCCTCAGATCGGCAACTACGGCTCGAACCTGGCCGACGACGAGTCCGGCCGGCCCTACATCGAAGGACTGGTGGTGAGGGAATTCTCGCCCCTGGCCTCCAACTGGCGCTCCGAACGCGAGGCCGACCGCTTCCTGGCCGATCACGGCATCCCGGTCATCGCCGAAATCGACACCCGCGGGCTGGTGCGGCGTCTGCGCACGCGCGGCGTCATGCGGGGCGTGGTCTCCGCGCGCGGCGAAAAACCCGAAGCGCTGGTGGAGATGGCCCGCGGCATCCCCTCCATGGCCGGCCTGGCCCTGGCGCCCAAGGTTTCCACCCGCAAGCGCTACGAATGGACCGCCGGCGTGGATGCCTGTTCCCCGTCCGAGCAGATCGGCGCGGCGGGAGAACAGCGTTTCCACGTGGTGGCGTACGACTTCGGGATCAAGCGCAACATCCTGCGGCGCCTGGTGCACACCGGCTGCCGCGTCACCGTCGTGCCGGCGGACACCGCCGCCGAAGACGTCCTGGCGCTGAAACCCGACGGCGTGTTTTTGTCCAACGGCCCGGGCGACCCGGAGCCGCTTGAATTTCAGGCCGCGCAAGTGCGCCAGATCGTCGGCAAGACGCCCATCTTCGGCATCTGCCTGGGCCACCAGATCCTGGGCCTGGCGCTGGGCGGCCGCACCTACAAGCTCAAGTTCGGCCACCGCGGCGCCAATCACCCGGTGCTGAACAAGGTCACCAATAAGGTCGAGATCACCTCGCACAACCACGGTTTCGCGGTGGACCCGGATTCGCTGAACCAAAACGAAATCGAACTCACCCACGTGAACCTCAACGACCACACGCTGGAGGGCTTCCGCCATCGCAGCCACCCCGTGTTTTGCGTGCAATACCACCCCGAGGCGGCGCCGGGGCCGCACGATTCGCACTACCTGTTCGAAGACTTCGCCAAACTCATGACCGACTGGAAGAAAGGCTGACCGGGAGCGACGATGCCCAGACGCAACGACATCCACCGCATCCTGATCGTGGGCTCCGGCCCCATCATCATCGGCCAGGCCTGCGAGTTCGACTACTCGGGCACGCAGGCCTGCAAGGCCCTCCAGGAGGAGGGCTATCGGGTCGTCCTCCTCAATTCCAATCCGGCCACCGTGATGACCGATCCGGGGTTCGCCTACCGGACGTACATCGAGCCCATCACGCCGGAGTTCGCGGAGCAGATCCTGGCGCGCGAGAAGCCCGACGTCCT
>JACQZT010000121.1 GCA_016213755.1 Acidobacteriota bacterium | reverse complement strand
TGCGCGCGGTCCTCAAGAAAGTGGGCGAAGGCGCCACGCCTGAAGACGACTTCGTGCTTACGCTGATCGGGCACGGCACCTGGGACGGCGTCGATTACCGATTCAACCTGCCCGGGCCGGATATTACCGCCGCCGAGCTGGCCGGCTTGTTGAACGGCATCCGCGCCGGGCGGCAACTTGTAGTGGTTACGACCTCGTCGAGCGGCGGCGCGCTGGAGGCGTTGAAGGCCCCCAACCGGGTGGTGGTCACCGCCACGCGTTCGGGCACCGAGCGGCTGGTGGCGGTGTTCGGGCGCTACTGGATCGAGGCGCTGCGCGATCCGTCGGCCGACACGGACAAGAACGAGTCGATCAGCGCGGCGGAGGCCTTCCGCTACGCCGAGCAGAAGACCAAAGGGTTTTATGAGACGCAGAAGCGTTTGGCCACCGAGCATCCGCAACTGGCCGAAGCCGGCCCGGGACTGGCAGGCCGCTTCCTGCTGGCGCGCTTCGGCTCGGCGGGCGCGGCATTGAGAGATCCCGCCAAGCGCGCGCTGCTGGAGCGGAAGGAAGCGCTCGAACAGCAGATCGACAAGCTGAAGTACGAAAAAGCCGCCCTGCCCGACGCGGACTACAAGAAAACCCTCACCGCCCTCCTGCTGAAACTAGCCCAAACCCAGGAGCAACTCGACCAATGATCCCCCTAACCCTCCTCCTGCTAAATTCGGTGACAGGCTACTCTTTCCCCAATTTCGGCGGCGGTTTTGAGAGCAGTTTTGTTGACAACATTGGAGATCCAGGGGTCCAGAATTGGGGAAAGAGTAGCCTGTCACCGAAATTGGCGGAGGAGGCTTGGGGGCGGGGGGATTTTCAGGCGGCGAACGACTACTTTCGGGCGGCGGTGGCCGAGCAGCCTAAGAATGCGGCGGTGAAAGTGCGGTGGGGCCGGCTGTTTCTGGAGCGGTTCCAACCCGCCGATGCCGAGGCGCTGTTTCAGGAGGCTCTGGAGATCGAGCCCAAAAACGCCGCGGCCGTCCTGGGCCTGGCTCTAGTCGCCGCCGAGACTTTCGACCGGCGGGCGGTGGAACTGGCCGAGCAGGCCGCCCAGCTCGATCCGAAGCTCACGGAGGGATACGAGCTGCTCGCCCGGCTGGCCTTGGAAGAAGGCGACTTCGAGCGCGCGAGCAAAGAAGCCGGCCGCGCGGGATCGTTCACTATCCCCGGAATCATCACTCTGCTCAACGACGGCCCTCCGGAAGCCCGCTTCGACGCCCCCGCCTACGCCGAAGCCGGCCGGCAGTTCGTCCTGAACCGCCGCTACGAAGAGGCCGTCGAGCTGTTCCGAAAAGCCCTGGCGCTCAACCCGCGGCTTTGGGCGGCGCACTCCGACCTGGGCGTTCAGCTCATGCGCCTGGGCCTCGAAAAGGAAGCCCGCGAGCACCTCGAACGGGCTTACAACAGCGGCTACAAAAGCCCCGCCGTGGTCAACTCGCTGCGCCTGCTGGACAGCTACGCCAACTTCGACCTGATCCGCGAGGGCGGAATCGTCCTAAAGCTCCACAAGAAGGAATCCGCCCTCCTGCGGCCCTACGTGGAAGCCGAACTGCGCCGCGCCATCCAGACCTACCAGCGCAAGTACCGCTTCCAGCTCGAGCGCCCGGTGCAAGTGGAACTCTACCCGGACCACGAGGACTTCGCGGTGCGCACGCTGGGCATGCCCGGTCTGGGCGCCCTCGGCGTCAGCTTCGGCTACGTGGTGGCCATGGACAGTCCCTCGGGCCGCAAGCCGGGCAGCTTCCACTGGGCCAGCACGCTGTGGCACGAGCTCAGCCACGTCTACGTGCTGGCGATGACCCGCCACCGCGTGCCGCGCTGGTTCACGGAAGGCCTGGCGGTGCACGAGGAAACCGCCGTCTCACCCGAATGGGGCGACCGTCTCAGCCCCGACGTGCTTCTGGCTCTGAAAGGGCGGAAACTGCTGCCCATCGAGACACTGGACCGCAGCTTCGTCCGCCCCAGCTACCCGGCGCAGGTGGTGGTGTCCTACTTCCAGGCCGGTCGCACCTGCGACTACATCGCCGAGAAGTGGGGCTTTGCCAAGCTGATCGAAATGGTGGGCGATTTCGGCCGCAAGAAATCCACGCCGCAGGTGATCGAAGAGCGTCTCGGGTTGAAGCCCGAGGAGTTCGACAAGCAGTTTCTGGCTTGGCTGGAGCCGAAAACCAAGAAGACCGTCGAGGGCTTCGACGCCTGGCGCAAAGGCATCCAACAGCTTCAGGAGACGCTGACCGAAAAGAAATTCGACCTTGTGTTAAGCCAGGCTCCGGCCCTGCGCGACCTGTATCCCGACTACGTCGAAGCCGGCAGCGCTTACGAAGCGCTCGCAGAGGCACACCTCGCTCTCAAAGATAAGCCGAAGGCCATGGCCGCGCTGGAAGCCTACGCTCGGGCCGGCGGTCGCGACCCGCACGTTCTGAAACAGCTTGCCGCCTGGCAGGAAGAGACCGGACGCAAGACGGACGCCGCCGCCACGCTGGATCGCCTCAACTTCATCACCCCTACCGGCGACGAGCAACTGCACCGCAAGCTGGGCGAGTTGTACCTGGAAACCGCGGATGCGGAAAAAGCCATCCGCGAGTTTTCCGCGGCGCTCGCCTCCCAGCCGGGAGACCTGGCCGCCGCGCATTTCAACCTGGCGCGCGCCTATCGCGCCGCCAACCGGCTGGAGCAGGCGAAGGAACAAGTTGTACTGGCACTCGAAGCGGCGCCCGGCTACCGCGCCGCGCAGAAGCTACTTCTGGAACTGAGCAAATAGAATGACCTCACCAACCTGCATGGACACCGCCGAATTGAAGACCCGCATCGAGCGCTTCCAGGCCGTGCACCGGGACATCATCGCCCAGGTGCGGCAAGTGATCGTCGGGCAGGCGGAGGTGCTGGACCAGGTCCTGATTTCGCTCTTCGTGGGAGGGCACTGCCTGATCACCGGCCTGCCCGGCACCGCCAAGACACTGCTGGTGCGCACCATCGCGCAGACCCTGGGTCTCGTGTTCCGGCGCATCCAGTTCACTCCCGACCTGATGCCCAGCGACATCACCGGCACCGACATCATCGAAGAGGACCCCACCACCGGCCGCCGCACCTGGACTTTCGTCGAGGGGCCTATTTTCGGCAACATCCTCCTGGCCGACGAGATAAACCGCACGCCGCCCAAGACCCAGTCGGCGCTGCTCGAGGCCATGCAGGAGATCTCCTGCACCGTGCGCGGGCATCATTACGCGCTGCCGCGGCCGTTCTTCGTGCTGGCCACGCAGAATCCCATCGAGCTGGAAGGCACCTACCCGCTGCCGGAAGCGCAACTGGACCGCTTCCTGTTCAACGTGCTGCTGGGCTACCTGAACGCCGCGGAGGAGTTTCAGGTCATCGAGATGACCACCACCACCGCCAGCGCTACACCCGAGCCGGTCACCCATGCGGACGAGATCCTGGGCTTCCAGCAACTGGTCCGCATGACGCCCATCGCGGACTCGGTCGCCCGCTACGCCATCGACCTGGTGCGCGCCACCCGGCCCACCGAGCCGGGAGTCCCCGAGTTCATCCGCAAGTACGTCAACTACGGCGCCAGCGTGCGCGCCACCCAGTTCCTGGTGCTCGCGGCCAAGGCTCGCGCGCTGATGCACCGCCGCTACCACGTGACCTACGAAGACATTCGCTCGCTGGCGACTCCCGTGCTGCGCCACCGCATTCTGCTCAACTTCCAGGCCGAGTCGGACCGTCTGTCGCAAGACGACATCTTGCTGCGGCTGCTGGAGGACCGGCCCGCGCCGAAAGACTGATCCATGTTGCAGCGCTTCCTGAACCCGTCGGTGCTGGCCGGAATCTCCGGTCTGGAGCTGGTGGCGCGCACGGTGGTGGAGGGCTTTGTGGCCGGCCTGCATCGTTCGCCCGACTTCGGTTTCAGCCAGGAGTTCGCCGAATACCGCGCTTACAGCGAGGGCGACGACCTGCGCCACGTGGACTGGAACGTCTTCGCCCGCACCGAGCGCGCCTACATCAAGCGCTACCGCGGCGAGACCAACACGCTGGTCACGGTGCTGCTGGACACCAGCGGCTCGATGGGTTACACCTCGCACGGGGTCACCAAGCTCGACTATGCGCGCTACCTGTGCGCCTCGGTTTTCTACCTGGCCATTAACCGCCAGCGGGACGGCGCCGGCATCATCGTCTTCGACGACGAGATCCGGCACTTCGCCGCGCCCACTACACGGCAGGGCCAGTTGATGCGCCTGCTGCATGCGCTGGAAAGATGCGAGCCCCGCGCGCGCACCGATTTCGCGCGGCCGTTCTTCCACTTCCAGCAGTTTCTGCGCCGCCGCGGCATCGTGGTGGTGATCTCGGATTTCTACGAAGCGCCGGAGATGATCGTGCGCACGGTGGAGCCGCTGCGGCACAAGGGCAGCGAGGTCCTGCTGTTCCACATCCTCGACCCGCGCGAAATCGCGCCCCGGCTGCACGAGCCGGCGCTGCTGATCGACATGGAGACCGCGGATTCGATGGAGGTCTCGCCGGAATACGCCGGCGCCGAATACCGCCAAAAAATCGGCGCGCACATCGCGGCGCTGCGCGAAAAGTCCAAGGCCGCCGGCCTGGACTACTTTCTGCTGGACACTTCGCGGCCGCTCGACGAGGCGCTGCGCGAATACCTGGCGCTGCGCGCGGGGAGGATGTGATGGGCCTGCTCACCCCATGGTTCCTGGCCGGACTGGCGGCCATCGCTCTGCCCATCTACCTGCACCTGCTGCGCCAGCACAACGTGGTCCCGCTGAAGTTCAGCTCGCTAATGTTCTTCGAACGGCGCACGCACAGCTCGGTGAAACGCCGCCGCTTGCGCCATCTGCTGTTGCTGGCGCTGCGCATCCTGCTGCTGGCGCTGGTGGCGCTGGCCTTCGCCAATCCGTTCGTGCGGCGCGCGCCGGCCCCGGCGGGCGCCGGCGGCAAACTGGTGGTGGCGGCCATCGACCGCTCGTTTTCCATGCGCGCCGGCGGGCGCCTGGAGCGTGCCAAAGGGGAAGCGCTGGCCGTGCTGAACCGTCGCCGGCAAAGCGATCTGGGACAGGTGCTGGCCTTCGGCGCCACCGTGCAGCTCTTGACCCAGGCGGTGGGCGATGCGGCCGAACTGCGCGCCGCCGTCGAGACCATCGAACCGGACGACTCGCGCAGCGCCTACGCCGAACTCGCCCGCGCCCTGCGCGCCCTGGCGCAAAGCTCGAAGCTCCCGCTGGAAGTGCACCTGTTCAGCGACATGCAGAGGAGTTCCCTGCCCCCCTCCTTCGCCGACCTGCAACTGGCGGCCAACCTGACGCTGGTTCCGCACTCGCTGGCCACGGCGAGCACCCCCAACTGGACCGTGGAATCGGTCACCGCGCCCTACCGTCTCTACGACGCGGCCAAGTCGCGCGTCGAGGCCACCGTGGCGGGCTTCACGACTCCCGCGGCCCGGCGCACGGTGACGCTGGCGGTCAACGGAAGATCGCTCGCTGCCAAAACCGTGGACGTCCCGGCCTCGGGCCGCGCGCGAGTCGAGTTTCTAGGCTTCGATGCGCCGCACGGCTTCTCGCGCTGCGAGGTCCGCATCGACGGCGCGGATACGCTCCGCGAAGACGACGCCTATCTTTTCTCCGCCGAGCGCGCCGATCCGCGCCGGCTGCTGTTCGTGCACGAGCAGCGGCAGGCCCGCAGCCTGCTCTACGTGCGCTCGGCGCTGGAGGCGGCGCGGGAGGCGTCTTTCCTGATCGAGGCCGTCTCGCCGGAACAGACCGCCGGCCTGGCGCTTTCCAAGTACAACGTCGTTCTGTTATCGGATGCCGCGCGACTCCCGGAGTCCTTTGAAACCGCGCTGCGCGGGTGGGTCCGCTCGGGCGGTTCGGTTTTCGTGGCGGCAGGCCCGGCCATCGCCGCCCGCCGGACGCTGCCGGTCTCGGGCGCCGCGGTGAGCGAGCTGCGCTACGCGGCCCGCGAAGGCGCCCGGTTCCGCGGCGTGGCCTCGGCCGACACGGCGCACCCGGCGCTGCGGCGCGCGGGCCGTCTCGAGGGCGTGCGCTTCTACCAGGCCTCGCGGATCGAACCCGGACAGGCGCGTGTGCTCGCCCGGCTGGACGACCAGAGCCCCATCCTGCTGGAGCAGAAACTCGGCGCCGGCAAGCTGCTCGTGTTCGGCTCGACGCTGGACAACCTCTCGAACGACCTGCCGCTGCACGCGTCCTTCGTGCCTTTCATCGAGCAGGCGGCCAGTTACCTGGCGGGAGAGGAGGCGCGCCCGCCCGGCGTCACCGCCGGCTCGTTCTTCGAACTCCGCCCCGAGGGCGGCGCGGGCGTGGCGGCCGAGGTCCTGGACCCCGGCGGCAGGCGCGTGCTGTCGTTCTCCGAGGCCGCCACCGCGCGCGGGCTGACGCTGGCGTCGCCGGGCTATTACGACATCCGCCGCGCGGGCGGCCGCCGGGAACTGGTGGCCGTCAATCCGGACCGCCGCGAGTCGGACCTGGAGACGATTCCGGCCGAGACTCTCGCGCTGTGGGAGAATACTGGGCAAGGCGGCACGGCGGCCGGTGCGGCGCCCGAGTCCAAGCCCTGGGCTTTGGGCTGGTACATTTTGCTGGGGGCGCTGGGGGCCGCGATTGCGCAATCGCTATTTGGCCTGCGGTATCTCGCCGGCGAGGAGGCTCCATGAACGAACGCCGGGTCTTGGGTCTTTATCTGGCCGAAGTGAAGAACCGCCTGCGCTTGAGCGCGTGGCTGCGCGGCGCCGCCGTGGTGGCCGCGACGGCGCTGGCGGCGACGCTGGTGCTGGTGCCGGCCGCCAACGCGGCCGCATTCTCGTCCCTCAGCGTGCTGCTGGCGCGCTTCGGTCTGGTGGCCGCACTGGCCGCCGCCGCGGTGCTCGGGGTCTGGCTTCCCTTGCGCCGCTTGAGCACGCGCGACGTGGCGCGGCGCGCCGAGCGCCGCTATCCGGAATTCGAGCAGCGCCTGCTCACCTTCGCCGAAAAGGAATCCACCGACGACCCGTTCCTGGAACTGGTCGCCGCCGACGCGACCGAGATCGCCCGCTGGACCGACACCCGACCCTTCGCGCCCGCTCCGCTGCTGGCGGCCTTCGTCTTGCTGGGCTTGTTCTGCGCCGGCGGGCTGATCTGGCTGGTGAAGTCCGGGCCCGGATACCTGGGACACGGCGCGGCGCTGTTGTGGGGCGTCACGGGCCGCACCGGCGCCGAACCGTTTTATGAACTCGCCGTGCAGCCCGGCGATGCGACCGTGCGCAAGGGCGGCAATCAGACCGTGCGAGCCAGCTTGCGCGGCCTGGTGGCGCCCGAAGTGAAACTGCACGCCCGCTATCACAGCGCCTCGAAATGGGAGGAGACCGCCATGCTGCCCAGCGAGGGCGGTGCCGGGTACGAGTTCCTGTTCGCGGGTCTGAGCGAGTCGGCCGAGTATTTCGTCACCGCGGGGAAGCTGACTTCGAGGCACTTTAACCTCAAGGTGATTGAGATGCCGGCGGTGAAGCGCATCCGGGTCACGTATCGCTACCCGGCCTGGCTGGGCTTGCACAACGCGGTCGAGGAGCAGGGCGGCGACTTGCGGGCCATCGAGGGCACCGAAGCCGAACTGGAAATCGAGACCGACCGGCCGCTCGCCAACGGCGTTCTGGTGGTCGACGACACACGGCAGTTGAAGCTCGAAAGCGCCGGCGGCAACCTGCTGCGCGTCAAGGTTCCGATTCAGAAGGACGGCGTGTACCACGTGGCCGCCCTGGAACAGGGCGCGCCCGTGCGCCTGACCGAGGACTACTTCATCGAGGCGCAGCCCGAAAAGCCGCCTACGCTCGCGCTGCGCCGCCCGGGACGCGACGCGAAGGTGAGTCCCATCGAGGAGGTGGTGGTCGAAGTCCGGGCCGAAGACGACTTCGCGCTGCACACCATGGATCTGCACTACTCGGTGAACGGCGCGCCGGAAAAGACCGTCTCGCTGCTGCGGCAGGCGGGCGGCAAGCAGGCCCAGGGCGATACCATGATCGCGCTGGAGGATTACCAGCTTGTTCCCGGCGACCTGGTGGCGCTGTACGCCACTGCGCGCGACGCCCGCTCCACTTCGAAGACCGATATCTACTTCCTGGAAGCGCAGCCGTGGGAGCGTGAGATCACCCAGTCGCAGACCATGGGCGGGCAGGGCCAGGGCCAGGGCGAAGGCGACCAGCAGAATCGCATTTCGCAGCGCCAGAAGGAAATCATCGCCGCCACCTGGAACCAGTCGCGCAGCGGTTCCAAGGATCGTGCCGCGGCTGCCGAGAACGGCAAGTTTCTCTCCGACGTGCAGGCCAAGCTGCGCGAGCAGGCGCAGACGCTGGCCCGGCGCATGCGCAGCCGCGAGCTTTCCGGCGTCAACCAGGAGTTCAGCAGCTTCTCCAAGGACATGGACGAAGCCGCGGCGGACATGCAAACCGCTGCGGAGAAATTGAAAATCCAGAACTGGCGCGACGCGCTGCCCGCCGAGCAGCGCGCCTTGCAGCACTTGCTGCGCGCCGAGGCCGCCTTCCGCAACATTCAGGTCGCCTTCGGGAGCCGGGGCCAGGGCGGTGGCGGAGGAGGAGGGGGCGGGCGCGATCTTGAAAACATGTTCGACCTCGAACTGGATCTGGAGAAAAACCAGTACGAGGCCGGCCAGCAGCGCGCCTCCGGCGAGCAGCGCCAGCGCGAAGTCGACGAGGCCATGCAGAAGCTGGAACAACTCGCCCGCCGGCAGCAGGAACTGGCCCGTGAGCAGGCGCGGCGGCCCCAGCAGGCTATGCAGCAGCGCTGGCAGCAGGAAATGCTGCGGCGCGAGGCCGAGCAGTTGCAGCGGCAGATGGAGCAGTTGGCGCGCAACTCGAGTTCGCAGGGCCAGCAGCAACAAGGCGGCCAGCAACAGCAGGGTTCTCCCACACAGCAGCGGCTGAGCCGAATGTCCGGTCAGGGTGGATCCTCGCAGGCTGGTGACCGCCGCATCGAGCAAGCTCTGCGCGGAATTGAGCAGGCGCAGAACGACATGCGGCGGGCGGCGCAGGGCGAGCAGAATCCGGCCGACGCGCGCCGCGCGGCCGAGCGGCTGGAACAGGCGCGCAACCTGATGAGCGGCATGCGCCGCCAGGAGGCCTCGGGCCAGGTGGACGATCTCACCAAGCGCGCCGAGCAGTTGGCCGCCGCGCAGCGCGAGCACAACGAGCAACTGCGGCGCATGTTCGGCGCTCCCAAGCCGGCGGGCAGCGATGGAAAACAAGCCGCGCCGTCCGCCGCGGAAAAGGCCGAGGCCGGCCGCATCGCCGAAGAGAAGGAGCGCATGCTTTCCGAGCTGAAGCGGCTGGAGAGCGACATGCAGGGCGCGGCGCGCGACCTGGCCGGCGGCGAGCGCGCGGCATCCTCGAAGGTGCGCGAAGCGCTGGGCCGCTTGCAGCAGGACGAAATCGCTCTGCGCATGCGCTACAACGCCGAGTACCTGCGGCGGGGCTACGGCGCTTCGACCTGGATGCGCGAGGCACCCGTCACGGCGGGTCTGGAGCGGCTGCGGGACCAGCTTCGCGAAGCGCGCGGGGCGCTCGGCGGCGGCGGCAACGGGCAGCCCTCCGAACAGGGCGGACTGGAGCGCAGCCTGGCGCAGGTCGAGCAGCTCCGCGGCCGCCTGCAACAGTCGGCCGGAGGGCCGCGCGGCGGCGACGACCGCTCGGCCGCCAACCGAGGCGACCTCACCTGGAACGGCCCGGCCGGAGCGCCCTCCACAGCCGGCGCCGAACGGGCTTACCGCGAGGGCCTGCGCGATTTGCAGTCCCTGCGCCAGGGCCTGCGCGACGACCCGGAAGCCAGCCGCGAGTTGCAGGACGCCATCCGCGAAATGCAGCGCCTGGACCCGGCCCGCTTCCCCGGCAACCCCGAGCTTGTCTCCCGCCTGCGCGGCGAAGTCCTGCCCTCCATCGAGCAACTGGAACTCGTGCTCCGCCGCAAGCTGGAAGAACAACAGGCCGGCCAGGTCCGCTCGACCGCCGGCGAACGAATCCCGCCAGGCTACGGCGCGGCGGTGGCGGAGTACTACCGGCGGCTGAGCAAGGCGAAGTGAGGGGCGGCTGGCGCGGAGAATCAGGCGGCGTGAATTCGCCGAGCCGCGGAATACGACAAGCAGGAGATTGGGCTGACATATCCATGTCTCTTGTGACATAATAATGTCATGGCTGTCCGAACTACCGTGGACATTCCGGAGGTCCTGCACGACAGACTTCGCCATCGAGCGGAGCAGTCTGGCACTTCGATCCGGGCACTGATTATCCGGGCCGTCGAGCAGGTCTACAACGAAGGCAGGAAGGGCGAGTACGTAACCGGCCCTCTGGTTGCGGGACCGGGCAAGCTTGGGCCGGCCTTCCCCGAAGACGGGAACCCCTATGACCTCGATTTTTCCTGACCTGAACGTGTGGCTCGCTTTGTCCGTGGCCG
>JACQZT010000120.1 GCA_016213755.1 Acidobacteriota bacterium | reverse complement strand
TGGAGCCGCTTCCGCACCACCTGCCGCACCGCCGTCGGCAGTGCCGCTTTCGGGTCCCAGCGCTGCGCCATCATCAGCCAGACCACTAACGGCAGATCAAAGATGCGCCGCCGCGACGGCAAGTTCAGTTCCTGCTTCAGTTGCTGGAAAAATCCGCCGGGCACCGCCTTCTGATAAAGGTCCAGAATTCCGTCCCAGGAGGCGGACTCGCCGGCGAGCTTCGGGACACTGGCTTCGCCTGTCCCCGGCGTTTGGTGAAGAGACCCATCCACAAGACTATAGCGGAAGGCGGGCAAAAAGTTCAGCGGAAAACGCCTGAATCCGCCTGCATGGCAAAAACGAGTGGCATTGGGCTGAAGCCCGCCCTCCAGTTACCCAGATACCTTCACTTCCATGTCGCGCTTCCTTTCGAGGTTGTGTAGCCTATCCCCGAAACTCGGGTGCACTACAATGGGGGGATTCCCCATGGACGAGCGAATCTCCCCGGCAAGATCGATTTCTGGCGCGGTCGCGCTGCCCGGCGACAAATCCATCTCCCACCGGCTGGCGATGCTGGCCGCGCTGGCCGAGGGCGAGTCGGTTATCGCCAACTATTCAACGGGCGCGGACTGCCAGTCGACGCTCGGCTGCCTGCGCGGCCTGGGCGTCAAGATCGAGAAGGCCGGTAACGACGTTACGGTTCGCGGCGCGGGACTGGAGGGGCTCAAAGCGCCGATGGAGACGCTGGACGCCGGAAATTCCGGCTCCACCATCCGCATGCTGTCGGGCATTCTCGCCGGGCAGCCGTTTCACAGCCGCATCGCGGGAGACGAGTCGCTGTCGCGCCGCCCGATGGAACGCATCATGCGCCCGCTGGCCGGGATGGGCGCGGCCATCCAGGCGCGCGACGGCAAGTACCCTCCGCTGGAGATCGCGGGCTCGCGGCTGCGCGCCATCGACTACACTTTGCCGGTGGCCAGCGCGCAGGTGAAGACGTGTGTGTTGTTCGCCGGCTTGTCCGCGCGCGGGCGCACCACGGTGCGAGAGCCAATGCGCACGCGCGACCACACGGAAATCGCGCTGCGTGAGTTCGGCGCGGAAATCGACTTGCAGGGGCGCGCGATCTCGGTCCTGGGCGGCGTGCCGCTCAAAGCGCGCCGGATCGCAGTGCCCGGCGATTTGTCGTCGGCCGCGTTCTTTCTAGTGGCGGCCCTGGCCGCGCCCGAAGCGAACCTGGTGATCCGGGGCGTGGGGCTGAATCCGACGCGCTCGGCGCTGCTCGATTTCCTGATTTCGATGGGCGGCGCGATCAAGATCCTGAGCCTCGATCAGGCCGGCGGAGAATTGGCCGGCGACATCCAGGTGCGCCACTCGCGCATCCGCGGCGGCACGATCGAGAAGGACCTGACGGCCGCGCTGATCGACGAGATCCCGGTGCTGGCCGTGCTGGGCGCACTGAGCGAAGGAGGCCTCACCGTGCGCGACGCCCAGGAGTTGCGCATCAAGGAAACCGACCGCATCGCCACGGTGGCCGGAAACCTGGAGCGGATGGGGGTGGCGGTGGAGGTGTTCCCCGACGGCTTGCGGGTCCCCGGAGGGCAGCGGTTCCGCGCCGCCGAGGTGGATTCGTTCGGCGACCACCGCATTGCGATGGCCTTCGCCGTGGCGGCGCTGCTGGCCGGCGGCGAAAGCGTAATCCGCGGCGCCGAAGCGGCGTCCGTGTCGTACCCCGAGTTCTTCGCTGCCCTGCGCAGCATCGCCGGTTGACTCTCATGAATCCCGAGCCGCGCGCCGATCTTTCGCTCGAGGGGCTGGTTCACGATCTGAACAACGTCTTCGAGACCATCTCCGACGCCGCCGACCTGCTGGCCGACGACGCGCGCTGGAAAAAGGTGGCTGCGGCCCTGCACCGCAGCGCCCGGCGGGGCGAGCGCATCGTCAGCAGCTTCGTCGAGACGACCCGCGGATCGGTGGAACTGGCCGACGCGCTGAACCGCTCGATCGACTTCGCACGCGATTTTCTCTCGGCGGCACGGCGGCCGGAGATCGGATTCGACATCGCGACCGAGGCGGGGATTCGTCTCAAGGGGTCGCCCGGGGCCTGGGAGCGCGTGTTTGTCAATCTGTTCCTGAACGCCGGACAGGCCATGAAACAGGGCGGAAGCATTCATGTGCGCGCCCAGCGCGTCCCGACCGGCATCGAGGTCTCCATCGCCGACGAAGGCCCCGGGATTGCGCCCGAAATCCTGCCCGAGATCTTCAAGCCACACTTCTCCACCAAGTCCGCGCGGCGCGGGACTTTTAAGGGCCTGGGCCTGCACATCGTCGAATCGGTGGTTCGCCAGAACGGCGGGGCGGTCACGGCGGGGAATCGCACCGACGGCTGCGGCGCGGTTTTTACAATCCTGCTGCCGGAAAACTAGAAGCCTCGAAACTCAAACCGGTATATACTGGCTGGCAACCGAAGGCCTAACTGGAACTTTTGGCTGAGGTGTCTGCCCGGAGTTGTCCCCCTTGGGCAGAGCGCGAGGACACGGCTATGAGGAAGACTCGAATCACGATTCACCTTCTCTTAGCGTTGTCGCTTGCATTGGCGGCGACGCGGATTGCCTGGAGCCAGGATTACCGGGCCAGGTTACAGGGCGTCATTACGGACTCCAGCCAGGCCGTTGTGGTTGGAGCTGCCGTCACACTGAAGAACGAAAACACCGGGGTTGCCACTCGCAAGCCGACGAACGAAACCGGACAGTACCTGTTCGATTTCGTCGAACCCGGATCGTACACCGTCACCGTCGAACTGACCGGCTTCGGCAAGTTCGTCCAGGAAAAGATTCAAGTGCAGGTGCGCGGCGACGTCACGGTGAACGCGCAGTTGCAGCCGGGCGCCATCACCGAGACGATCAACGTCAGCACGACGGCGGTCGCGCTCCAATTCAATACGAGCACCATGGAGCTGACCGTGGACCGCAAGATGCTGAACGACCTGCCGATCATGCAGCGCAACCCGTTCACGCTGTCGCTGCTCGACCCGGCGGTGGTCAACCGTTACTGGGACGTCGCCCACCGCAACCCGTTCTACATGTGGTCCTCCAGCGATATCGACGTGGGCGGCAACACCATGCGGAAGAACGACATCTCGCTCGACGGCGCGCCTCTTCAAATCGGAGTGAAAGGCTCTTACGCCCCGCCCATGGACGCCGTCCAGGAATTCTCCGTGCAGCAGAACAGCGTGGACGCGGAGTTCGGCCACAGCGGGGGCGGCATCATGAGCGTCGGCATGAAAGCCGGCACGAACGAGATCCATGGAACCATGTACTATTTCGGCCGCAACCCGGCGCTCAACGCCCGCACCAACTCGGTGACGAACACTCCCAACCTGGTGCGGAATCACATCTGGGGCGTTACCGGCGGCAACCCGATTATCAAGAACCGCCTGTTCGCGTTTACCGCGTACGAGGGCTGGCGCAGCCAGGAGCCGACCTACCGGATTACGACCCAGCCGACCGAACTCGAGCGGCAGGGCGATTTCTCGCAGACCAAGAACACTCGCGGCGGACTGCGGACCATCTTCGACCCCTATACCACCACCATCAACACGACCACTGGGGCCGTCAGCCGCACGCCCTTCGCCGGCAACCAGGTTCCCGCGGCGAGATTCGATCCCACCGCCAAGCGGATCATGCAGGACATCTGGGGGCCGAACAACCCCGGCGACAATATCACCGGCGTCAACAACTACAAGATCGGCTATTCGTGGCCGCAGAAGTACTTCAACTTCTCCGAGCGCGTGGACTGGAACATCCGCGACAACTGGAAGATGTTCTTTCGCTTCTCGCGGGTGAAGACGACGCTGGACCAGACCGAATACGTGAAGTCGGCCGCGGTGCCGAACGACAATGGCGGAGCCATGAACAACCGCAACATCGCCGGCGATATGGTGTACACGCTCAACCCGACCACCGTGCTCAATATCCGCATGAGCTACGGCTCGCTGGAGGACGACTATGTCGCGCCGCGGTCGATGATCGGCGAGGCCGGGCTGGCGCAGTTCTGGCCGAATAACCCCTGGTATAAACCGTACATCGGGGAGATGCCGGCCGTTTACTATCCGTACATTTACGTCGGCGGCGGCAGTTACGGCAAGGCCGGGTACTGGATCCAGCACCCGCGCCACTGGACTTGGGACGGCAGCCTGCGGAAAACCTGGGGCATCCACAGCCTCAAGACCGGGTTCTCTCACCGCAAGCACAAAGCCGACGGGATCTTCCCAAACCTGATGGCTTTCTATCCGTATCAGTCGTATACCGCGGAGACGTTCCAGTCGCCCGATCTGACCAGCTACGGCAGCGACTACGCGACGTTCCTGCTCGGCGCCATCGACAGCAACTCCTACGGACAGACCTTTCCGTACCAGTATTTCCGGTCGAATTTCTACGGGGCGTTCTTCCAGGACGACGTGCGCCTGACGCCGCGCATCACCCTCAACCTGGGAATGCGGTACGAGTACGAGAGCGGCCCGTATGACGAGCGGGACCGCATCTCCCGGTATCTGGACCTCACCAGCCCGATTCCGGAATTCCAGAGCGGCGCGCCCCAGTTGCCGGCCGCCGTAACGCAGTACCGCAAGAGTCCGCCCGCATGGAACGGCGCCTGGGTCTTCGCGGACAGTGCCAACCGCGGCGTGTACAAGACCCAGAGGTTCACGCTCATGCCGCGGGCGGGCGTCGCCATCCGGCTGAACGACAAGACGGCGATCCGTGCCGGCTTTGCCCGCTACGTCATTCCGCCGGTGGTGATCCAGAACACGCTGGCGAGCGGCGTGCTTCCGATGTACGGCTACAGCGCCAGAACCAACGTGGCCCCGGCGATCAACGGCGTCCCGCAGGCGACGCTGAGCAACCCGTTCCCGGCCAGCTATCCGCTGAGCATGCCGTTGCAGAAGTCGCTGGGCCGCTACACCAATCTCGGCGACGGCGTCTTCTTCTACGAGCAGGAAATGCACACCGGGGTCAACGACCGCTGGAACTTCTCAGTACAGCGCCAGTTGCCGTTGCAGTTTCACTTCGACGGGACCTGGTTTATGAACTTTGGCCACAACCTGCCGTACACGAAACCGCTCAACATGACGGATCCGACCCTCAGCTACACCCACAAGGCGGCGCTAAACGCCACGGTGCCGAACCCGTTCTACAACATCCTGACGCCGCAGAAGTTTCCCGGCACGCTGCGCAACCAGCGGACGGTAACCATCGGCAGCCTGCTCAGTCCGTATCCGCACTACGGAAGCATTTCGCAGCAGTACACCGACGGGGTGCTGAATCGCTACAAGGCAATCCAGTTGCGCGTGCAGCGCGCTTTCAGCAAGGGCTATAGCTTCCTGTTCGCCTACAACTGCAACCGGGAGAACAACTACGAGTTCTTCAACAGCGACAACCAGTACATTGGCCGGTTCACGTTCATCCCCGGCACGATGCCGCGGCATCGAACCAGTATTGCGGGCTCGTGGGACCTGCCGTTCGGCAAAGGCCGGCAGTACCTCAACAACATCCACCCCGTGCTGAACGCGATCGTCGGCGGCTGGCAAACCAGCCACCTGCTGCTCGCCAGCTCCGGCGCCAATCTGCGGTTCGGGCAGATGATCACGGATGGCAAGAACCCGAAACTCGGCAACCGGACGCCGCAAATGATGTTCGACATCGCGAAATTCCAGAGGCCCGAGCCCTACACGCCGCGAACCAACCCCTGGCGCTACGACGGCGTCAACGGGCACAAGATGTGGAACCTGGACTCGACGCTGACGAAGACGTTCCCGATCAAGGAACGCTACAACCTGGAGTTCCGTTTCGAGGCGTACAACAGCCCGAACGGCTTCGTGTGGTCGGACCCCAACATGAGCGTCACCAGTTCGCTCTTCGGCCGCAGCACCAACCAGGTGAACCGCGGGCGCGAGATGCAATACTCGCTGCGGCTGCTGTTTTGAGGACGGCGAGAAGTCTCAGGCCGTCGCCCGGAAGACTCGCTCCGCCGGCTCGCCGCGCATGGCGTGTGCCGCCCGGCGCTGGCGCCAGTGAAGCCAGGCGGCGGCGATCACCCGCACCGCTTCGGAACGGTCGAACGGCTTAGAGAGCACGTCGTAGCCGCCGAGGTTCAGAACTTCGGCCCAGAGGCGGTCGTCCGCCTGCCGCGAGGCGACGATCAGCAAGGGCTGTTCCGCGGATTGCGCCAGGCGGTTCAGCACGCTTCTCCAGTTTCCATCGGGAAGCGAATGTTCGCACACCACCACGGGAATCCGATGGCTCTGAAGAACTCGGAACGCTTCGCCGCACGAACCCGCGGAAAGCATCCGCCAGCGGGAATGCCGGAAGATCTCACTCAGACAATCGAGATCCCGTTCGCAATCGCTAACGGTTAGGACGGTAACGGCCTTTTCCGGCGGAGGCGCGCCGAAGCGGGGGTCTGCACGGCCACCCATGACCTCATTTCTCCCATCTCCTCCGAGGTACAACGGAACTCCGTCCGTTCAAGATCGATCCGTCCTCATGATGCTCCCCTCTCCCGGCGGAGTCAAGCAAAATCGGACCGCTGTATCCGAACCTCGAGTGCGCTGCCTTGCCCTCTTGGGTTGCGGCAGTGGGATAAGCTTTAGCTTGTACTCTGAAAGGGAAAACATGCGAATTCGAATCGGCTTTCTGGTTCTTGGTCTGGCGGCAGTCGCTGGGGCGCAGGCGCCGCCTTTGACAACCGTCAAGCAGGCCGCCGTCGAGATGGCCGACGGCCGGCGGGGAATGACGCAGCGCATCGTCGATTCGCTGGCCAGCTTCAGCGAGCTGGGTTACCAGGAGTTCGAGTCGTCGGCGTACCTGTGTGCGCTGCTCGAAAAGGAAGGATTCCAGGTCACGCGCGGCGTGGCCGGCCTGCCCACCGCCTTCGTGGCCAGTTGGGGATCGGGCAAGCCGGTCATCGGCCTCATGACCGATATCGACGGGCTGCCCTCGACGTCGCAGAAACCCGGCGTGCCGCGCCAAGAACCGCTGATCGCCGACGGGCCGGGCCACGGCGAGGGCCACAACACCGGCATGGGCGCCAACGTCGTGGCCGCCATCGTGGTCAAGGAACTCATGAAGAAGCACGGCATTCCCGGAACTGTCCGGGTCTATCCGGGCATCGCCGAAGAGCTGATTGGCAGCCGGACCTACATGGTCAACGCGGGCCTGTTCCGCGACCTGGACGTCATGCTCTCCAGCCACGTCTCGGCCGACTTCGGCGTCAACTACGGCGGGCCTTCCGGCACCGGCCTGATCTCGACCATGTACACCTTCCACGGCCGCAGCGCGCACGCGGGCGCTTCGCCCTGGAGCGGACGCAGCGCGCTGGACGCGGTCGAGCTGATGAACGCCGGCTGGAACTACCGCCGGGAACACATCAACCCGCAGCACCGTTCCCACTACGTGATTGTGAACGGCGGCGAACAGCCCAACGTGGTGCCTCCGCTGGCGACCGTCTGGTACTACTTCCGCGAGTGGGATTACGACGCCATCAAGAACCTGCACGACACCGGAACCAAGATCGCCCGCGGCGCCGCCGAGATGACCGACACCACCATGACCGAGCGCATGCTGGCCTCCGCCTGGCCGGGCCATTTCAACAAGCCCATCGCCGAGGCGCTGTACGAGAACATCAAGCGCGTGGGCATGCCCGCCTGGTCGGAAGCCGACCAGAAGCTGGCCCGCGCGGCGCAGCGCGAAATGAAGGCCAAGGCCGACGGCCTCAAAACCGAGATCGGCAAACTCACCGAGGCCAAGCGCGGCGACAGCTACGGCTCCGACGACATCGCCGAAGTCTCCTGGAACGTGCCCACCGTGGTGTTGCGCTACCCGAGCAACATCCCGGGCATGACCGGCCATCACTGGTCCAGCGGCATCGCCGTGGCCACGCCCATCGCCCACAAAGGCGCCACCGCCGCCGCCAAGGTCCACGCCCAGACGGTGCTCGACCTGCTGTTGAAACCCGAGCTTCTGGCCGCCGCCAAAGCCTACTTCGCCGAGCAGACCAAGACCACCCAATGGAAGTCGCTGATCCCCGCCGGCGCTCAGCCCCCCATCGACCTCAACCGCGAAAAGATGGAGCGCGTCCGCCCGCAGCTCAACAAGCTGCGCTACGACGAAGCGAAGTACCCGACCTGGCTGGAGCAGTTGGGGGTGAAGTACCCGCCGGAGGAGTGAGGGCCCGGACGTATGCGAACCACCGTCCGTCTCGACGCAGGCGGACTGCCCGCGCGTGGAACTGCCGGTCTGCCGCCAGGTGCGAGTGGATCACCACAGACCGCGATTACGTGCGTTTCGACGGGCTTCGCTGGCGGCCGCCGTTCCGGATGATATAATGTTCAAATAGAACGTGTGCCGGGATAGCTCAGTTGGCTAGAGCGTCTGACTGTGGATCAGAAGGTCATGGGTTCGAGCCCCGTTCCCGGTACCATTCCTCCCCCCGAGAGAGATCTCATGCAGGACCCCAACCGACAACTCGTTGACGCTCAAACCCTGAAGGGATACCGCGACATCCTGCCCGAGGAAATGATTTTCCAGAACGCGCTGATCGAACGCGTCCGCCGGGTGCTGGAGCGCTACGGATTCGTGCCGCTGGACACGCCCTGCGTGGAGCTACTCGCCACGCTCACCGGCGCGGGCGGCGAGGAAACGGACAAGGACATTATCCGTTTCAAAAGCCGCGAGGGAGAGGACGCCGGCCTGCGCTTCGACCTGACGGTGCCCTTTGCGCGCCTGCTGGCGCAGTACCCCGAGCAACTGCGGCTGCCCATCCGGCGGTATCAACTGGCGCCCGTGTTCCGCAACGACAAGCCGGGCGAGGGCCGCTACCGGCAATTCCGGCAGTTCGATTTCGACGCCGCCGGTTCGGAGTCGGTGGCGGTGGACGCCGAGATCGTTGCGCTGATGTGCGACGTGTTCCGGGAAGCGGGCGTCGAAAGCGGGGAGTTCGAGGTGCGGGTCAATAACCGCAAGATCCTCACCGCGATCATGAGCGCCGCAGGCATCGACGACTTCGAGACTCAGAAGCGGGTGCTGCGCGCGATCGACAAGCTGCTGAAGATCGGCGAGAAGAACGTGCGCCTGGAACTCGGCCCCGGCCGGACGGACGACTCGGGCGACACCATTCGGGGAGCGGGCTTGCCGGAAGAGAGCATCGGCAAGATCCTGGGCTTGATTTTGACGACCGCGCCCACACGCGCGGCGGTGGTGGACGCCCTGGCGGCCGGCCTGCCTCGGACCGAGACAGCCGAGCAGGTGATCGAGGAAATGCGGGAACTGGACCGCTGCCTGAGCGGAATGGGCATTGCCGAGGGCGACGCGGTTTTCTATCCCAGCCTGGCACGCGGGCTGGACTACTACACCGGACCCATCTTCGAAGCCTTTCTGAAGGAAGCGCCAGAGATCGGCGCGGTTTTCGGCGGCGGCCGCTACGACAACCTGGTGGACCGTTTTCTGGAGAAGAAGATCCCCGCCACGGGAGCCTCCTTCGGCCTGGACCGCTTCACGGCGGCCTTCAAGCGCCTGGGCAAGACCAGCGTTTCGCCGACCGTGACTCAGGTAATGGTGATGTCCTTCCCGGGCGTGCCGGCGGCGCACCTGCTTAAGGTCGCCTCCCTGCTGCGGGCCGAGGACATTCGCACCGAGCTCTACCTGGGCGCACCCGGCGCCAAGCTGCGCGACCAGCTTGCGGCGGCCAACTTCCGCCACATCCCGGTGGCCGTAATCGTCGGCCCCGACGAGTACGCCGCGAACCAGGTTTCGGTGAAAGACCTGCGCGCCGGGCTGAGCGCGCGCGCCGGCATTCAGGATCACGAAGCGTTCCGCAAGGCCGGCAAGGCCGCGCAGCAAACCGTCGGCCTGGGCGAACTGCTCTCCACGGTCAAATCCTTGTCGAGTTAGGTGGAACCGCTCCCTGGAATAGGTGTAGATTCTAGAGGGAGGTTATCGTGGACAGACGCAGTTTCCTGAAGAACGGCGCGGGCGTGGCCGCGTTTCCGTACGTGGCGGCGCCCGCCGTGCGCGGCGCCAACGACGCCATCCGGGTCGGATTCGTCGGCGTCGGGGGCCGGGCCCAGTATTTGATCCAGCACGAAGATTTCGGCGACGCCCGCATCACCGCCGTCACCGATTGCTGGCTGCCGCGCTGCGAGCAGGCGGCCAAGCTCCACCCCGACGGCGGCAGGTGGGGCAAGTACTCCGAGTACGAGCGCATGTTTGAAAAGGAGAAACTGGACGCGGTGTTCATCGAGACCACCACCCACGCGCGCGTGCTCATCGCCCTGCACGCGCTACAGGCGGGCCTGGACGTCTACGCCGAAAAGCCTCTGACGCTGACCGTGGAAGAGGGGCAGGTGCTGGTGAAAGCGGTGCGCCACTACAAGCGCGTCCTGCAAACCGGCACTCAGCAGCGCTCGATGCCGATCAATATCTATGCCAGCCGGCTGGTGAGCGGAGGCAAGCTCGGCAAGATCAAGAAGGTGATCGTGTGCAACTTTATCGGCCCCGAAAGATGGACGCCGAAACCCGCCGAGCCGATGCCCGAAGGGCTGGATTGGGACCGCTGGTGCAACCAGACCGAGCTGCGCCCCTACCATTCCCAGCTTCACCGCGGCTGGGCGCGCTGGTGGGACTATGACGGCGGCGGCTTGTCCTGGGGCGTTTCCGGCTGGGGCACCCATGCGCTGGACCAGGTGCAGGACGCGCTGGGAACTTCGCTGACCGGCCCGCTGGAGATCGTCCCCGAAGAGCCGGGGCCGCAGTGCAAGGTCTCGTTGCACTACGCCGGTGGCACGGTGGTGAGCCTGGAGCAGGAGATCATCAAGGACCACCAGCAACTGGGCGCCATCTTCGAGGGCACGAACGGGCGCATCCAGATCATCCGCGGCGACTTCCGCACCGACCGGCCGGAACTCAAAAAGAGCGCCCCCGACATCACCAAGGAAGGGCCGGGCGAGAACGTGTTCCACCTGCGGAACTTCTTCGAATGCATCCGCTCGCGCAAGAAACCCAACGCGGATGTGGAGATCGCCCACCGCTCGAACACGGTGTGCCACCTGGTCAACATGGCTCGCGAAACGGGACGCAAGTTGAGGTGGGATCCCAAGTCCGAGAAATTCGCCGGAGACGCGGAGGCCAACCGCCTCTTGTCGCGTCCCCGCCGGAAGGGCTACGAACTGCCCAGGATCGCTTAACCCGGGTTTCCACGGTACTGCATCGACCTGAAGACTTGGCCGGGCGACTCCTGCTGGCTCAACACACCGAGGGCAACGATATCCGCACGTGTGGCCAACTGTTCCCGCACCTCCGCTCGGAGAACAAACTGAAAATACCATGGTCCCGCATGGGCGGGCGCAACCGCCCTCAGCCGACTGACCACCCGCTCCAACCTCGCCGGTTGGGAGAGAAACTCAGACGCCATCTGGCTCGCCTGACCGTCCAATCCGGTGACCAGCAGCAGCATATGACGGTCGTCCAACCCCGGAAGCATCGAAACGAGGCCGTATTCGATGACCGGATCGATGTTCGTGGCCGCCGCCTCCTTGAAATACGTCGCCTTTTCTCCCGGCGCCTGCCTAGTGTTCTCGATGTAGCGGCGGATGCCCAAGCTGTCGCCCGGACGGAAAGGATACTTGCGCAGCAGTTTGTCCACCCACGGGTTGGCCTCATTGTGGCCGAGCAGGATGAAACTACCGTTGCGAAGATCCCCCCCAATTCAGCAGGCGGCTTTCCGTGGCGGATATGGGTACTCCGTACCGGCCGAACATTTGGGCCAGGTTCACGGCAGCCACGGATTCGGCCACTCCCGTCTTCATCTCACTGGGACGGTAAAAGAGATACCCTCCTGGCGTGAACCGGAAAAACTGACGTAAACCTCGCTCAGCATCCGCGTCGGGTCGGAAATGATCCGGGCGGGTGTCCCGAAGTTTCGAGTCGGGAACGATATGTACGACCGCTACTTTAGAGTTCGCGAAACAGATCGTTGCGCCCGCCGGGTCGCGAAACCAAGGTCCCCAGATCTTTTCGACCTGCTTCGGAATCGTTCGCCGCGCGCTGAGCACGCCCGCGCCAGTTGACGGCCGGGTTTCCAGCCGACCGGCCACGAAAGAGGCGCCGGCGAGAGCAACCGCACCCGCAATCGCCGCCAGCCGCTTCGAAAACCTCCATCTCAGGGGCCCGCTGCCAGGCTGTGGCCGGGAGCGATCCGAGGGCGTCTGAAGATGGAAAACCGGCACATACCTCCCGACGGGAATCTCTACACGAACCCTGTCGGTCCGTCCCTCGTTGGCGTAGTAAGCATCCAACTTCCGTCGCAGTACGTGCGCCTGGCGTCGGACCACGCCGTCTTCGGCCGGGGAGTAGCCTGACGCCCTGTGGAAAACTTCTACTCCAATAGAGCATTCATTGATCTGCGCACCGTCCCCCCGCAAAGCCAGGTCGCAGACGAAGGTGAGGAAGCGTTTGCACTGTTCCGAGCGGCGGAATTCCTGGCCGGCGCAGATTTTCTCAATCTGTGCTCGTATTTCCAGTTCATCCAGGCGATGGTCGTTGCTTCCTGCAACTTCCGACGTTCTCACGACGCCATATCCCGCTCCACAAACTGCGACTCAGGACTGCCATTGATTTCATTATCGTACACGCTAGGTCCGAGCAGACCCGACCCCAAACTGCCTGATGGAAAAGAGGTTTTCCCCGGATCGGACTGTCCATTGGACTGTCCAAGAGCCATGTTGGTACTTCCGCGACGGCGTCGAGGTCAACGTCATCCGGGCATGGCTTGGCCACGTCAGCCTCGACACAACCAATCGCTACGCTGAGATCACGTTGCGCACCAAGCAGGCGGCTGTCGCCGCATGTCTGCCGCCGGTTGATCTCCCGGCGGAATACCGCCCAGCTGGCGGATGGCGGAAAGACGCGGATCTGATCAAATGGCTCGATTCACTGTAAGGATTATGTTCCGTCATCCACGCCTCCCGCCCTGACCGGCAACGCTCTCGCCGGCTGCCGCCACATAACGCGGCCCGCCACAAAAGCTGGATTTTGTTCCCGGGAACAAAATCCAGCACCACGGTGCGCGCCGCCCCGCCCAGACGGCGGAAGGCCTGCTCGTGGAACTCGGCCCAGATGCGCGTGCCCGACTGGAAGGCAAGCAGATGCACCGCCTTGCGGCTGTAGCCGAGGGTGAGCGCAAACATCCGCGTGCGGCGGTAACAGCCGGAGAGCGGATCGCGGACCATGGGTCCGGTGCCGTAGTCGACCTGGGCCTCCTCGCCGGGAGGCGTGACGATGATGGCGCAGGCCTCGACGGCGGGGCGGCCGCGCAGCTTGCGGACCAAGCGCTTCACGCTCTGGTAACCGCCGCGAAAGCCGTGATCGTCGGCCAAGTCCTGGTAGATGGCCTTGGCGTTGCGGCCCTTGCTGAGCGAGATTTCGATGAAGTCCAGGCAGGGCTCGCAGGCGCTGGCCGACGGGCTGCGGCCCGGCGCCTGAAGCGGCCCAGAGTCGGGGGCCGCCTCGTTGGCCGGGTCTGCGCCGCCGGCAGGGTCGGGGGTCACCTCGTTGGCCGCCTTTGCGTCGGCGCCAGGGTCGGGGGTCGCCCCATCGGCCAGTCTTGCCGGTGACCGGCGCCCCCACGCACCGGGCGGCCGAACGGTCGCGCCCGCAGCCTTCAAGTAGGCTGCGGCCGTCTCCCGGCGCACGCCGGTTTCCGCTTGGATGCGCCGGAGCGGCCAGCCCAGCCGCCCCAGCGCGATGACTTGTTGTCGCTTCTCTTCGCTCAAGACATTGCTCACATCGAAGGAGGGTAACCCTCCCGTCGCAGTCAATGTCCCGCGTCAGTTTCGTTTGCCGGTTTTGAGGTGACCCCCGAGGTCTTGCGTAAACGGATCTACACCGGCGACTACGACTACGGCGGGACAACCTACCACGGGGCCTACGAGCCAATCATCACCGGCCAACTGTGGGAAGAGGTCCAGGCAGTGTTGGATGGCCGACATCACAAGCGTCCGAAGACGAAGGCGCAGGGCTTTGCGTTCAGCGGTCTGATCACCTGCGGGCACTGCGGCTGCGCGATGGTGGGCGAGATCAAGAAGGGCCGCTACGTGTACTACCACTGTACCGGCCACCGGGGAAAGTGCCCCGAACCCCACACGCGCGAGGAAGTGCTGGCACAAAAGTTCGGGGAGGTGTTGAAGAGAATCTCGTTCAGCGACGAAGTGCTCGGGTGGGTAACGCAGGCCCTGCGCGAGAGTCACATGGACCAGAAGGAGTTCCATGGAAAGGCCATTGTTAAGCTCCAGCGCGAGCACCTGCGAATTCAGGACCGGATCGACGCGATATACCTGGACAAGCTCGACGGTCGAATCGACAACGCCTTTTTCGACCGCCAGGCCGGAGAGTTCCGGGCAGAACAATGCCGACTCATGTGCGATATCGAGGCACACCAGAGCGCCAACCAGAGCTACGTCGAGGGCGGCATAAGGCTTCTGGAACTGGCCCAGCGGGCGCGCGAATTGTTCGAGAATCAGCCGCCAAGGAAAAAACGCAAGTTGCTGGATTTCGTCGTTTCGAACTGCCGATGGAAAAACGGGCAGTTGGAGGCCGAACACCGCAAACCCTTTGACGTTCTTGCACTTGCAGTTGGGGCAGGGAATGTCTCAAACGGCTCGGATGGCCCACCAACAAGGAATTTTGAAAACTGGCTGGGAGGCAGGGACTCGAACCCCGATACGCAGATCCAGAGTCTGCAGTCTTACCATTAGACGACCTCCCAATGGCACTTCCTATTCTAGTTCGGCCGGACTTGAATTGACAACTCGGCCAAGGATGTCGATTCCGGCTGATATAATCGCTGTTGCGGCCCACTACAACTTTGGAGAGACACGGCATGGATGAAAAAGAACGCGCGCGCGCGCTGAGCGTCGCGCTCGGCCAGATCGAGAAGCAGTTCGGCAAGGGCGCCATTATGCGGCTGGGCTCGCGCGATGCGCTCGTCCCGGTGGCCTCTATTTCCTCCGGATCGATTTCGCTGGACGCGGCGCTGGGCGTGGGTGGCTTCCCCCGCGGGCGCATCAACGAGATTTTCGGCCCGGAATCCTCGGGCAAAACCACGGTGGCGCTTCAGGTGATCGCCGAGGCGCAGAAGGCCGGCGGGATGGCCGCCTTTGTCGACGTTGAGCACGCGCTCGACCCCAACTACGCGCGCAAACTCGGGGTGGACGTGGACAACCTGCTGGTCTCCCAGCCCGACTACGCCGAACAGGCACTGGAGATCACCAACACCCTGATCGCCAGCGGTCAAATCGACGTGCTGGTGGTGGACTCGGTGGCCGCGCTGGTGCCCAAAACGGAACTCGACGGCGAAATGGGCGACGCGTTCGTGGGCTTGCAGGCGCGGCTGATGTCCCAGGCCATGCGAAAACTGACCGGCGTGGTGTCCAAGTCGAACACTTGCCTGATTTTCATCAACCAGATCCGCGAGAAGATCGGGGTCATGTTCGGCAATCCGGAAACCACCTCCGGCGGCCGCGCGCTGAAGTTCTACGCCTCGGTGCGCTGCGACATCCGGCGCATCGCCGCCATCAAGGAAGGCGACGCGGTCACCGGCAACCGAACCAAGGTCAAGGTCGTGAAGAATAAGGTTGCGGCGCCGTTCCGCGAGGCCGAGTTCGACATCCTGTACGGCGAAGGCATCTCGAAGGAAGGCGACCTGATCGACCTCGGCGTGGCCAACAGCATCGTCGAGAAGAGCGGCTCCTGGTACAGCTACAAGGGCGAGCGCATCGGCCAGGGCCGCGAAAACGCCCGCCAGTTCCTCAAGGACAACGCGGACCTCCGCAGAACGATCGATGCCGAACTGCGCAAGGCCCTGGGCCTGGTGAAGCCCGAGGCCGCCGAAACCGCCGCCGCCGCGCCGGCGCCCAAGCGCTGACGGCGGACACTACGGCTTCTTGAACAGCTCGCGCCAGGAGTCGTCCATATCCTTCCAGTCCGACGACTCCCCGCCGCCCGGTTCGGTAGACGCCACCGACACCGTGCCGTGGCCGGCCGGGCACAGGTATTCGGTCCGCAAGCGGTCGAACAGGTAACCGGCCAGCGAACCGCTGCTGGAGGGAAGGCGCATGCGCCGCAGGCACACGTGGCAGCGCAACTGCTGGTCCCGCCAGGACCAGTGCAGGAATCCACAGGCCCCCAGGGCGAACATCCAGTTCATGGCCAGGGTGGCGAACACCCCCAGGCCGCGGTTCACGTTCAGGCCTCCGGTCGGATCGACGATCAGGACCCAGGCGCATCCAAGCGCGGCCAGGCCCAGGTGGGACTTGGCCACGAAGAAGGTCCAGTAGCGGAGATCGGCGCGTGCGGGCTGTCTTCGCCAGCGCAGCCACAGGACGCGCGCGACGCCCAGAACGGCGATCAGCGCGGCCAGTCCCGCGGTGAACCCGATCACCAGGAAGGTCAGCAGCAGCGGACGGGCCAGAAGTTCGGCGGCGGGAGCCAGCCGCACCCAGTCGCGGCCCGAAGAGGGGTAGGTGCGGCGCGCAGTGGAGCGCAACTCGTAGCGCGCCAGGTCCAGGTTGGCTCCCGGTTTCAGCCGGCCCGCGACCTGAACCGGATTCTGGTTGAGCAGGTGCGACGGGATTACGACTCGTACGGCCTGCCCCGGAGGACCCAGGCTCAGAACCGGTGGAAGTTTCTTGGCCGGATCCAGGTCCTCGGCCAGCGGCGTCCAAAGCCGGGTTCGCCGCGAGACAAACCAGAAGTTGAGAGGTAATACGCCCACGATGGAATGGAGTTTCCCATTCAGATCGATGGCCCGGCCCAAAACGCCACGGTTGGACCGGAATCGTTCCCGCCACAGGTCGTGCGTCAGCAAGACCACCGGCGGCGCTCCGGGGCGGTCGTCGGCCTCCGTGAAACCCCGCCCCAGTGTCGGCTGGACGCCCAGCGTCGGCAACAGGTTCGCTGTCCCCGACAGAACCTCCAGCTTGACCGGCTGCCCGTCGGAGTCCGGCGCCATCCAGTCCTGCAACCGGTAGGCTGCCAGGGCTTCGAAGCTCGAACACTTCTCGCGCCAGGCCAGGTACTTGATGGGCAGAACGCCGGAGCTTTCCAGGAACGAGTTGGCCGGATAGATCAGAACCACGCGCCGCGCGTCGGAAAACGGCGGCGGACTGAGAACCAGGCCGTCCAGCGTGCGCCAGACCTCGCGGAGCAGCCCGGGGCCGAAGACCAGGCCCAGCACGCACAAGAGCATCACAATAGGGCGCCCCAGCACGTACCCGCTGGCGCGCCGCAGGGTCTGGAAACCGCCTTCGCCCTCTTCCTCCTGCTGAAACCAGTAGGCGTCCGAGAACGACTCCCACGCGAAGCGCAACAACTCGCCCTGGATCCCGCGCGGGGATCCCAGCCCGGCCCACCTCCGCCCGAGGGCCGCCTCGCGTTTCCGCCGCCATTGCGCCCGCAAGGCGCGCGGCGCCATCCAACTCGCCAGCCCGATGATCCAGCCGTAGAGAGGGGACACAAGAATCCTCACTCCCTTTCAAGGACACCGTTCCGGAGCGGCAAGTTCCATGAACCCGAGAAAGGCCTTGACAAGGTCCTGAATTAAACGTATGATTGAAACATACGAACGTATGAATCAGGGTGACACAAAGACCCGGATCCTGGAAGCCGCGGAACGATTGTTCGCCGAAAACGGCATCGCGGCCACCTCGCTGCGCGCGATCACGGCGGCGGCGGGGGTAAACCTGGCGGCGGTCAACTACCACTTCCAGTCCAAGGAAGCTCTGGTACATGCCGTCTACGCGCGCCGGCTGGAACCCGTGAATCGGGCGCGGCTGGAGATGCTGGACGCCCAAGAAGCGCGCGCCGGCGGCGGTTCGCCGCCGCTCGAAGAGATCATGGACGCCTTCGTGGCGCCGTTCCTGCGCGGCTTCATGGGAACTCCCTTCACGGCCCTGATGGGGCGCATGTACGTCGAGCCGGGCGACTTTGCGCGGCGCTTCCTGGGCGTGCACATGCGCGAGGTGGCGCGGCGCTTCGGCGCGGCGCTGCGCCGGGCGCTGCCCGGGCTGCCGGAGGAGGAGATGTTCTGGCGCATGCACTTCGCGGTCGGAGCGCTGGCGCACACCCTGGCGGGCGGAAAGCTGATCGAGATTCTTTCCGAGGGCCGGTGCACGTTGAAAGACGAGGAGAGGATCCGGCGGCGGATGGTGACGTTTCTGTGCGCCGGTCTGCGGGCGGAACCGGGAGAGAGCATATGAGACTGGCATTCCTTTTATTTGTGGCGGCTGGGCTGGCCTGGACCCAGACGGCGGCAATGCGGCTGGGCCTGAAAGAGGCGGTCGACCTGGCCTTGGCGCCCGAAGGCAACACGCGCGCCCGGCTGGCCGCGGAGATGGTGCGGCAGGCCGAGGCGCGTTCGGCGCAGGCCCGGGCGGCGCTGCTGCCCAATGCAGACGCCTCGCTGGTGGACCAAAGCCAAACCCGCAACCTGGCGGCTTTCGGCATCCGGATTCAGCTTCCGATCCCCAGCTTCCAGTTCCCCGAACTCGTGGGACCGTTCAGCACCCTGGATCTGCGCGCGTCGGCCACTCAGAGCGTTTTCGACATTGGCGCCATCCGGCGCTACCAAGCCTCGCGCGCGGCGACGGCCGCCTCCCGGGCGGAGAACGAGGCGGCGCGCAACCAGGTGACCGACGCGGTAGCGCGCGCCTACCTGGCCGCGCTGCGGGGCCGCGCTGCGATGGACGCGGGGAAGGCCAACGTGGAAGTGGCCGAGTCGCTCCTTAAGCTGGTGCGCTCGCAGAAGGCGGCCGGCACAGGCACCGGCATCGAGGTGACGCGCGCCGAGGTGCAACTGGCCAACGAGCGGCAGCGGCTGCTGGTGACGCGGAACGAGGTCGCGCGCGCCGACCTGCAACTGCTCAAGCTGGTGGGCCTGGCGCTGGAAACGAAGCTCGAGCTGACCGACAAGCTGGGTTACGTGCCCTCGGACCCGGTCACCGTGGAAGCGGCCCGCGAGCTGGCCCGCCGCTCGCGACCGGAGCTGAAGGCCCAGCAGGAGCGCGAAGAGTCGGCGCGACTGGGCTTCAGCGCGGCGAAGATGGAGCGGCTGCCCACGCTGGCCGCCTTCGGCGATTACGGCTCCATCGGCACGGGCGCCGGCCGCCTGCTGCCCACGCGCAGTTATGGAATCGCGCTGCGGGTTCCGCTGTTCGACGGCGGCCGGCGCGACGGGCGGCGGGCCGAGGCCGCCAGCGCGCTGCGTCAGGAGCGCATCCGAACGCGCGCCCTGGAAGCGCAGGTGGAACTCGAAGTGCGTCTGGCCCTGGACGCGCTGGAATCTTCCGACGGACAGGTAAAGACCGCGGCGGAAGGCTTGCGCCTTTCGGAAAACGAACTGGCGCAGGCCCGGCGCCGCTACCAGGCGGGTGTCACCACCAGCCTGGAGGTCACCGACGCGCAGGCGCGCCTGGAGCGGGCGCGGGAAAACCAGGTCGCGGCCCTGGCGGGCTACAACGCGGCGCAGATCGATCTCAACACGGCCCTGGGCCGCAACCAGGAATTCAGCAGCGGCCGTTAGCCGCGGGAGTGAAGTCGCATGAGCAAGAGAATTATTCCGATACTTCTGATCGTGGCGGCCGTGGTGGGCCTGGCCCTGTGGCGCTCGGGCGCCTTCCGCCGCCTGCCCACGGACCGCATCCTGCTTTCGGGCAACATCGAACTGACCGAGATCGACGTCTCCTTCAAGACCCCGGGCCGGATTGTGGAGCTGAGCCTGAACGAAGGCGACGCGGTCAAGAAAGGCCAGTTGCTGGCGCGCATCGATCCGGACCAGTTGCGGAAACTGCGCGACGCCGGCGAGGCGACCATCGTGGCCGCCAACTCCGAACTCACGCAGTTGCGCACCGCCATCCTGTTCCAGAAAGAGACCATCGGCGGCGACCTGCAACTCCGCGAAGCAGAACTGCGGCAGGCCGAGCAGCGGCTGGCGGAACTGGTGGCCGGCAGCCGTCCGCAGGAGATCCAGCAGGCGCGCGCGATGGCGGCCGAGGCCCGCACCGCGCACGAGCAGGCCGCGCGGGACTGGGAACGCGCCCAGACGCTCTACAAAAACGAAGACATCTCCACCGCGCAGCGCGACCAGTTCCGCGCCCGCTTCGATCAGACCGCGGCCGCGCTGCGGCAGGCCGAGCAGCGGCTGGCGCTGGTGGAAGAAGGCCCGCGCAAGGAAGAGATCGAGATCGCCCGCGCGCAGGTGGAGCGCGGCCGGGCCGTGCTGCGCCTGTCCCGGGCCTCGAACCTGGATTTGCGGCGGCGCGAGGAGGAGTTGGAAGCGCGCCGCGCCGAGGTCGACCGGGCGCGCGCGCAACTGGCGGTGGTCGATTCGCAACTGGGCGACACGTCGGTGTATGCGCCGGTGGACGCCGTGACGCTGGTGAAATCAGCCGAATTGGGTGAAGTGGTGGCGGCCGGCGCCTCGGTGCTCAAACTGGGGGACCTGGACCGGCCCTGGCTGCGGGGTTACGTCGGCGAGCGCGACCTGGGCCGGGTGAAGCTGGGGCAGAAAGTGCGCCTGAAGACCGACTCCTACCCGGGCAAGGAGTACTGGGGCCGGGTGTCGTTCATCTCCTCCGAGGCCGAGTTTACGCCCAAACAAATCCAGACGGCGGAAGAGCGCGTGAAGCTGGTGTACCGGATCAAGATCGACGTCTCCAATCCGCACCGCGAGCTGAAGTCGAACATGCCGGCGGACGCCGAGGTTCTGCTCGAGAGCAAGTAGCCATGCTGAAAGCCGAAAACCTGACTCGCCGCTTCGGCGTCCTGACGGCCGTCGACCGGCTGAACCTCGAGGTCGCGCGCGGGGAAGTGTTCGGGCTGGTCGGTCCGGACGGCGCCGGAAAGACCACCACGCTGCGCATGTTCGCCGGCCTGCTCGACCCCAGCGAGGGCCGCGCCTGGGTGGCCGGCCGCGACGTGGCGCGCGAAACGCAGGCGGTCAAGGACCGCATCGGCTACATGGCGCAGCGCTTCGGCCTGTACGGCGACCTCACCGTGGAAGAAAACATGGTCTTCTACGCCGACCTGTTCGGCGTCACCGGGCGCGAGCGCGACGAGCTTATGGTCCAGTTGCTGCGCATGACCCGCATGGAGCCGTTTCGCGGCCGCCCGGCGGCCAAGCTCTCCGGTGGCATGAAGCAGAAGCTTGCGCTGATGTGCACCCTGCTGCACCATCCCGAAGCGCTCTTTCTGGATGAGCCGACCAACGGCGTGGATCCCGTCTCGCGCCGCGATTTCTGGATCATTCTCAACGGCCTGGTGAAGCGCGGCCTCACCGTCTTTGTCACCACCGCCTACCTGGACGAGGCCGAGCGCTGCGACCGCGTGGGCCTGATGCATCGCGGGCGCCTGATCCGCTGCGACACGCCGGGCGAATTGAAACGCCTGGCCGGGAACGCGCCCACGCTGGAGGAGGCGTTCATCGCCGAGATTCGCCGGCAGGAGGCGGCCGGAAATGCCTGAGCCCGCCGTGGTCATCGACTCCCTGGTGAAGCGTTTCGGCGATTTCGTGGCTGTCGACCACGTGTCGCTGGAGGTCGCCCGCGGCGAGATCTTCGGCTTTCTGGGGCCCAATGGCGCGGGCAAGTCCACCGCCATTCGCATCCTGTGCGGGCTGCTGGCGCCGACCGAAGGCCGCGCCGTGGTGAACGGTTTCGACGTGGCGCGGGATCCCGAATCGGTCAAACAAAACATCGGCTACATGTCGCAGAAGTTCTCGCTCTACAACGACCTGACGGTAGAGGAGAACATCGAGTTCTTTAGCGGCGTCTACGGCGTGCCGCGCGCAGAGCGCGAGGCGCGCAAACAGAACGCCCTGCGCATGGCGGGCCTCGAGGAGAAGCACGACACCATGACGCGCCTGCTGGCCGGCGGCTGGAAGCAGCGCCTGGCTCTCGGCTGCGCCATTCTGCACCAGCCGCCGGTCGTCTTTCTGGACGAACCCACCTCGGGCGTCGACCCCATCGCGCGGCGCCTGTTCTGGGATCTCATCCGCGAACTCGCCGCCGCCGGCCGCACGGTCTTCGTCACCACGCACTACATGGACGAGGCCGAGTACTGTCACCGCCTGGCGCTCATGTACCGCGGCAAGGTGATCGCCCTGGGCTCGCCCGGCGAACTCAAGCGCGCGGCCGGCCAAGCGACGATGGAAGAAGTCTTCGTCTCCATGATTGAACGCGAGGAGGCCCAAGCATGATCAGTCTCCGCCGCACGCGCGCCGTCGGCCGCAAGGAGTTCCTGCACATCCTCCGCGACTGGCGCAGCCTGCTTTCCGCGCTGGCCGTGCCGTTATTGCTGTTGCTGCTGTTCGGCTATGCGCTGACCTTGGACGTCGACCGCATCCCGACTTATGTCTGCGACCAGGACGGGAGCCCGGAAAGCCGCGATCTCATCGAGCGCTTTCGCGGCTCGCGCTACTTCGAGGTCCGCGCCATGGTGTCCAGCCATGCGAGGATCGAACAAGCCGTCGACCGGGAAGAGATCCTGATCGGCGTGGCCATCGCACCCGGCTTTGGCAAGCGCCTGGCCGCGAGCCAAAAGGCCGATGTGCAGTTGCTGGTGGATGGCAGCGACTCGAACACGGCGTCGCTGGCCCTGAATTACGCCGAAAGTCTGATGCTGGCCTATTCGGGAGAGATCCGCTCCCAGGCCCTGAACCGTCTGGGCGGGGGAGATCTGAAGGCGCCGGTCGAGGTGCGTGCGCGGGTTTGGTACAACAGCGAACTGAAGTCGCGCAACTACATTGTGCCCGGCCTGATCGCCGTGATCCTCATGATCATCACCGCGCTGCTGACCTCGCTGACCATCGCCCGCGAATGGGAGTCGGGGACCATGGAGCAGCTTCTGTCGACGCCCGTGCGGCCCTCCGAGCTGCTGCTCGGCAAGCTCTCGGCCCACTTCACCCTGGGCATGGCCGACATGCTTATCTCGCTCGGCGTCGGCGTGGCGGTTTTCGACGTTCCGATGCGCGGCAACCTGCTGCTGCTGTTCTTCACCAGCGCCATCTTCCTGTTCGGCGGGCTGTGCTGGGGCATCTTTCTTTCCGCCGTGACGCGCACGCAATTGCTGGCCTACCAGACGGCGGTCATCAGTTCGTTTCTGCCGGCCTTCCTGCTCTCGGGTTTTGTCTTCTCCATCGAAAACATGCCCTGGGTGGTTCAGATGGTGACCTACCTGGTGCCGGCGCGCTATTTCGTGACCATCCTGAAGGGGATCTTCATGAAGGGCGTGGGGCTGGACGTCTTGTGGCTCGAAGTGGTCCTGCTCATAATCTACGCCGTAGTTTTGTTCCTGGTGGCCGCGCGCAAGTTGCGGCAGAAGGTGGTCTAGGCATGTGGGAACGAATTCGGGAAATTGTCCGCAAGGAGCTGCGGCAGGCGCTGCGGGAGCCGCGCATGCGCGCGGTGCTGATCGGGCCGCCCCTGATCCAGTTGATCATTTTCGGCTTCGCGGTCAACCTGGACGTCCAGAACACGGCCATCGCCTGGATGCACCAGGACCGCACGCCCGCCAGCCGCGAGCTTCTGTCGCGCTTCACCGGGTCCCATTACTTCCGCATCGTCGAGACGCCGTCGAGCGACGAGGAGGCGCGCGAAGCGCTGGACCACGGCCGCGCGCAGGCGGTGGTCCGGGTGATGCCCGGTTTCGCGCGCGACATCGCGCGCGGGCGCACAGCCGCGGTGCAGATCCTCATGGACGGCACCAACTCGAATACCGCCTCCATCGTGGGCGGGCAAGCGTCGGCCATCGTCGGCGCCTATGGGGCCGAGCTGATGGGGCAGCGCATGCGGGGAACGCTGGCGCCCGCCATCCCCAGCGTCCAAACGCGCAGCCGGGTTTGGTTTAACCCCGACCTGAAGAGCCGGGTATACTTCGTGCCCGGCATTATCGTGAACATCATCATGCTGGTCACCGTAATGCTGACCGCCATGGCCATTGTGCGGGAGAAGGAGATCGGCACCATGGAGCAGTTGATGGTGACGCCCATCCGGCCCATCGAGCTGATCGCCGGCAAGACCCTGCCTTTCGCCATGGTCGGGCTGGTCAACATGATGATGATCACGGTCGCGGCGCTGCTGGTCTTCAGCGTCCCGTTTCGCGGCCGCCCCCTGGTGCTGCTGGTCTCGACCATCCTGTTTCTGCTCACCACTCTCGGCGCCGGACTGTTCATTTCCACCATTTCGCACACCCAGCAGCAGGCCATGATGTCGTCGTTCTTCTTTTTTCAGCCGGCCTTCATGCTCAACGGCTTCGCTTTCCCCATCCGCAACATGCCCGAGCCGGTGCAATGGCTGACCTACCTCAACCCGGCGCGCTACTTCATGGAGATCGTGCGCGGCGTGTTTCTCAAGGGAACCGGCTTCCCCATCCTGTGGCCGCAAATGCTGGCCCTGGCCGCGCTGGGCTCGGCCATCCTGCTGCTGGCCGCCCTCCGCTTCCACAAGCGCCTCGACTAGACAATTCGGTGACGGGCTACTCAATCCCCAATTTCGAAATTGGGGATTGAGTAGCCCGTCACCGAATTTCCGTGTGGGGTACAATCGACGGCAGTCGGAGATTTGCATGAAGAAGACGATCCTGCTTTTGCTCGCGGTAGTTCCCCTCGCGCTGGTTTCCTTTGCCTGGCTGCGCTCGGCGCCGGTCGAGTCCGCCGCGCCGCCGGCGGGCGGCGAGCTGACGTTCCAGGTGGTGTTCGGAGACAACCAGGACCGGCCCAAGGACTATTCCGGTTCGGTCACGCTCACGCAAGGCCGCCTGCTGCGCATCCAGCCCTGGCGTTTCTTCGGCAGCGACCAGGTGAGCGGCAACTCCTGGAAGCTCACTACCAAGTACGCGGTCTTCGAGAACCAGCCCGACCTCCCGCGCCCCATGAGCACGCCCGGCCAGACGCAGAACCTGGTGCCGGCGGGTGTCACCATCACGGTGGAAGCGCCCTCGTCGGCCACCGCGAGCATTCGGACCGCGCAGGGGGACTACGGCGTGCGTCTTCAGGACCTGACGCACGACCGAGTCCTGCGCTTCGCCGGCGGCGACGTGTACGTGCAGCGCGCGCCCACCCCGCGGCAGCTCTCCGCGCAGGGAACCGAAGAGCACGACTATCCCTCGCTGGCCGTGACGCGCGCAGGCGTAGTGTGGACGGCCTGGCAGGCGTACCAGGACCGGGGCGACCACGTCTACGCGCGCCATTCGACCGCGGCGGGCTGGTCCGAGACGTTCCGCCTGACGGACCAGAAAGGCGACGTGTTCCAGACCGCGGTGGCCGAGGACGCCCAGGGCCGGATCTGGGTGGTGTGGTCCGAGCGGCA
>JACQZT010000125.1 GCA_016213755.1 Acidobacteriota bacterium | reverse complement strand
TCCGGGACACGCGCAAGACGGTGGTGACCGGGGTGGAGATGTTCAAAAAGCTCCTGGACGAAGGGCGAGCCGGGGACAACGTGGGGCTGCTGTTGCGCGGGGTGGAGAAGGACGAAGTGGAGCGCGGGCAGGTGGTGGCCAAGCCGGGGTCGATCACGCCGCACAGGAAGTTCAAGGGCCAGGTGTACGTGCTGGGCAAGGAAGAGGGAGGGCGGCACACGCCGTTCTTCAACGGGTACCGGCCGCAGTTCTACTTCCGGACCACGGACGTGACGGGAATAGTGAGCCTGCCGGAAGGCACGGAGATGGTGATGCCGGGCGACAACGTGGACCTGACGGTGGATCTGATCACGCCGGTGGCCATGGACAAGGGGCTGCGCTTCGCGATTCGCGAGGGCGGCCGCACGGTGGGCGCCGGCACCGTGACCGAGATCGTCGAGTAGAGGCGCCGCGCGCCGGAACCGAACGGGTAAAACAATGGTGAGAGAACGCATTCGAATTCGTCTGAAGGCTTACGACCACCGGGTTTTGGACCAGTCGACGACCGAGATCGTCGACACGGCCAAGCGGACCGGGGCGCAGATTGCGGGTCCCATTCCGTTGCCGACAGTGAGAAACCGGTACACGGTGAACCGTTCGCCGCACGTGGACAAGAAGTCGCGCGAGCAGTTCGAGATCCGGACGCACAAGCGGCTGCTGGATATCCTCGAGCCGACGCAGGACACCGTCGACGCCCTGATGAAGCTGGATCTGCCGGCGGGCGTGGACGTGGAGATCAAGGCCTTCGGAAAGAAGTAGGAACGAATCGACGAGCCGGCCCGCCGGCCGGCGAGTCTCAGGTGATTTATGAGCCCAGGAATTCTTGGCAAGAAGATCGGGATGACGCAGGTGTTCCGGCCGGATGGGCAGGTGGTTCCGGTGACGCTGGTGAAGGCGGGTCCGTGCGTGGTGATTCAGCGCAAGACCCCGGCCAGCGACGGCTACGACGCCGTGCAGCTCGGGCTGATGGAATACGTCAAGCCCAGGCGGCTCACCAAACCGCAGGCCGGACACGCGAAGAAAGCGGGCGTGGAGGGCGTGCGATTCCAGCGCGAGTTCCGCGCCGGCGCGGGCGAAGGCGGCCTGAAGATGGGCGACCGCGTGCTGGCCGACGAGTTCAAGCCCAACGACAAGGTGGACGTCATCGGCATCAGCAAGGGGCGCGGCTTCGCGGGTTTCGTCAAGCGGCACAACTTCCGCGGCGGCGACGCCTCGCACGGCTCGATGTTCCACCGCGCGCCCGGTTCCATTGGCGGATCGAGCTATCCGTCGCGCGTGTTCCCGGGCATGAAGGGCGCCGGGCAGATGGGCACCCAGCGGGTGACGGTGCGCAACCTGGAAGTGGTCCAGGTGGACGCCGAGGACAACGTGCTGATGGTCAAGGGAGCGATTCCCGGACCCAACGGCGGCTACGTGATCGTGCGCCGCGCCAAGAGGTGAAGCCATGCCGAATGTAGATGTCGTGGATTTGAACAACCAAAAAGTCGGCGAGCTGGCGCTGGAGGACTCGGTCTTCGCGGCCGAAGTGAACGACGCGCTGCTGTACGAAGCCGTGCGCCATCACCAGGCCGGCCGCCGCGGCGGCAACGCCGCCACCAAGGTGCGCCGCGAAGTGTCCGGTTCGGGCAAGAAGCTGTGGAAGCAGAAGGGCACCGGCCGCGCCCGCGTGGGATCGATCCGCTCTCCCATCTGGCGCCACGGCGGCACGGTGCACGGACCCCAGCCGCGCGATTACAGCTACCATCTGCCGCGCAAAATGCAGCTCGGCGCGCTGCGCTCGGCACTCACCGCCAAACTGCGGGACGGCGAACTGAAGGTGGTACAGGCCTTCGACCTGGCCGACCACAAGACGCGCTCCATGGCCCAGGCGCTGAAGAGCCTGGAAGCTTCCGGCACGGTGCTGGTGGTGGACAACGCCGCCGGCCGCAGCCTCGAGCTGGGCGCTCGCAACCTGCCCGGCGTGACCCTGGTCGCCAGCCGCGACGTGACGGTTTACGGCCTGCTGCAGCACAAGCAGGTGCTGCTTTCCGAAGCGGCCGCCAGGAAACTTTCGGAGGCGCTGAAGCAATGAATACCTACGAAGTGATTCGCAGACCGATCGTGACCGAGAAAGGTGTGGCCAAGAAGGAGAGCGAACGAACGCTGTGCTTCGAGGTGGCCGCGGAGGCCAACAAGACCGAGATCCGCCGCGCCGTGGAAACGCTGCTCAAGGTGAAGGTGGACGAAGTGCGCACGGCCAACCAGGAAGGCAAGCTGCGCCGCCGGGGCCGTTTCACCGGCTACCGCCCGGACTGGAAGAAGGCTTACGTGCGGGTCAAGCCCGGCCAGAAGATGCCCGAGTACGCGGAGCTGTAAAGGAAGATCGAGATGGCCATCAAGACCTACCAACCGTACACCCCGACGCGGCGGACCATGTCGGTCGAGTCGCGCAAGGAAATTACCAAGCAGAAGCCGGAAAAGGCCCTGGTCGCCGGCAAGCGCAAGACCGGCGGGCGCAACAGCTCGGGCCACGTCACTTCGCGCTTTATCGGCGGCGGGCACAAGAAGAAATACCGCGAGGTGGACTTCAAGCGGGACAAGACCGGGATCGCCGCGCGCGTGGCGGCCATCGAGTACGATCCCAACCGCTCGGCTCGCCTGGCGCTGCTGCACTACACCGACGGGGAGAAGCGCTACATCCTGGCCCCGGCGGGCCTGGAAGTGGGGCGCACCGTGATCTCCGGTCCCGAGGCCGACATCCTGGTGGGCAACGCGCTGCCGCTCAAGAACATCCCCGCCGGCACGTTTGTGCACAATGTCGAATTGAAGCCCGGCAAGGGCGGCCAGATGGTGCGCTCGGCCGGCGGCCAGGCGCAGTTGGTCAGCCGGGAAGGCGCATCGGCGCTGCTGAAGCTGCCGTCCGGCGAAGTGCGCCGGGTCCCGGTGGAGTGCATGGCCACGGTGGGGCAGGTGGGCAACCTGGACCACGAAAACATCAAGCTCGGCAAGGCGGGACGCACCCGCTGGCTGGGCAAGATGCCGCACAACCGCGGCGTCTCGATGAACCCGGTCGACCACCCGCACGGCGGCGGCGAGGGCAAGACTTCCGGCGGACGCCACCCGGTGACGCCGTGGGGCCAGCCCACGCGAGGCTACAAGACGCGCAACAACAAGCGCACGGAGAAGTCGATCGTCACGCACAGGAGTAAGAAGCGGTAGCGGCCGGTTTTAGGCCGCCCGTCGAGAGGACAGTATGGGTCGATCACTCAGCAAGGGACCGTTCGTGGACGACCACCTGATGGTGAAGGTGGCGGCGATGAACGTGAAAAACGAGAGAAAGGTGTTCCGGACCTGGTCGCGCCGTTCGACGATCCTGCCGGAATTCATCGGCCACACCATCGCCGTGCACAACGGCCGGAAGTTCATCCCGGTCTACATCACCGAAAACATGGTGGGGCACAAGCTGGGTGAGTTTTCGCCCACGCGGACGTTTAAGGGCCACGCCGCCAAGGCGGATAAGACGGCCAAGCCGTCCTAAGAGAGGATTTCCGGGGCGGAGCGATTCGCCCGGAGTTGGAGTTGCCATGGAAGCAAGAGCCGAAGCCAGATACATGCGAGTCTCGCCGCAGAAGGCGCGGCTGGTCATCGACCTGATCCGCGGGCAGAAGGCCGGCGACGCGCTGAACATTCTGCGCACCACCAACAAGCGCGTCGCGCCGTCGATCGAAAAGGTGCTGCGCTCGGCCATCGCCAACGCCGAGCACCGCTCGAACGACGTGGACGTGGACAGCCTGGTGGTGAGCGAAGCTTATATCAACGAAGGGCCGCGCCAGAGGCGGATCCGCCCGGCGCCGATGGGCCGCGCCTACCGCTATCAGCGGCGGACCGCCCACATCGTGGTGCAGGTCGCGGAGAAGGGCAAAGGCAAATAAGCGATGGGACAGAAAGTTCATCCGTACGGTTTCCGGCTGGGCGTCACCAAGACCTGGCGCTCGCGCTGGTTCGCCAAGCAGGACTACGTCAAGCTCCTGCACGAGGATCTCGATTTGAAGGAGCTCCTGCACGACCGGCTGAAGGCCGCCGGCGTCAGCTCGATCGAGGTGGACCGGCCCGGCAACAAGCTGCGCATCACCATCCGCACCTCGCGGCCCGGCATCATCATCGGGCGCAAGGGGGCCGAGATCGAGAAGCTCAAGCAGGACCTGGGCAAGAAGACCAAGCGCGACGTCTTCATCGACATCCAGGAAGTGCACAAGCCGGAGCTGGACGCTCAACTGGTGTCCGAGTCGATCGCCCTGCAACTGGAAAAGCGCGTCGCTTTCCGCCGCGCCATGCGCAAGGCGGTCGACAGCGCGCTGCGCTTCGGCTGCAAGGGCATCAAGGTGCGCGTTTCGGGGCGCCTGAACGGCGCCGAAATCGCCCGCAGCGAGTGGTATCTGCAAGGGCAGCTTCCGCTGCACACCCTGCGCGCGGACATCGACTTCGGTTTCGCGCAGGCCTACACCACCTACGGCGTGATCGGGGTCAAGTGCTGGACCTACAAGGGCGAGATCCTGGACGGCGGCCCGCGCCGCGCCTCCAGCGAGCCCGAACCGCGCCGGCAGCCGCCGCGCGACCGCCGCGACCGCGACCGGGACCGGGACCGCCGGCCCGCTCCGCCGCCGGTGCCGGTCGTCTCGGCTCCGGCCGCCGAAAGCGGCGCGGTGCAGCAGGCTCCGGCCGAGATGCCGCATCCGGCGCGCACGGGGGCGCCCATCGTTCCGCCCCTGACGCCGCCGCCGCAGCCGGCCTGGAAGCAGGAAGCCAAGGCCCCGGAGACCGCCGAAGCGCCGGCCGCCGAGCCCAAGACCGAGTAGCGCGAGAAGGAGACCATACGCCATGTTGATGCCCAAGAAAGTCAAATACAGAAAGCAGCAGCGGGGCCGCATGAAGGGCAAGGCCTGGCGGGGCTCGTCGCTTTCCTTCGGCGATTTCGGCCTGAAGGCGATGCGCTGCGGCTGGGTGACCGACCGCCAGATCGAGGCGGCGCGCGTGGCGATGACCCGTTTCATCAAGCGCGGCGGCAAGGTCTGGATCCGGCTGTTCCCCGACAAACCGATTACCAAGAAGCCCGCCGAAACCCGCATGGGAAAAGGCAAGGGCGCGCCCGAGCAGTGGGTCGCCGTGATCCGGCCGGGCAAGATCCTGTTCGAAATGGAAGGCGTGGAGCGCTCCATCGCCGAAGAGGCGATGAAGCTGGCCGCGCACAAGCTGCCGCTGCCGACCAAGTTCGTCTCGCGCGAGGAAGCGGCGTAAGGAAGCGGATATGAAAGCGGAAAAACTTCGTGAGCTGGACGACCTGGAACTGAAAGGCCAGGTCAGGGAAATCCGGGAGCAGGTCTTCCGGCTGCGCTTCCAGATGTCGATGGGCCAGACCGACGGTCTGAAGAAGCTCCGCGAACTGCGCAAGGACCAGGCGCGCGTGCAGAGCATCCTGCGCCAGCGGGAGCTGATGGCCGCGAGGGAGCAAAGGAGTTAGGCGATGGCCGGCGAGAAAACCAAGGGCACCAAGAATCAGAAGGTCGGCGAAGTGGTTTCGGTCGCGATGCAGAAAACGATCGTGGTCGAGGTGACGCGCCGGGTCGCGCACCCGATGTACAAGCGCATCGTGACCAAGCGCAAGAAGTTTTACGCGCACGACGAGAACCGCTCCGCCTGCCTGGGCGACGTGGTGCGCATCGTGGAATGCCGCCCGCTGAGCCGCCTGAAGCGCTGGGAGCTGGGCGAAGTGGTGCGGCGCGCCGTGCAGGTGGGCGTGGAGCCTTCGGCGCTCGACCTGCCCGGAACCGGGAAGCAGTAGGAACGGGAGGAGATTGTCATGATCGGAATGCGAACCAGGCTGGACGTCGCCGACAATTCCGGCGCCCGCAAGTTGTCCTGCATTCTGCCGCGCGGCGGCGACAAGGGCCTGCGCGCGGGGCTGGGCGACGTGATTACCGCGGCGGTGAAGGAAGCCGCGCCCGATTCGGCGATCAAGAAGGGGAAAGTGGTGCGCTGCGTGATCGTGCGGATGCGCAAGGAGACGCGGCGCCGCGACGGAACCTACATCCGCTTCGATTCCAACGCCGCGGTGCTGATCAACGACGTCGGCGAGCCGGTGGGCACGCGCGTGTTCGGCCCGGTGGCGCGCGAGCTGCGCGAGAAGAAGTTCATGAAGATCGTGTCGCTCGCTCCGGAGGTAATTTAAATGGCTCGGCAGACCGCCAAGGTGAGCCGGCGCAAGGCGCCGGGCGGCGTGAAGATCCGCTTGCGCGTGGATCTGAAGAAGAACGACACGGTGAAAGTCATCGCCGGCCGCGACAAGGGCAAGACCGGCCGCGTGCTGGACGTGGACCGCGAGAAGGGCCGGGTGCTGGTGGAGCACGTGGGGATGGTGAAGCGCCATACCCGCCCCAACCCGGCCAAGCAGATCAAGGGCGGCATCGCCGAGCGGGAATCGCCGGTGGCGGCCTCCAACGTGATGATCGTCTGCCCCGGCTGCCACAAGACGGTGCGGGTGGCCCATAAAGTGGAGTTGGCCGGCGAAAAGAACCGCCGGACGCGCGTGTGCCGCAAGTGCGGCGCGGCGCTGGACAAGAAATCCTGAACGAGGCCCGGCGCCGCATGCAGACGCCCCGGGCGGCTGCAAGGCGGACCGGAAGTGAGACATGAAGGCCAGACTTAAAGAGCGCTACACACAGAACGTCATACCGGCTTTGGTCGCCGAGTTCGGCTACAAGAACGTCATGGCCGTGCCGAAGCTGGAGAAGATTTCGCTCAACATGGGCATGGGCGATGCCACCCAGAACCCCAAGCTGCTGGACGGGGCGGTGGTTGAGATGACCCAGATCGCCGGCCAGAAGCCGGTGATCACCAAGGCGCGCAAATCCATCGCCGCCTTCAAGCTGCGCGAGGGCATGTCCATCGGCTGCACGGTGACCTTGCGCGGCGAGCGCATGTACGAGTTTTTCGACCGGCTGGTGAACGTCACGCTGCCGCGCGTGCGCGACTTCCGCGGCGTCTCCAGCAAGTCGTTCGACGGGCGCGGCAATTACACGCTGGGGGTCCGCGACCAGCTCATTTTTCCCGAGATCGACTACAACAAGGTTGAGAAGACCAAGGGCATGAATATCTGCATCACCACCACCGCCAAAACCGACGCCGAAGGGCTGGCGCTGCTTAAGACGCTGGGCATGCCCTTCCGGCAGCCGTAGGGACGGAAATGGGACGGGCAGGCGAGAGGAATTAGAAAGGAATCGAAATGGCAACTACGGCCAAGATCGCCAAGGATGAAAAGCTGGCTCTGGCAAAGGCCGCCAAGACGCCGAAGCTGCGCTGCCGGCAGCGCAACCGCTGCCGGCGGTGCGGCCGGCCGCGGGGATACATGCGCAAGTTCGCCTTGTGCCGGATCTGTTTCCGGAAACTGGCGCTGGCGGGGGAAGTGCCGGGCGTCACCAAGGCGAGCTGGTGAGTCCGCGGGAGGGTAGCTAAGGATGACATCGGATCCGATTGCCGACATGCTGACGCGCGTGCGCAACGCGCTTGGATCGCGCCACGCGAAAGTGGATGTGCCCGTGTCGCGTTTGAAAATGGAGGTCGCCCGAATCCTCAAGGAGGAGGGCTACGTTCTCAACTACAAGCTGGTGGAGGACGGCGCGCGGAAGTCCATCCGCATTTACCTGAAATATACGCCGGGCAACCTGCCCGTGATCTCGCACATCGAGCGCGTGTCGCGCCCCGGCTGCCGGGTGTATGTGGCCAGCCAGAAGGCGCCGCGCGTGCTCGGCGGCATGGGCATCAGCATCATGACCACGCCGCGCGGGGTCATGACCGGCTCGGCGGCGCGCAAGGAAGGCGTGGGCGGAGAGGTCCTCTGCCAGGTCTGGTAGGGGTGCGCCCGCGCGCCAGGTTTTGAGGGTTTAACCATGTCAAGAGTTGGAAAGAAGCCGATTCCGTTGCCCCCGGGCGTGCAGGTCCAGATCGGCGACCTGCTGCTGGTGGAAGGTCCCAAGGGCAAGCTCAGCGTGCCGATTCCCGGCGGCGTGCGCGTGCGCCAAAGCGACGGCACGCTCGAAGTGACGCGCGACGGCGACCAGTACTCCGCCCTCCACGGGCTGACCCGCGCGCTGGCGGCCAACGCCGTGCAGGGGGTGGCCTCCGGTTTCGTCCGCGAGTTGGACATCGTCGGCATCGGCTATCGCGCCGACGTCAAAGGCCGCATCGTCACCTTCCTGCTGGGCTACTCGCACAGCATCGAGTTCCTGCTGCCGGAAGGCGTCGACTGCCGGATCGACAAGCAGACGCACCTGGTGCTGAGCGGCCGCGACCGGCAATTGCTGGGGCAGGTGGCGGCCGACATCCGCGCCCTGCGCCCGCCCGAGCCGTACAAGAACAAGGGCATCCGCTACACGGGTGAAAAGCTGCGCAAGAAGGTCGGCAAGACCGGCGCCGGAGCGAAATAGGCATGATTACCAAGCTTTCCAAGAATAAGATCCGTCTGCGCGTTCACCAGCGCATCCGGCGGCGGCTGAAGGGAACGGCCGCGCAGCCGCGCCTGGCCGTGTTCCGGAGCCTCAAACACGTTTACGCCCAAGTCATCGACGACCGCCAGGGCGCCACCCTGGCCGCCGCCTCCACGGCCGAGAAGAACTCGTCCGTCCAGGGCGGAGGGAGCCTGGCCGGCGCCCGCCAGATCGGCAAGCTGGTGGCCGAGCGGGCGCGGGAAAAAGGGATTAAGAAGGTTGTTTTCGACCGCGGCGGGTATCTGTATCACGGCCGGGTGAAGGCCCTGGCCGACGCGGCGCGGGAAGCTGGATTGGAGTTCTGACGAATGGCAGCCACACCTAAAAAACGGATTGACGCCGCGGGCTACAACATCAAGGAACAGGTTGTTTCCATCAACCGCGTGACCAAGGTGGTGAAGGGCGGCAAGAACCTGAGCTTTTCGGCTCTGGTGGTGGTCGGCGATCCGAACGCGAAAGTGGTCGGCTTCGGCACCGGCAAGGCCAAGGAAGTGCCCTCGGCGATCAAGAAGGGCATCGAGGCGGCCAAGAAGAACCTGCGCAAGGTCAACGTGCTGGAAACCACCATCGCCCACCGGGTGCTGGGACGTTTCGGCAGCGGCCTGGTGCTGCTCAAGCCGGCCCCGGCCGGCACCGGCGTCATCGCCGGCGGCCCGGTGCGCGCGGTGATCGAGTCGGCGGGTATCCCCAACGTGCTGACCAAGTCCATCGGCTCGCACAACCCGCACAACGTGGTGAAGGCGACCATCGACGCCCTGGAGCAGTTGCGCGATCGCGCCGCCGTGGCCGACATGCGCGGCCTGCCGCAGGAGAAGGTGATTTAGCCCGGAGCTGCTATATGGCGGAAGGAATGATTAAGATCAAGCTGGTCCGAAGCCCCATCTGCACGCCCGAGAAGCACAAGCGGGTGGTGCGGGCGCTGGGCCTGAAGAAGATGAACCAGGTCGTCGAGCGGCCTGACACGCCGGCGTTTCGCGGAATGGTCAAGAAGGTTCCGCACCTGCTGGCGGTGGTCGAGTAAGGAACCGATCGCTATGAATCTCAGTGGACTGAAACCTCCGGACGGGCAAAAACACGCCAAGCGCCGTGTGGGCCGCGGCATGGGCAGCCGGGGCAAGACCTCCGGACGCGGCCACAAGGGCCAGCGCTCCGTCAGCGGCTACAGCAAGATGCGCGGGTTCGAGGGCGGCCAGATGCCCCTGCACCGCCGCCTGCCCAAGCGCGGGTTCAAAAACATCTTCCGCGAGGAATTCGCGGTGATCAACGTCGGCCGGCTGGCCAAGCTCGAAGGCGACAGCTTCGACGCGGCCCGGCTGATGGAGCTGGGCGTGGTCAAGAAGCTCGGCGCGGGCCTGAAGATCCTGGGCATGGGCGAGCTGCAACGGGCCATTCAGGTGCGGGCCCACAAGTTCTCGGAGTCGGCCATGAAGAAGATCCAGGCCGCCGGCGGCAGCGCCGAGGTCCTGGGCGCGTAGGCGCGCGGGAGGGTCGAGCCAACCATGAAGCTTTTCGAGGCCATTGCGAACGTTTTCCGGGTCCCGGACCTGCGCAAGCGGGTGCTGTTCACGCTGGGACTGCTGGCGATCTACCGGCTGGGCGGGCACATTCCCACCCCCGGCATCGACGCGCACCGCCTGGAACAGGCGTTCCAGCAGAACGCGGGCACCCTGTTCGGCTTCATCGACCTGTTTTCCGGCGGCATGTTCCGGCGCCTGACCGTTTTCGCGCTGGGCATCATGCCCTATATCACCGCGTCGATCATCCTGCAGCTTCTGACCGTGGTCGTGCCGACGCTCGAGAAGCTGCAAAAAGAGGGCGAACTGGGCCGCCGCAAAATCACCCAGTGGACCCGCTACCTGACCGTGGGCCTGGCCCTGATGCAGTCGTTCGGCATCGCCGGCATGTTGCAGGCTTCGCAGGGCGGCTTCGTCCTCAACCCCGGTTTTTCCTTCATCGCCATGACCATGCTGACGCTCACCACCGGCACGGCGTTCATCATGTGGCTGGGCGAGCAGATCACCGAGCGCGGCATCGGCAACGGCATGTCGCTGCTGATCTTCGCCGGCATCGTGGTGGGCCTGCCGCAGGCCATGGCCAACATTTACGAAAACGTCTTCGTCACCCGGCAGTGGAACGCGCTGCAAACCATCATCATCCTGCTGGTGATGATCGCCGTGGTGGGCTTCATCGTGCTGGTGGAGCGCGGCGAGCGGCGCATCCCGGTGCAGTATGCCAAGCGCGTGGTGGGGCGGCGCATGATGGGCGGCCAGTCCACCCACCTGCCCCTGAAAGTGAACGCCGGCGGCGTCATTCCGGTGATCTTCGCCAGCTCGCTGCTGGCCTTCCCCTCGACGCTGCTGCAAGTGCCGGCCTTCCGGGACAACAAGTGGATCAACGGCATGCTGCGCTCGATCGGCTACGCCGAGCCGCTGTACGCCGTGCTGTTCGTGGCGGGCATCGTCTTTTTCTGCTTCTTCTACGTGTCGATCATCTTCAACCCCAACGAGGCGGCCGACAACATGCGCAAGTACGGCGGGTTCATCCCGGGCATCCGTCCGGGCAAGAACACCGCCGAGTACATGAACAAGATCCTGACCAAGATCACCGTGGTCGGCGGCCTGTACCTGTCGCTGCTGAGCCTGATCCCGCAAGTCATGATCTCGGGCATCAAGTTGCAGCACTTGCCCCTGATGGGCAACTGGATCGACACGTATTTCCCGCGCTGGCTGCTGGACGGGCTGGGCGTGAATTTCTACTTCGGCGGCACGTCGCTTTTGATCGTGGTGGGCGTGGCCATGGACACGGTGAACCAGGTCGAAGCGCAGTTGATCATGCGCCACTACGAGGGCTTTACGCCGCGCTCGGGACGCATCCGCGGCCGGCGCTCGTTCGGATGAGGATGGAACGAACTTTTCAACCCATGGCGAACGCGACTCCCGGAAAAGCGGCAATTCTGATGTTCGGGCCCCCGGGCTCGGGCAAAGGGACCGTCTCGAAGGTTTTGATGGCGCGCTTTGGAACGCCTCACGTCTCCACCGGCGACATGCTGCGCGAGAACGTGCAGGCGGGCACCGAACTGGGCCGCCAGGCCAAGGCCATTATGGACTCGGGCAAGCTGGTGAGCGACGAACTGGTGAACCGGCTCGCCGACGAGCGCATCCGCCGGGCCGATTGCGCCGGCGGCTTGATCCTGGACGGCTACCCCCGGACCATCGAGCAGGGCCAGGTGCTGATGCAACTGCTGGCAGAACTGGGCCTGGAGCCGGTCGTGGTTTTCCTGGATGTGGATTACAATATAATTATCAGGCGTCTGACGGCCCGCCGGTCCTGCCCGAAGTGCGGCGCCGTGTACAACCTGGAGTCCAAGCCTCCCAAGGCGGGCGGGTTGTGCGAGGCGGACGACACCCCGGTGGCGATTCGGGACGACGACCGGGAGGAAGTGATTCGCCAGCGTTTTCTGAATTACGAACGGCAGACCCAGCCGCTGGTGGATTTCTTCGCCGGGAAGGTGAAGCGCTTTTTCCGGGTGACGGTGGGCGAAGGTTCGCCCCAAGAGAACTCCGAACGGGTCGTGCAAACGCTGTTGAACGGATGATTATCCGGAAGAACGCCGCCGAGCTGGAGAAAATGCGGCGCAGCGGCCTGCTGGTGTGGGAGATCCTCCGCCACCTCTCCTCGATGATCGGGGAAGGCGTGACGACGCTGGATCTGGAAGTGGCGGCCGACAAGATGATCCGGGACGCCGGAGCCCGGCCCGCGTTTAAGGGCTACTACTCGGCGGCGGCCGGTACGCGGTACGGATTTGTTTTGTGCACCTCGGTCAACGACGAGATCGTGCACGGCATGCCGTCGTCGAAACGGGCGTTGCGCTCGGGCGACGTGGTTTCGATCGATACCGGGGTGCAGTTGAACGGTTATTTTGGCGACTCGGCGGTGACCCTGCCGGTGGGCGAAGTTGACGCCGAGGTCCGGCGGCTGTTGCAGGTGACCGAAGAGAGCCTGGAGCGGGCCATCGATAAGGTTCGGCCCGGCAACCGATTGTTTGACATTTGTAGCACGGTCGAACGGTACGTGGTGGAGAACGGGTTTAGCGTGGTGCGCGAGTTTGTAGGCCATGGCATCGGGACGCAGTTGCACGAGGAGCCGCAGATTCCGAACTATATCGACCGGCGGAACGAGAATCCGCGATTGAAGGAAGGCATGGTTCTGGCCATCGAGCCGATGGTCAACGCCGGGAAAGCGGATTCGCGGGTGCTGGCGGACAAGTGGACCGCGGTGACGCGGGACGGTTCCCGCTCGGCGCACTTCGAGCACTGCGTGGCGGTAACCGCCAACGGGCCGTGGGTGCTGACGCGGCCGTGAGCGGCGAAACCGAAAGCGGTCCGGCCCGGGCGGCGGCGGTGGAGGCCACCGTGGTGGAAGTGCTGCCTAACCTGACCTGGCGCGTGGAAACCGGCGCCGAGGCCCAGGTGGTGGCGCATGCCACTGGCGAAGGGGCGCGGAACTTTGTGCGCCTCCGGCCCGGCGACCGGGTGGCGGTGGTATTGAGCCCGCACGACCCGACGCGGGGACGGATTGTGAGATTGTTGAAAGGATAAAGCGGCCGGCAGGGGAAGCGGCTGGCGGCGGGACGATATGAAGGTACGAGCTTCAGTCAAGAAAATGTGCGACAAATGCAAGGTGATCCGCCGCCACGGCGTGGTGCGGGTCATCTGCGAGAACCCCAAGCACAAGCAGCGGCAAGGTTAAGGCGAAAGGGTGAAGCGGGAAAACGTATGGCACGTATAGCAGGCGTGGATCTGCCCAACAAGAAACGGGCCGAAGTGGGCCTGACCTACATTTTCGGCATCGGGCGCACGCGCTCGAAGTCGATTCTGCATCGCGCGGGCGTGGACGCGGACAAGAAGGTGAGCGACCTCGGCGAGGAGGAAGTCAACCGCATCCGCCAGATCATCGAGGCCGAGGGCGCGGTGGAAGGCGACCTGCGCAAGGAAAACTCGCTGAATGTCAAGCGGTTGATGGAGATGGGCGCCTACCGGGGCCTGCGCCATCGCCGCGGCCTGCCGGTCTGGGGCCAGCGAACGCATACCAACGCGCGCACCCGCAAGGGTCCGCGGCGCGGAACCGTGGCCAACAAGAAGAAGGCGACGGGCAAGACCTAGGCACTAGGGATAGAGACGGGCGGGAGCCGCAGGAATGGCGAAAGCACCAGCAAAGTCAAGCAAGAAGAAGTCCTTCAAGAAGAAGGAGAAGAAGGTCGTCCCTCTGGGCGTCTGCCATGTCCAGGCGACCTTCAACAACACCATCATTACTTTTACGGATCCGCTGGGGAACGTGCTGGCGTGGTCCAGTTCCGGTTCGCTGGGGTTCCGCGGGTCGCGCAAAGGCACGCCCTTCGCCGCGCAGCAGGCGTCGCTGACCGCCGCCAACAAGGCCAAGGAGTACGGCCTGCGCACGGTGGAGGTCCGCGTCAGCGGGCCCGGCGCCGGGCGCGAGTCGGCCGTGCGAGCGCTGTCGACGGTGGGCCTGGAGGTGAAGGCGATTCGCGACCGCACCCCGATTCCGCACAACGGGTGCCGGCCCCCGAAGAAGCGCAGAGTTTGAGACACTTGGGGAAAGCAGGACGACGGCCGCCCGCCCGGGCGGCTGTAAACTGCACCTGAAGCAAGGCCGCGGCGGCTAGTCCGCGGCGCTAAGGTTAGGAGGCGATTTGGCTCGATATATTGGTCCCGTTTGCCGGCAGTGCCGGCGCGACGGAATGAAACTGTTCCTGAAAGGGGAGCGCTGTCACACCGAGAAGTGCGCCATCGAAAAGCGCAACTTCCCTCCCGGCCAGCACGGCAAGGACCGCAAGCCCAAGATCGTGGGCTACGGCTTGCAGTTGCGCGAGAAGCAGAAGGCGCGCCGCTACTACGGCGTTCTGGAAACGCAATTCCGCAACCAGTTCGAGAAGGCCAGCCGGACCAAGGGCATCACCGGCGACAACCTGCTCGGCATGCTCGAGCGGCGTCTGGACAACGTGATTTACCGCATGGGCCTGGCGACCAGCCGCGCGCAGGCGCGCCAGGTGGTGCGCCACGGGCACGTTCAGGTCAACGGCCGCAAGTGCAACATTCCCTCGTTCATGGTGAAGCCCAACGACGCGGTGGAAGTCCGGGAGAACAGCCGCAAGCACCCGGGCATCCTGGCCGCGCGCGACGCCACGGCGCACGCGCCCACGCCCAACTGGCTGGAAGTGGATCGCGAGGCGCTGCGCGCCCGGATCCTGTCCGTGCCCAAGCGCGACGAGCTGGTGCAGATCCAGTTGAACGAGCAGCTCATCGTCGAGTTGTACTCGAAGTAAGAAGGAGCGAGCGATGTTCAAAGGTTTTCAGAAGCCCAAACGGCTGGTGGCCAATACCGAGACGCTGACCGACCGCTACGGCATGTTCACCGCCCAGCCGTTCGAGCGCGGATTCGGCACCACCATCGGCAACAGCCTGCGGCGCGTGCTGCTCAGCTCGATCGAAGGCGCCGCGATCACCGCCGTGCGGATCGAGGGCGTGGCCCACGAATTCAGCCCCATCCCGGGCGTGGTCGAGGATGCCACCGACATCATCCTCAACCTCAAGCAGATCCCCTTCAAGATGCTGGAGGACGGGCCCAAGACCGTGCGCCTGGCGGCGAACCAGGCGGGCGAAGTGATGAGCGGCCAGATCGAATGCGACCCGAGCATCGAGGTGCTGGACCGCAACATGCACGTGGCCACCGTGGGCGAGGGGGGCAAGCTCTCCATCGAGATGCGCCTCAAAGTCGGCCGCGGATACGTCAGCGCCGACCGCAACTTCGACGAGGACCTCCCGCTGGGCTATATCCCCATCGACTCGGTGCATTCGCCGGTGCGCAAGGTGAACTACGCGGTCGAGGCCGCGCGCCTGGGCCAGATGACCGACTACGACAAGCTGACCATCGAGGTGTGGAGCAACGGCGCCGTCGCACCGCAGGACGCCGTGGGACAGGCGGCCAAGCTGCTCAAGGACCACATGTCGATCTTCATCAACTTCGAGGAGCTCCCCGAGACCCAGGAGGAGCCCGCCGAGCGCGCCGCCG
>JACQZT010000106.1 GCA_016213755.1 Acidobacteriota bacterium | reverse complement strand
CGGAATTTCGGCATGCCCAAGCCCGAGGGCTACCGCAAGGCGCTGCGGGTGATGCGCATGGCGGCCAAGTTCGGCCGCCCGATTATCACTTTGCTGGACACGCCGGGCGCCTACCCGGGCATCGACGCCGAGGAGCGCGGACAGGCCGAAGCCATCGCCCTCAACATCCGCGAGATGTCCCGTTTGGAAGCCCCGGTGGTGGTGGTGGTGATCGGCGAAGGCGGTTCGGGCGGGGCGCTGGCCCTGGGCGTGGGCAACCACATATTGATGCTCGAGAACGCCATTTACAGCGTTATCTCTCCGGAAAGCTGCGCGGCGATCATCTGGCGCGACTCGGGGAAGGCCGAGCCCGCCGCGGCGGCGCTGAAGCTGACCGCGCCCGATCTGCACCGCCTGGGCCTGGTGGATGCCATTGTGCCCGAGCCCGAAGGCGGAGCGCAGGAGGATTGGGATCAGGCCGCCGGCCTGCTGCGGCAGGAACTGCGCCGGTCGCTGGAAGCGCTATCCAAGTTCTCCGGCAAGGAACTGGTGGACCAGCGCTACGAGAAATTCCGCCGCATGGGCAACTTCTTCGCCGAGGCGGTTTAGCACGGCAAGTTCTTTTTAGACCGGAATCTGGGAACAGGTGTTTCCTTTGGCCGGGTGCGGTCGTCTTTACCAGTCAGCCCGATGAAAAGCGTGAACTTTTGATCGCCGGAGAGCGTCTGATCCTAGAGGGAGCCTCATAAAAGTGAAGCGCAAGTGGAAGATTGTTCTGATTGTCACCCTCCTGGCTTTGGTCGGTGGCGGTATCTTCGCCAGCTACAAGATCAACCAGAGCGGAGTGGTCACGGTTCAGACGGGCAAGGTAGTGCGGCAGGATCTGGTTTCGCTGGTGACCGCCTCGGGTGAAATTAAGCCTCGCAATTACTATAACTTAGGGTCGAACGCCATAAGCCCGGCGCGGATTACGGAGATTCTGGTCCGGGAAGGCGACCGGGTTTCCAAGGGACAGGTGGTGGCCAAGCTGGAATCGATCCAGCAGGAAGCCGACGTGGCCGCCCAGCGGGCGGGGCTGAGCGCCACCGAGGCCGAATCCACCTCCGCCGAGGCGGGCGTCCGGGTGGCGGACGAGAACCTCCGCACCGCCGAGGCCTCTCTGGACCGCGCGAAGGCGGACCAGGAGCGCGCGCGGCTGAATTTCGAGCGCGCGCAGAAGCTGTACGAGGAAAAACTGATCGCCAGGCAGGAGTTCGACCAGCGCAAGGCGGAGTTCGACTCGCTGGCGGCGGGCGTCCGGGAGGCCGAGTCGCGCATTTTACAGTTGCGGGCCATGCGCGCCCAGGTGGCCAGCCAGTTGGCCGGCTCTCAGAAGCGCATCGCCGTCTCTCAGGCGACTCTGCGGCGCGCCTCGGACATACTGCAGCGCACCATGACGGTGACGCCCATCGAGGGCATGGTGACCAACCTGCCGGTGCGGGTCGGCGAGACGGTGGTGCCCGGCATCCAGAACTCGCCGGCCAGCCTGATCATGACCATCGCCGACATGTCGCTGATCACGGCGGAAGTGAAGGTGGACGAGACCGACATCGTGAACGTGAAGCTCGGCCAGGTGGCCGACATCTCCATCGACGCGATCCCCAACAAGACCTTCAAGGGCCACGTGATCGAGATCGGCAACACGGCCATACTGCGTTCGACGGGCCTGGCGGCCTCGCAGAGCGCGATCTCCAGCCAGGAAGCCAAGGACTTCAAAGTGGTGGTTGCCTTGGACAACCCTCCGGACGAAGTCCGCCCGGGCCTTTCCTGCACAGCCAAGGTCACCACCGCCACCCGGCAGAAGTCGCTGAGCATCCCCATCCAGGCGCTAACGGTGCGGCAGAGAGGCGACCTCGAAACGCCGGCCAAGGGCCAAAAGAAGAGCGGCGTTCAGGCGGCGGCCAAGCCGGACCCGGCGGCCGAGAAGGCGAAGAAGGAAGAGTTGCAGGGCGTGTTCGTCCTTCAGGGCGAGAAGGCGGTGTTCCGCAAGGTGGAAACCGGCATCACGGGGGCCACCGACATTGAAGTGCTGACCGGCCTGAAGGAAGGCGACGAGATCGTCACCGGCAGCTACAAGGTGATCCGGACTTTGCGCAACGAGACCAAGATCAAGGTGGACAACAAGGCTCCGGTGAAAACCGACACCTAGACGGTTGCCGCGGGGCGGCGGCCGCCCCGAGCTCCATTCGTGAGAGAATCTAAAAAGGCGAGAATCCAGCATGGCGAAAGCGGTCGACGAAGCGGTTGAACTCGGGGAACAGCTAAAACGGGACGGAATTGTCATCCGGACCTACGATCTGTGGAAGACGTACATCATGGGCGACACGGAGATCCACGCCGTGTCGGGAGTGGACGTCGAGATCCATCGCGGCGAATACGTGGCCATCATGGGTCCGTCGGGCTCGGGCAAATCGACGCTGATGAACCTGATCGGCTGTCTGGACACGCCCACCCGCGGCCGGTACTACATCAACGGCCGCCTGGTCAGCTCGATGAACGACGACGAGCTGGCGCGCATCCGCAACAAGGAGATCGGCTTCGTTTTCCAGACCTTCAACCTGCTGCCGCGGGCCACGGCGCTGCACAACGTGGAGCTTCCCCTGATCTACTCGGGCATGACCTCGGAGGCGCGCCAGGTGGCGGCCATCCAATCCATGCGGCACGTGGACCTGGGACAGCGCATGTACCACAAGCCGAACGAACTGTCGGGCGGCCAGCGCCAGCGCGTCGCCATCGCCCGGGCCCTGGTGAACAACCCTTCGATTCTGCTGGCCGACGAGCCCACCGGCAACCTCGACTCGGCCACCGGCAACGAAATCATGGGGCTTTTCGCGCGGCTGCACCAGCAGGGCAACACCATCGTCCTGGTGACGCACGAACACGACATCGCCATGCACGCCCATCGCATCATCCACGTTCGCGACGGAAAAGTGGAACGGGACGAACGCGTCAAGTAGGAGAACTGGTGTCACTGGCCCGGCTGAACCTGCTCACGGCCTGCGGTTGTCTGGCCGGCTCGGCGGTCTGGGTCTGGATGGGCAGCGCGCCGCGGGCGCTGGTGTGGGTGCTGCTCTCTCTGGCTTGGGTGGGCGTAGCCGTCTATGCGCTGGCCCGGCGCGGCGACGAACACGAAGAAGCGCCCTTCGCCCGGCTGGGGCGGCGGCTCTATCGGCTCCTGTCCTGGTTCTCCTGACCGCCGGGCAGCGGTTGCGAACACGGGCGGAAAGCCGGTAAGATGGAGTTTCCCCGCCGTAGTCGCTCGCGGGCTCATGGTCTATTGGCCTGAGGCGGGCGGCGCCGATTCGAAAAACAGTTCCCTCAGGTGGACATGCAGAAGCCCGATAAGAGAAGAGTTCTCGCCGTGGTGGAAGACTTGATGTTCACGGTCAAGATCAACGAAGCCGCGCGCCGAGCCGGCATTCCCGTCGATTTCGTGAAGTCCGACACGGACGCCCTGGAGATGGCCAAGCAGTCGCCGGTGCTGATCATCCTGGATCTGAACGCCGGCTCGGTCACGCCGCTGAAGCTGATCGGCAAACTCAAGAGCAGCGCGGCGACCAAGGGGATCAGCCTGCTGGGCTACGTCTCGCACATCCAGGGCGAGTTGAAGCAGCAGGCGCAGGAAGCCGGCTGCGACATGGTCATGGCGCGCTCCGCCTTCTCGCAGAACCTTCCGACGATCCTCAAACGGCACGCCGGCCTGTAATCCGGCGCGCTACTTCAGGATGCGGAACAGGTTGCTGTAGTCGTCGGTCCAGATGGGCAGCACGGGGGTTGCCTTCAGCGGAGCGGCCAGCTCGAAGGCCGGCCGGCCGAAGTAGCCCCGCTGCCCGGTGACCAGCACCCAGGTGCAACCGAAACAACTCCGGCTGTCGTTGTCTTCGGTGTCGATTTCGCGCGCCGGCTTGCCGAAGGCCAGCGCCGCCTGCCGCACCACCGGCCTCAAGTCCAGATACCGGTTCGAGATGTGCACGGCCAGCACGCCGTCCGGCTTCAGGTGGCGGAAGTACAGGGCGAACGCTTCCCGGGTGAGCAGGTGAACCGGGATGGAGTCGCCCGAGAAAGCGTCCACGGCCAGAACGTCGAACTGCTGTGGCGCTTCGCGCTCCAGGCTCAGCCGCGCGTCGCCCAGCGCGAACTCGATCCTGGCCGCCGAATCCCGGGTGTAGGAGAACTCGGTGGTCGCCAGGCGGATCACCGAGGGGTTGATTTCGTAAAAACGAAAATAGTCGCCCGCGAGGCCGTAGGCGGCCAGCGTTCCGGCGCCCAGGCCGATCAGACCGGCGCGGACCGGGCTGCGCGTGCGGGCCTCCATCAGGGCCAGGCCGACGCCGGAATCGCGGCAGTAGTAGGTGGTCGGCTCCTTGCCCAGGGAAGGATCCAGGCGCTGCTCGCCGTGATTGATATTACCGTGCATCAGTTTCCGGGTGGCCGGCTCGTCGTCTCCTCCGTCTTCGTCGCTCACGCGCAGGCCGCCATAGAAGTTGCGGGTCACCACGCGCGCGCCGGCGGTCCATTCGCGCACCACTTTCACCAGGATTCCCATGTTGCCGGCGGCGATGGCGGCGAACAGGCACCAGGCCCAGATCAGGCGGCCCTGGCGGAAGGGGCTGCCGGCTTCGTGAAAGAGCACATGCAGAGCCAGCAGGATGCAGAGGGCGATGGAGATCGGCAGCTCGAAGTTTCCGGCGAAGAAATACGGCGCCGCGACAGCGACGAAGACGCCGCCCAGCGCTCCGCCCAGCGACATCATCAGGTAGAACGACGTGAGATGGCGCGGATGCGGCTTGCGGCGCGACAGTTCGCCGTGGCAAAACATGCAGCAGACGAAAAAGCCGGCCGAGTAGAGAATGATCGTCGGCTTGAGCTCCGAGAGGTACTCGTCGCTCCACAGGCGGTAGGTCATTCCGCTCAGCGCCAGCGCCAGCGCCACCATAAAGGGCCAGCGGCGATACCATCCCGCGGCGTCGAACGAGAGCACGAAGCTCAGCAGGTAGAGCGCCAGGGGGAGGATCCACAGGAACGGAATCGAAGCCACGTCCTGCGTCAGGTGGTTGGTCACCGCCAGTAGCATGGCGGAGGCGCAGGCCGGCAGGGCGATCCACATCAGGCGCTCCCCGGCGGAGGGCGACGGGCCGGCCGCTGAGTCCACAATCGCATCCCCGGCGGGCAAGGCGGCACGCCGCCGGGTCCGCAACCCGGCCAGCGCCGCCAGCGCCGCAAACAGCGCATATCCGGCCGACCAGGCGATGGCCTGGGTCCGGCTTGCCAGATAAGGCTCGACCAGGGGAGGGTAGCTCAACAGCGCCAGCAGCGAGGCGAAATTCGAAAGCGCGAACAGCCGGTAGGGGAGCCGGCCGTGCGTGACCCGGGCGTACCAGGCTTGCACCAGCGGACCGGTGGTCGACAGGAGCAGGTAGGGGAGGCCCACCGTGACGGCCAGCAGCCCCAGAATCCCCAGGGTCGGGTTGGCCGCGCCGGACGGCTTCCAGGCCGGGTTGGGCATGATCGGCAGAACCAGCAGGCTCAGGGCCAGCAGTCCCATGTGCAATTGGGCCTGGCGGGCGGGAGACAGCCAGTTGGTGAGCCAGTGCGCGTACAGGTAACCCAACAGCAGTACGACCTGGAAGAAGAGCATGCAGGTGGCCCACACCGCGGCCGATCCCCCAAACCAGGGCAGGATCAGGCGCGCGATCAATGGCTGCACCTGAAACAGCAGAAAGGCGCTCAGAAAGATCGTGCAAGCGAAGTGCAGGATCAGGTGGCGGGGAATCCCGTTGGGAATGGTGTTTGCCGGCAGTTCGTGGTCCAAATGCTTATGATAGCCGAAGTGCGCCGAGCCGACCTCCAGACCGCGCGGCACCCCGCCAATGAGGTCTCAGTACCAGGACTATTCCGTTTCGTTCCAAGTTCTACCGCTCTTGACCCAAACAGGCAATCGCTTTACAGTGGTAAGTGCTTTCTCCATGGACGAGCAAATCCTGCAGGATCAGCGGCGCTTTCAGAGATTCGATCTGAAGCTCCCTGTCGAATTGACTCGCACGGGGACTCGCAGGCTCTCTCGTGCCGGGCAGACCCGCAACCTCAGTTCCGGCGGAATTCTGTTCACGGTGCAGTCCTCGGTGCAAGTGGGCGAACCGATCGAGTATTGCATCACGCTGCCTTCCGCGACGGAACCCGACGTGGGCGTGCGACTGCGTTGCCGGGGCAAGGTGACGCGGCTGGAGCAAGCCGAGAAGGAAGACCCAGCCTCCCCGTCACCCGTCTGTGTCGCCGCCACGCTCGAGCGTTACGAATTCGTGCGCCGCCCGGCGCCGCCACAGACTTAAAACGGGACAGGCAGCACTTCCCCATTTATTGAGGCTCCTGGTTTCAGGGGGTAAAAAATGGGAAAGTGCTGCCTGTCCCGGTTTTTGTCCCGGCTTTTTGTTGTGCGG
>JACQZT010000108.1 GCA_016213755.1 Acidobacteriota bacterium | reverse complement strand
GTTGGCGGTGGCCACGCAGTGGCGGGCGTTCAGCCGGGCGGCCCAGGCCTTCTCGAATTCCCGCACGTAACGGCCCTCTTTGCGCCACCACTTGCAGGCGCGCAGGGCGTCCAGCCAGGTCTTCTCGTCCTCCGGCCGGGTCTGGGGCCAGGAGGGGAACCTCTTGGTGCGCACCGGGGGTCCGCCGAGCAGCGCCGGGCGGTCCGTGCTCCGCCGCTCCGGCGCGGCGTGCAGCGCGACGGCCGATCCCGCCCCTACAAATGTTCTACGCAACAGTTCTTTCCGCATGGAACCGACTATACCGGAATCGGGCGCCGGATGTCGCGCGGGCAGTCGGGTTGCTCGGGCTCCCGGAGCCGTGCGCGGAACTCGTACTGCATGATCTCGGCAGCCGCCACCCCGGACCCGGCGCGCGCCACGCTGCATTGAGCCACAAACTCCAGCCGGCGCCCGGCATCGCGGGGCGCCGGCCAACTGACCGCCAGCTCAAGACGCTGCCCCGGAGCCAGATCTCCCCGGGTGGTGAAGCAAACGCCGGCGCTGCTCATGTTGATGGTTCTGCCGGCGCCGCCGGTCGCGGAAGCGTTTCCGTCCAGGATGCGATAGCGCACCTCTCGCGATATGGGGAATCTCCTCGCCCTCCGGCGATCGTTCCAGGTCCTGTCGGAGTTCATATGCCTGCGAGCCTCATTTCATCTTCCTGCCACGGAGTAGAGTGGACGCACTGCGGCGGCGCGGGCCTTCCCCGCCGTCTCGTCCGCGAGAACCTGCTGCAACAAATGACTGCTGGGGTTGTATTCCGGGATCAGTTCCTTCAGGAGCAGAACCAGACCGGGCGCGTCCCGGTCGTCGCACAGGCTGCGCAGCCGGCGGACGTACGCGATCATGTCGCCGGCCGGCAGCCAGCCGCCTGCGAAAATCTTGATCTTCTCGTGGGGCGTGGGGAGCGTTTCTTCGGCGTGGAAGTTGAGTTCTTCGTACAGCCTCTCGCCGGGCCTGGCGCCGGTGAACTCGATCTTGATGTCCACGCCCGGCCGCAGGCCGGAGAGCAAAATGAGGTTGCGGGCCAGATCGGCGATCTTGATGGGCTGCCCCATGTCGAGGAGAAAAATTTCGCCGCCCGCGCCCATCGCCGCTGCCTGCAGCACCAGTTGAGCCGCCTCGGGAATGGTCATGAAGTACCGCTGCATTCGCGGGTCCGTGACCGTAACCGGGCCGCCCGAGGCGATCTGCTGTTTAAACAGCGGAATCACGCTGCCGTTGCTGCCCAGCACGTTGCCGAACCGCACCGCCGCGAACCGGGTGCCATGGTTCTGCATGGACAGCACCAGCATCTCGTCTAAGCGTTTAGTGGCCCCCATCACGCTGACCGGCCGCACCGCCTTGTCGGAAGAGATCAGCACGAAGTCGTCCACCTGGTGCTCCCGGGCGGCGAGCGCGACGCAATACGTGCCCAGGACGTTGTTCTCCACGGCTTCGAAGATCTGCGACTCCATCATCGGGACGTGCTTGTATGCCGCGGCGTGAAAGACCACGGACGGCCGGTAGCGCTTCAGCACGTCGGCGATCCGCCGCGAGTTCTGAACGCTGCCGATCTCGGGATGAAAGCGCACGCCGGGATGCGTAGCCTGCATCTCACGCTCCAGTTGGAACAGGGCCGTTTCCGCGATCTCGAATCCGACGATGGCGGACGGCCCGAAGCGGGCGACCTGCCGGGCCAGCTCGGAGCCGATGGAGCCGGCCGCTCCGGTGATCAGCACTACCCGGTCTTGCAGTTTGCGCTGGATCTCCAACTGGTTCAACCGCACCGGCTGGCGGCTGAGCAGGTCCTTCACGTCCACGCCGCGAACTTCGGTCGCCTGCGCGCGCCCCTCCACCACCTCCGCCAGGGTGGGAAGCGTGCGAAACGGAACCCCGGCCGAGCTGCAAGCGTCGAGAACCCGCACCAGTTGGCCGCTCGTGGCGCTGGGCATCGCGATTACAACTTCGTCGATTCCATCGCGCCGTACGATCCATTTGAGTTCCGACCCGGAGCCTAAAACCCGCACGCCTCGCACCGTCAAATCGCGGATGCCGGGATCGTCGTCGATGAACCCCTGCACGCTGTATCCCACCGCGGAGTTCATGCGCGTCTCGCGCAGCAGCATGACGCCCGCCTCGCCCGCGCCGTAAATCAGAATCCTGCGCGCGCCATCTTGGGCGCCGCCGGCGGCCGATTCGCTCATCACCCGCGCGGCGCCGAAGACCGCGCCGCTGGCGATCAGGCACAGCAGGAAGTCGATCACCGGAATCGACCGCGGAAAGCCCGCCGGCGCCAGGGCCGCCAGCAACAGGGTGCTCACCACGGAAGCGAACCCGTTCGCCGCGGCCAGACGCGTCGCATCGGCCAGCGAGAAGAACCGCCACCAGGCGCGATGGAGCCCGAAGGAAGAATATACCGCCGACTTCACGGCCATCCAGACGGGCAGCGCAACCAGCAGGTGCGGAACGTAGTTCCGCGGGACGCTGAACTCGAAACGCAGCAGAAACGCGCCGATTCCGGCGCCCGCGAAAATGGACAACTGCACGATGATGTTCAACAGATAGCGGTGCTTGGTTCGCCGTCTCATAGATTCTTACTCCTGGCCCGCCGCGCGCTTGACGGTGTTCTGAAAGTGCAGTTTCAGGCTGTAGAGCTCCGCCGGATTGCGGATCAGCCGCCGTCGCAGGCGGCCGGCGCGGGTGCGCAAACGCCGCACCGGCAGTAACCTCGCGCCTCCGAAGGCAGGAAAACCAAACGCGGAAAATGGCCCGCCCGGCGCAGCACGGCGGACAGGCTCCGGATGCCGAATCCCCGCGTTTCGTTGTCGGTAGTCAGCAGTGCGATTCTCATGGTCTGGTTTCTGTTCCTCCGGACCTCAGCCCGCGGCCGCGGCGAAGACGCGGGAGCGGCGCCCCACGTTCGCGATGGCATCGGCCAGGGCGCGCGTGACCGCCTCCGCCTGAGCGCAGGACAGGCGGTTGAAGAAGGGCAGGGCAATGGTGCGTTCGGCGACGTGCTCGGTGACGGGGAAGTCCCCGGGCCGGTAACCGAACCGTTCGCGGTAGAACGGTTGCAGATGAATCGGGGTGAAGTAGTTGCTGCAACCGATGCCCCGCCGCCGAAGCCGGCTCAGGATCTCGTCCCGATCCGCGCGCGAGAACTCGTCCTCGAGCCGAATCACGTACACGAACCAGCTTGTTCCGCAGGCCGTCGTGGACGCCGGCGGCGGAACCACATCCGGGATTCCGGCCAGCATCTCTCCGTACCGCTCGGCCACCGCACGGCGCACGGCCAGTGTGTCGCTGAGGCGCGCGAGTTGTCCGATTCCCAGCGCGCAGTTGATGTCGGAAAGGCGATAATTGTAGCCCAGCCGCTCATGTTGCAGCCAGTCGCCGTCTTCCCCGCGCCCTTGGTTGCGCCAGCTCCGGCACAGCCGGGCCACCGTCTCGTCGTCGGTCACGATGGCGCCGCCCTCGCCGGTGGTGACCTGCTTGTTGGGGTAGAAGGCGAATACGCCGGTGTCTCCCAGGCTGCCGGCCGGACGCCCGCGATAAGTGGCGCCGATCGCCTCGCAGGCGTCCTCAATCACCGCCAGGTTGTACCGCCGGGCCAGCCGCCCGATGAGATCCATCTCGCAAGGGCGCCCGAAGACGTGAACCGGAAGGATCGCGCGGGTCCGCTCGTCGACGCTCTCCTCGATCCTCGAAACGTCGATATTGTAGGTCTCGATGTCGATATCGACGAAGCGCGGCGCCACCCGCTCGTACAGCAGGCAGTTGGCCGAGGCGACGAAGCTGAACGGCGTGGTGATCGCCTCGTCGCCCGGGCCCAGGTCCGCTGCCTTCACGCACAAATGCAGGGCGCTGGTGCCGGAGTTGACCGCGACGGCAAATCGCGTGCCCGCGGCCCGGGCCACCGCCTGCTCGAACAGCGGCAGCCGCGGTCCCAGGCTCAGCGCCCGGCCCGAAAGGACCTCCAGCACGCACTCCCGGTCCTCGGCGGTTACGTCCGGAGACGAGAGGGGAATCGCTTCATTCATTGGGTTTGTTCTTTCTTGTTTTGAGGGTCTTCCGCGCGTTTCAACCAGACCTCCCGCCAAAAGAGAAAGCAGGCCCGGTCGCAATCCAGGCCGATGCCCTGGCAGTGGACGCCTTCCAGCAGAACCGTGTTCTTCAGCCGCCGGTTCTGCCGGGATTCCTCGAGGAAGATCTTTTCCACCCGCTTGAGAACGCGGTATCGCCGCCCGCAGTGGGACAGCATCTCCGCGGGGACGAACGCCATGCCGCGATGTTTGCCCTGGCCGTCCAGCGTCGCGCGGATCTCCGGCTCGGACTTCACCTCCACCCATTCGTCGGGTTCGAGGCCGAGCGCTTCGTCCGCCGCCGCCGGCGTCCGGGCGCCGGTCTTCTCCTTCGCCGCGCGGCCCGGAAGGCGGGCCGCAAGATAGGAGGCGCTTTTCCGGAGGGTCGATCGCACGCCCTGCTGTCGGAGGCCCTGGAGAAACAGCCTCAGGAGAAACAGCGGATACGGCCGCCACAGCCGGGAGTACTTCTTCCCGTCCGTGTGCTGGCACGGTTCGTTCGCTGCACCGCCGCTCCTCACGATCGGAAAGTGGTTGGTCATGCTCATCCTCGCTCCCTCAATCAACTTCGCTCCCAGTTCCAGCCGATAGTCTCCGGGCCGCAGCCGCCAGAGGGCCTTCACCGTCGAAACGGTGACCCGGTTGACGAGCAACGGCTCGGCGACGGGATGCAGCCAGATGCCCAGGTTCAGCGGAGCCACTGTGAAGCCCATGCGGCGCTTGTAGGTGTCCAGTCCGTCGTCCCGCCGGACGGAAACGAAGCCATTCTCGATCATCCGAATCGAGGGATCGGACGCCGAGTCGCGAACCACCACGTAGTCCAAGGCGCGGCTGGCGCCGCACCGCAAACCTTCGTTGTCGGTCATCTGATAGAGCAGGTGCAGCCAGCCGCCCTCCCGGCAGGTGACCATGTAGGTGACCAGCCGCGCGTTCACGTAGGCGCCCATCACACTCATGCCTGGCGCCCGTCTCACCGCATCCACAAAGCGCTTCCACTGCGCAGGGTCCCCGAACTCGGGATCGAAGCGCCGATGCCGCTTCATCGTTTCGAGATTCAACGGGTAACCCGCCTCGAGCAGTTCCGATGGATCCACCGGGCGAATCTCACAGGCGTTCAGGCCATGCCGGATCTGGCTCCGGGACTGCCGGGAAAGCCGGTTGATGTCGTACTCGCCCGGTTGGCAGACATACAGGCCGCCGGGCAGCCCCGGGTGGTTCTGAGACGGGAAACGCAGAGCTCGGATTCCGGTCTTGCGCATCAGTTCGGAGATTTCTCCAGGCTCCGGGTCGATCTGCATTTGATAGGGCAGGCTGCAATAGAAAGGTCCTCGATAATGGCCCCAATGCACGCCGGATGCCTCGAATACGCGCCGCCCGCGCAACTCCAGAAACTGCGCCAGGGCCGCGCCCTCGCGGCACGGGCGATGTGAGGCCGGCCCGGCGGGGGACGTCTCGCCGCCGGCGAGGAGATCGTAGGTTCGCATGCTGGTCGTCGGTCTTCCGGGGGGCGTGAGGGAATGGTCCGGCTATGTGCTGCCGACTGGTTCGAGCACGTCCCCCAGCGGTGCGCGGTAGGCCGGGAAAAAGGAGCACTCCGATGCTTCCGCGCCGCCGTGCTCGCCGGCCAGGCGGTCGTACCAGGACCGGTCCAGGATCCACCTGCCGGTGTGATAACAGTGGCGCCGGGAGGAAAAGCCGCTCTTGAAGAGGAAGAGCGAATCCGCATCGCACCCGCCCCTGCCGCCGCCCAGGTGCAGCGTATGGTTGCACCGCGCGCGGGCCCAGCTTCGGACATCGTCCAGCAGCGTCTTGTGAGGGGAAAGGCGGTAGGCGTCTTCTTCGGCGCCGGAAAACAGATACTGGACGATGCCCGAGTACTCGGTGACAAAGGTGGCCGCCAGCACCTTGCCGTCGAGCCTCGCCAGGTGTATGAATCCTCCCGGCGCCACGGCCCGGAACAGGTCCTCCAGGAAGCGTTCCGAGAAGAAGTAGTGCGGGCTGGCGTGGTTGCGCTGCATTGTCTGGTGGTACAGGCGAACAAAAACGCCGAAAGCCTCGGGACTGTTGTCCACCTCGCTCGTCACGCCCAGCCGCCGCGCCTGCCGGATGTCGTGGCGGTGATCCCTGCGATACTCCTGGCTGGCCTCGGCGCAGGTGAGACGCAGATCGATGGAAACCGTGTGGCCCTCATGCCGCAAGCCCTGAAAATAGGGGCACGGATGCCGCGGCGCAGCCGTGCAAGAACCGGCCGGGCAGTCGTGAACCCAGCGGTGATTCTCCAGCAGCGGGTGGAAGCGCGCGAAGACGCTGACCACCCGCGACCGGCGCCAGTGTTCGAACAATGTTTCGAGCGCGGCGTCCAGAAACGGGTCGCCGGGCCGGCACCCCCGAGCCAGAGGGCCCGCGTAGCCGTCCACGGCGGTGATGTCGTACAGGTCCTCTCGCGCGGTTGCGGCACTCACGTCTATTTTTCGCAACAGGTAGGGCCAAGCCAGGAACCGGGTCTCGGTTCCGACCACCGCGAGCCAGCCCGTGCCGTGGCCGGCTTGCTCCCACGCCCGGTGATGCGCGGCCGTGTGGTGGAAATCGTGCGGAACGTCCCGCAACCAGGCCGCCCACTCGGGACTGCGGGCGGCAATCAAGCGCACGGTCTCAGACACTTCCGCCCGTCCCCTCGAACTCGGACATAGTGGCATGTCCGGCTTGCGAGATTCCGTGTCCGGAGAGAACTCTCCGCGCCGTCAGCGCCAGGATCTTGAGATCCAGCCACAGGCCGCGGTGATCGACGTACCAGGTGTCGAGCGCGAGGCGGGTGTCCCAGTCGATGGCGTTGCGCCCGTTCACCTGCGCCCATCCAGTGATGCCGGGCTTCACGTCGTGGCGCCGTCTCTGCTCCGCCGAGTAGCGCGGCAGGTAACGTATTTCGAGCGGTCTGGGCCCCACCAGGGTCATCTCTCCTTTCAAAACGTTCCAGAACTGGGGAAGCTCGTCGAGGCTGAAGCGGCGCAGGAACAGGCCCAGGGGAGTCAGGCGCTCCTGGTCGCTCAACAGCCGGCCATTCGAATCGCGCGCGCCGGTCATCGTGCGGAATTTGAGACAGTCAAAACGCCGCTCGCGGTAACCGGGGCGGGGATGCCGGAACAACACCGGGCTTCCCATCCGCCACCGGATGGCCAGCGCCACCGGCAGCAGCAGCGGGCTCGACACGGCCAGGGCCATCCCCGCCCCCAGGATGTCGAGCGTTCTCTTGGTGGCGGAATACACGGCGCGCTCGTTCACCGATGTCCCCCCTTGCTTCTCATTTGCGCCGGCTGAGTTCACCCAGGTAAGGGTCGCCGGCGCCCCGTGCCCGGACGGTGCGGGCCGGTGTGCCGTAGGCCAGCACATGTTCCGGAAGGTCTCCCAGCACCGTGGCGCCGGCCCCGACGACGGTGTGCTTCCCGATGCGGATCTCCTCCACCACCACGCACCCGATCGCGACGGCCGAGTAGGCGCCGATCTGAACGCAGCCTCCGGTGACCGCCCCGGGACCCAGGCTGGAGTAGTCGTCCATCTCGCAATCGTGGTCCAGGGACGCGCGCGTGTTGACGATGCAGAACTCGCCCACGCGGCAGCCGGGATTGACGACCGCGCCGGCCATCACCACCGTGCCCGGACCCAGCACGGCGTCTCTGGCGATCTGCGCGGAGGGATGAATCGCGTTCACAAAGGGGAACTCCGGGACCGCCGCCCTCAACTCGGCCACGATCCTGCCGCGCGTCCAGTTGTCGCCGATGGCGACCACGCCGGCATCGACCCGGCTGTGCCGGACCAGCCCTTCCAAATCCTGAACCGTTCCCAGAACTGCACACCCCGCGCAGCGGGTTTCCAGAGGCTTGAAACTATCCAGCAACCCGACGACCTCATGGCGGTTCTGACATCGCAAGATGTCAATCACAACCCGGGCGTGGCCGGAAGCGCCGATCACGACAACTCTGGCTCGCCGCGGGTGCTGACTTCTTCTGCCGTCGCTGCTACTCTCAGCCGATGGAACCAATTGAGTGTTCAAAATTCCTCTCACCGCTGCAAACTTACTGTAACCGCGCTGTTTCCGACGGCTGGTGGCCATACGCAAAGACACTCCGATCCCCCAGCGCGGCATTGCTTGGATTGGAGAGCCTGATCTGAAACGAGCCGGTGCCTTTGTCTACCCGAAAGTAGCTGTACATCTCTCCCGGACGGAACTGCACCACTCCTTCGGAGATCGCGAGCCCATTGGCGCCTTCCGACAGGGTATAGCCAACGGATACGGGAAGACCCGACGCATGACTCAACCCCACCAATGGATAATGCTGTCCTATCGTGGGGTTCCCTTTGAACTCCGCCAAGTGAAACCCGACCGACGGCGGGGCGTCTGTAATTATGTAACTTGCCGCGGACACGAAGCTGTCACTCAGGCCGTCCCCTACGGATCTGGCCTTCACCGTCGCGCTGTGATCCAGAATCAGGGGTCGGTCGTAGACCGGCGAGGAGCGAGTCGGTTCGCTGCCGTCCAGGGTGTAGTGGATGCGCGCTTTGGGTGTGGTCGTCGAAAGGGCGATGGGGAGCGGCCCGGTCACCACGCCGGTTCTTCGCGGATCGATGGACGGCTTCGCGGCCCGCAGCCCTGGGTTCGTCAGCACGTGATCTCCCTGCCGGTCGGGGATGACGATCGCGCTGACGCGGTCACCGTTGCGGTCGTAGTAGGGGCGGTCGCTGGGCAGGGTCACGCGCTGTTCCCGTCCGGCCCAGTTCAGGTATACGATTCCTCCTTCGCAGGATCGCCAGTAGAGACGCCGGCCGAATGCCGTCAGGCCTGGCGCCGGGCTGTCCTGGGCCGGTGAAACCGGGGCGCCTAGAGCGTCTTTCATGCCGGCGTACCTTTCCGGCGGGACCTCGAAATTGTCGCTGGAGAACAGCGGGCCGAAGAAGGAATTCTCTCCGCGAAAGATCAGGTACGCTAGGTAGCCTGTGCGAAGCCGCATCGGCGGGGCATCGGGAGCCATCGCGAACTGAAAGACCTGGACTTTGCCTGCCGCGCCTGCCCAACTCGCGCGCGCGAAAGTGTCGTAGAACCTTTCCCGCTGCCAGTCGGACGGGCCGTACTCGTTATCGCTCCCCGCACTGATGAAGTCTTCCAGGATGATGCCGTCCACATCGTTCCACAATTCGGCAAAGCGGCTGCCGTCCCGCAGATGCATGCCGTTGATAATGATGGATATGTCCGGAGCCAGCTCTTTCACACGCCTCAGGAAATGTTTCACCGCCTCGAGAAACTCGTCGTCGTTTTGGGGGAAGCCTGCATCCCATCGCACACCCGGCACGAACTTGCCCCGGTCGTCGAACACCCCGTACAGGTTATAGTCCCAGGCGCCGTTGTCGATCCCCACCCACATTTGCGGATAGCGAGGGGACCACAGAATCTCGCGCACGTACCGGTGGATCCAGAACTCGATAAAACGTTCGTCGCGGAAGTTGACCGCTTCCATGTTTCCGAATTCGGAGTTGGCGCTCCACTCGAAAATCACGGGGCGTTTCCGGCCCTGATACTCCGCCGTTACAAAAACCGGACCACGGCCGCTCGCAAGTTCCTGGGACTCCCAGGTCTTCAGTTCCCAATAAGGGAAAAAGGCCAAACCACCCTGGTCGAGCGGCGTGACATGCTGGAACCGGCCATGCGCTCCCTTGAGGGCCGCGGGCTGCATCTCTTGGAAGAAAGCGCTCCGCGGCAGTCCCACATAGCCGCCGATGTCTCCCCATCTCTGGGAGTAGGTATAGTAGAAACCGCGCTCGTTGTCGATGACGCCGCGCCGCATTCCCACCGCTTCCTGAGCCGCGCACAAGGCGAGCAAACCGGGGGCGGCGAGAATCGTTTTGATGATTTCAGCCCGCATTCTGAACCTCGTCGCAGCCGGCCGGGCTAGGCGGACCCGCCTGCCCGGGCGGAAAGCACCTTCGGGTGCTGCTGCCCCTTGTCCCAGAGGCTGTTCTCGCGTGACAATTCCGACGGAACCGCCCGGCCGTAGAGATCCTCGTGCAGCTTTAAGATGTGGCGGATATCATAGGACTGCATCCGCGCACGCCCGGCGCGGCCCATCGCCCGCGCCTCGGCCGGGTGGTCCAGCAAGCGCTGGATTGCGCGGCTCAGCGCCGGGACGTCTCCCACTCCGACGACCAGCCCCCCGCCACCGCTCAGAAGCTCGCCGACCCCCCGGGCATTCGTGCCGATGACGGGCACGGCCAGGCTCAAGGATTCCATGACGCTGCGGGCGAGTCCTTCCCGGCTGGAGGGGAGAAGTGTTGCCGCGGACGCCCGGATCAGCGGCGCCACGTCGGAGACAGCCCCCAGAAAGTGCACCTGGCGGGCGATGCCCATATCGGAAGCCAGTCTCTTCATGGGATCGAGCAGTTTGCCGTCTCCCGCCAGGGCCAGGTGGACGTCCGATCGCCTCAGGGCCGCGATGGCCCGAATCGCGTCCTGGTGCCGCTTACGCGGCTCGAACCAGGCCAGCATGGAAATCAGTTTGTCGCCATCTGAGAGCCCCAGGCCGTCTCGGAGGGCCTGAATCCGTTCTTCCGCCACGCGGTCCGGGTCGAGCAGACCGGTGTCGACACCGATTCCAGGCATGTACACGACGCGCTCGGCGGGCAGGAGCCGGTATGCCTTCGCGGCGTCTTCGTCTTCGCGGTTGATCACCACCAGGTAATCCGTCCATTGTCCGGCTCCCCATTCCAGCAGACGGAAGACGAGATTCTTAACTGGACTCCCGGCGCGATGGAAGTGAAACCCATGCGCGGTATAGACAACCTTCACCAGGCCTCTGCGCCTGAGACCGCGCAACGCCAGCCGGGTCACGAACGCAGCCACCGGAGTGTGGACATGCACCAGGTCGTACTCCTCACTCCCCACGAGGCTCCGTACTTGCCCGATCGCGATCTTGAGGTTGTCCGGGTTCCACGGGCTGCGAGACCAGGCGGCCTCCCATGTGTGGTCGAATTCGCCTTGACATTCGGCGCAAGAGGACGCTCCCTGTGCCATGCAGTCCACCCGCCACCCCAGCTCGCGAAAGTGCCGGGCGAAAGGGAGGAGAAACGACCTCAGGGTACCTTCGATGGTGGCGGCAATTAGCAGTTTCATGGGAGAAGACGATTCAGCCACTCTTCGGTGAGGGCGCGAACATGCCGATAGAAGCCCCGCCGGCGCTCAGCCAGAAGTTCCTCCCGGTATTCCTGAGCGGTCTGGAGGTTGCGTGCCGACATCCGCTCGAGCCGCCCTGGATTCGTGACTGCTTCCCGGATCCGGCTCGCCAATGCGGCGGCGTCGCCGGGAGGAACCAGATCCTCCGCGTCGAGAAGCTCCGGAATTCCGCCCACCGTGGATCCGATCGCCGGCAGGGCGCGCGCCATGGCTTCGACCAGGGCCCGCGGAAGTCCTTCTTGATGCGAGGGAAGCACGAAAAGATCGGCGGCGTCCAACTCCGCCTGGACCGCGGCGCCGGCCGAGAGCTGTCCCCGGAATTCGACCCGGCCGGCGATTCCCAAGCGTTGCGCCCGGCGCTCGAGCTCCGCGCGGAAAGCTCCGTCGCCCACCAGAACCAGGCGCAGGTCCAACCCCGTGCGGACGCACTCGGCGGTCGCGTCGAGCAGGACGTCGGGAGCCTTGTAGAACTGCGCGAGAGAGCCGACCAGGATCAGGTTAAACGGCCGCCGGGGACTGTCATATGCACGGGGCTTCGCGACCATCGATCCGGCGTCGATTCGGACATCCGAGAATCCGACCGAGTAATGCGGACAGGGATAGGCCGCCTGGAGAGCCCTGCGCGTGACGTAGGCCGCGGCCAGGGCGTGCCGGCATTGGCGCCGCAGCTCGGCCGAGAACCACCGCCGGAACAACGGCCGGAGCGGGTGACGAACCGAACCGGGCGCGAAACTATCGAACGGGTCGGCCACGACTTCCAAGCCATACGGCCGGCCGGAGGGTAGTCTCTTCCAAATCTCGCTTCCGATGGTACACGGGATCCGGAGATGGATCGCGTGCGCCTCGGAAATCGCGTGACGAAGAACTCCGCGTACGGCTGCGTACCTGCGGACGTATTCCCACGGTCCGGTAAAATCCGGGACCGGCCGGCCGAAGATCCCGGGTCCGGTGGCCCGAACCCATCCATCCGGCGGTTTCGACGCCGGCATCGCCCGGGCGAGCAGATCGACTCTGTCGTACACCTCGAGATAGCGGCTCCAGAATGCGTATTCGAGGGAGGCGTTTCCAGCCCAAAGGGTTGCATCCGGGGTGACGGCGAAGTGAGCGCTTGCGGTGACTAGAACGCGCATCGGGTTACCTTCTCGTCTCCGAGCGGAGCCGGGGACCGCTGTCTGGCCGCTCGAACATCCGCATAGCATTGCAGCAGACGCCGCGCGCTCGCCGGAATCGAGAATTTCTCGCGAACGATCCTTCTTCCCTCGCGGGACAACTCGATTCCCAGCGACGGATTGGTGAGAATCCGGACGACGGACCGCGCCGCTCCCTCGGCGTCGCCGGACTCGTAGAGCAGACCCGTCCGGTTCTCTTCCACTGCCTCGGAGATCCCCGCCACCCGGGCCGCGACCACCGGCAACCCCGCGGCGTTGGCTTCCAGAATCACCAGACCAAAACCTTCATACCGGGACGGGAATAGGAACACATCGGAACAGGCCATGAAGGCCGGCACATCATCCCGAACGCCGAGGAATCGCACAAACGGCGTGAGCCCCTCTCTCGCCGCAAGGGCTTCCATACTCAATCTCAGCGGACCATCTCCCACCAGGAGCAGGCGAGCGTCCGGCACAAACCGGCGAATCTCGGCGAAGATCCGCAGAAGTCCGGCGTGATTCTTCTGCGGCAAGAAGCGACCGACGTGTAGTACCAGGCGCGCGTTCTCGTCCAGGCCCAAGCTTGCCCTGAACTCGCTTCGCGCTGCTTCCGCTGGCGGCTCTGGCTCGGCCACGCCGTAGTAAAGGACTCGTGACCGGGCCTGCCTGGCAAGCCGTCCGTTGGGATCCAGTTCATCGAGCACCCGCTGCGAACAGCCCGTTACGAGATCCGAGCGGCGCAGCGCGTACGCGATGCTGGCGCGGCGATACAGAGTCCGCAACTGACCCAGCACCGGCTTGCGCGCCCAGGCTTCCTGGGGTTCGAAGTGCGTGTTGTGGAACGAAGTAATTACGGTCGTGCCGCAAGATCGGGCCACACGCACCGGATAGCCGCTGTACACCTCGAGGTGGTTGTGGAGAATGTCGTACCGGCCTGAAATCAGAATCTCCCGCAGACGCCGGCCGAAGGGCAGGTGCGCCGGACCCATCGGGCAGTGGTACAGGGTCGCTCCCGCCGCCCGCGCCTCCCCGGCTCGCGGCCCCAGGGAACTGCCCTTGGCGCACACATCCTGGACGCACTCCTGGCGCGGTATGCCTGCCAGCATGTTCAGCAGCCAGGATTCGATGCCGCCGCGGGTCAGGTGCGTAACGAGATGGAGAACACGCGTCATCGGAGATGCACCAGCGGCTGGGATTCCTCCCAGACGACTCTTCTCGAGCTCAGAACCACCACCAGAACCGGGACGGCTCCGTACTTCATGAGGAAGAAGATGACGTTGTCCAGATCGCTCACCGGGATCTGAATTGCGAGAGTGAGGAGCAGCGGCAGCAGCAGCCGCCGGCTGTCATGCGCATCCAGGGTCCGCGCGAATCGTTGCGTCCAGCCGACAAACAGGCCGAAGAGCGCGTAGGCGGCCGGCGCCGCCCAGAGGCCGAAATTCAGCATCGCCTCACCGGCCAGCCCGGCCACCATGGAGGAAATCCAGCGCCCGGCGCGGTAGGCCTGCTTCCCCATCTCAACTTCGGTGGTCCAGCGCACTTTGCCGTCGGGCTTGTTGGGCCACAGGAAGCGGGGCACAAGAATGCTCGCCGCTCCCAGATAGGTTCGTCCCCAAGCCGGCTCAAAGTCGCTTTCGGGGGCGGTCAGACGGTAGAGAATGAGAGCCTGAACGTCGCTCCGGGCCAGGTCGCCCAGAATCATCGTGCCTGTGCTCCGCCCCGTCTCCCGTTCCAGGCCTCTCCGATCCCAGGGTGGCTGGAATCTGGCGATTGCGTCCAGCCCGGCCGCTTTGTAGAACCCGTACAAATACATAAAGGCGATCAGGAAAGCGAGTCCGCAGACCAGGATTCTTTTCGGAATCGGTTGCACCCAGCAATGATAGGAACCGGCTATGAGGAACAGGCTCCAGACGGTCGCCGCGCGGCTGCCCCGCAGCCCCCCGAAGAGCATCAACAGGACAAACACCGCCGCCAGACACGACGCCGCGCCGGTCCTGGCCCGCAGCCAGCGGGATTCCCTACCGTAAGCGAGAAGTCCCAACCACGCCACCAGCGGAAAGCTCTCCGAGATCATGAAGACCGGTCCGAACCCGGTGAACGCGTTGCTTAGGCCGAAATCCTTGCCCGCCTCCGAGACGGCACTGATGTAGCCGGTGAGACCTCCAAAGCTTGCGTAGACTTTCAGTTGCAGGACCGCCGCCCCCACCAGCGCCAGCACCAGCAGTCTTCCAAACACGGTCCGGTTCAGCCGCCACGACACCCGAGGCGGCTCCGACCGCGACGTCCGCGCGGCCAGTCGCCGTGCGCAGTTGTAGGCCACCAGGCCGGCGAAATTCAACAGCGCCATCCAACCCAGCCAGGTTCTCCAGTCCTGAGGCCCGGCAACCCACGGCCGCCACTGATCCCACACCACGTGAAGCAGCGGCGCCACGAGAAAGAAATGGACTCCGTAGAGGCCGAATACCGCTCCCGGATCGAACAGATCGACCCGGCCGCGGAGCCACTCCACCGCGTTGACGGCCACCAGGACGCCACAGCCCGCTAGGGGCAAGACGAACCAGTGAAAACACCTCGAATCGGCGGCCAGAAACCCGGCCGCCAGAGCGGAAACCGCACACATTGCCATCAGGACGTGGTTGGCTTTTTGACCGGCCGCCGTTCCGGGATCCGGCCGTGAAAACCGCCATCTCACCCGCTCAGTCCCGGCTTGCAGCAATGTGCTCATAAAGCGAACCAAGGCTCCCGACCGTGTCCCGGCAGTCGAACCCCGCGGCCTTCAGCGCCCTCAGTGCCTCCTCGCGTGGTATCCGGGGACCTTCCCCGAGGGCCAGCGCCGCCCGGGCCCATTCTCGCGGCGAGCTTTCCAGCGGCAGAAACCGGGTCGTCGCCGGCGTGATCGACGTCTCGCGCGAGACCCGGTCCGAGATCAGGCACGGCAGACCGGCGGCCTGTGCTTCCAGGCCCGCCAAAGGCAGTCCCTCATGCAGCGACGGAAACACAAAGACGTCCATCACCCCAACCATCAGGCGCCCCACGTCGGATCGCACGCCGGCAAACACGAAGCGGTTCTCGAGACCCTGCTCTCGAACCTTGCGCCGCACGTTCTCCCGCAGCGGCCCGTCCCCAACCAGCAGAAACCAGACCGGCGAGCGTGCCCCGGCCAGCGCCGAGGCCATTTCCACCAGCCGTGCGTGGTTCTTTTGCTCCGCGAACCGCCCCACATGGCCCACCACCATGGCGCCGGCCGGGATTCCGAACTCGGCCCGCGCCTCCGCTCGGTCCACCTGGGCCGCCAGGGGAGCCGAATCGATGCCGTAGTACAGGACGCGGCATCGGGGATCCGCGGGCCAGTTCTCGCCGAACAGAGCCGCCGCCGCATCGCGGGAGCAGGCCAGCAAGTCCGTCGCCGAGGCCGAGATCCACCGCTCCATGGCGGCGCGGTAGAGGCCTCGCGCCCACCCGTTCGGGCGGCCATCGGATGTGTTGTGCGAATGTGCGATCCTTCCGCGCACACCTGCGCGCGCGGCCAGCCAGAGCGCCAGTCCGTTGAAGTGCTGAACGTGGCTGTGCACGATGTCGTACGGGCCGCGGGTCTCCAATATCTCGCGGAACCGTTTCGCAAAGCGCCAGGGCAGATGGCGGTCTCCGCAGACCAGGGGGCGGCCACCCAGCGCGCGAATCTCGCTGTCGTAGTCCGCCTCTTCCGGGGAGGACACCAGAAAGTCCATCCGGAAGCGGCCGCGGTCCATGCGCCGGAGCATGTGCATCAGCCAGGTCTCCACGCCGCCGCGGGTCATCCGTCCCACGACGTGCAGAATTCTCAAAGGAGTTTCGGTCACGCCGCGCGGCCTTTCCCGCGAGGGCGCGGCAGTCGGACCACAGCGTGGCCCAGCATGCCGGCGCTGCCGGCAAACTGAAGTCCCGCCGATGCCAGCAGGACCATCGCCGCGCCCGCCAGCCCATGGATCGGAATCAGCAGCCAGCAACCCAGCGCCGTCGCCGCCGTCACTGCCAGGAACAAGGGAGCTTGCGCCACGAAGTAGCGCGTGGCGGTCACCGCGTAGCCCAGCGAAGAAGCCAGATAGCCGGCCGCGGAAGCGGCCATCAGCCAGATGAACACGTCGCCGCGCGCGGCGTAATCGGATCCGTAGAAGACCGCCAGGAACGGGCGCCCGGCGATGGATGCCAGGGCCACTCCACCGGCGCCCAGCAGCCCCGCGACTCCCATCAGACGCAGCAGGGTCCGGCGGAATGCGCGCCGGTCGCCGTCCGCGAAGGCATTGGCCAGGGAAGGCGTGGCCGCTTGACCCAGGGCGTCCACGATAGTCCCGCCGCCGGCCGTGACGTACGCCAGGGCCGAGAACAGCCCCAGGTTTCGTTCTCCGAGAAAATGCACGATCGCATAACGCGGGAGATTGGAGTTCAGCGAAATGATCATCATCACCACGCCCAGCGGAAGGGCCAGCCATGCCAGCCGGGCGAGCGTGGCCCACCGGAGCCGCAACCGCGGGTCCGGATGCGAGCGGCCCAGTTCCCGGGCGACGCCTCGCGCGTCGCAGGCCAGCAGGACCGTCAGCCAGGCGCCGGCCAGCGCCGCGGCGCTCCAAACCACGCTGCGCGTAACATAGAACACCGCCGCGAACGCACCCAAGGAAAGGATGCCGCGCAGCATCAAAGACACTCCGATGCGGTCCATTTGCTCGTTCCGCTGCCGCCAGCCGTAGCACACGTCGCTGAAGGACTCAAACGCCTTGGCGGCGATCACCGCCACCATCGTCAGCGCCGTCTCTCGCGGCCAGGGCCGTGCCGCGGCCAGCGCGACCAGGACGGAGACCGTCGCGGCGGTGGTCAAAGCACGCAGACCCAGATAATCGCCAAAGCCGTACAAGCCCTTCGCATCGGTGGCCTGGACGGCCCGCAGTTGCAGGTTCGCGAACATGAAAGCGGGGGCTGTCACCGCGAACGCCAAAGTGAACCTTCCCACTGCTTCCGGGTTGCCAAGCCGGGCCAGAACCACCAGCAGCCCCCACTGGCAAAGGGCGAAAACCAGGTTTCCAGCCAGCGTCCAACTGAAGTTGGCGGCCAGGGAGAGCCTGGGACGGGAAAGCCCAGATGCGGAGATCTCGCCGCTGACCGCTGGATCGAGAATGCTCATACCTCAGCGCGCGCGGCGGCCGCCGTAATAGGTCGCCGCCGGGCGCGGATCCCAGTCGTTCAAAACCGTTCCCAGCACCTTTGTTCCGTCGGCCTGCAATCGCTGTTTCACCGCCAGCGCCGATTCGCGAGTGGTGCGGCCGGCGCGAATCACCACCACGACCGCCTCCGCCATCCGGCCCAGAATTCGCGCGTCGGGCAGTTCCAGCAAGGGAGGCGTGTCGACGATCACCATGTCAAACGCGCTGCCGGCCTGCCGCAGCACTTCGGACATGAGACTGGAGCTGAGCAGATCGGTTGCATCCGCACTCTCGGGACCGGCGGTAAGAACCGACAAGCCCGGGATGGACGTTTCCTGGACTACATATCCCAATCCTTTCCCAAGTGTCGCCAGTTCGTCGGTCAGCAGGTCCGTGAGCCCATAGGCCGGGGAGAGACCGAAGACTTGGCTCAAACGGGGTTTGCGTATGTCCGCGTCGATCAGAAGCACACGCCGGCGGATCCCCGCCAGAGCGACGGCCAGATTGGCGGCCACGGTGGTCTTGCCCTCGGAGGCGCTGGCGCTGGTGATCACGAGCACGCGCGGGCAGTAACCGTTTTTTCCGGAGAAAAGTATCGAGGTCCGGACGGCACGGAAAGAAGTCGCGATCGGAGACAGCCTCCTTTGCCAGGCGGCCAGTTCGACTCGATCGGGTCCGAGGATCGCCGGGACCTGCCCGCAACCGGCGGCGGACCCGAGAAGGGGGGGCGCTTTCTCATGCCCGTTTCGGCGGAGCGCCTCCGGACTCCCGCCCCCGATGCAAGGAACGGCCCCCAGTTCGGGGAGCGTCAGATAGGCGCCGGCGTCGCCGGGTTGCTGAAGCGTTCGGTCGCCGCTTTCGCGCACCACGATGAAGGCGGCTCCGAGCGAGAATCCAGCCAGCAGCCCCGCCACCAGGTGGAGCGCCAGGTTCGGCTTGTACGGCGCGGGTGGCACACTGGCCGGATCGACAACGCGCACGCCGCTGGTGCGGACCGATGCGGCGATGCTCGCCTCCCGGAAGCGCTGCAACAGGGCATCGTAGATCTGGCGGTTGGTTTCCACCTCGCGCTTCAGGATGTTGTACTGGACCGCCTTCTCCGCTTCCTGGCTGACCAGCCGGGCTTGCCGTTCGTAGTTCGCCGCCAGCAGGCTCTCCTGGCGGCGGGCATTTTGGTACTCGGTTCGGATCCGCTTCAGAATCGCCGCTCGGGCCTTCTCCCGCGCGGCTTCCAGCGTGGCAATCTGGGCGTCCAACTGCTTGATCTTGGGGAACCCCGCGGTGAAGTGGATGGCGGCTTCCGCTCTCTGACGGTTCAAATCGGTCAGCTTAACCTGGTAATCGCGCAGGGTGGCGTCGTCCAGCACGTCGGGCAAGGACTCCACCGGTGTGACATCCGCGGTTTCGTAGCGCGACTGCTTTTCAGCCACCCCGGTTTGGGCCTTCGAAAGAGCGTCCTGCAACTGGCGCAGTCTCTCTTCCGAGAGGTTCTGCCGTTCGCCGGCATACACCAGACCGGCGCGGCGGGCATACGCCTGCAAGTCATCGTCGGACTTTTGGAGCCGCTCGCGCGATGCTTTCAGTTGCTTGTCCAGGTGCTCCGCCGCCTGCTGGCTGACCCTCCAGCGCTCGTCCAGGCTCTGCCTGATGTACTCGCGGGTCAGCGTATTGGCGAAGTCGGCGGCGTAGTTCGGATCGGAGGAGTCGAACAGTACTTCCACGATCCGGGCTTGGCGATCCTCCCGGATCTGAAGACGCCGGCGAGCGTGTTCCACGGCCGCCCACGCCGGTTTGGAGAGAGGCCGGGAACCCTCCGTCTCCCTGCTCTCCCCAGACGCGGCCGCCGCATCCAGCTTCCGCAGCACGGTTTCGGTCAGGCTGCTGCTTTGCAGTATCCGGACATGAGTCTGAATGTCGCTTGGCGTGATGTGCCCGTTGGAATCCAGCGCCGGACTCAACTGCTTCAGGCTCAGCAGGTTTTCGGTCGGATCCTGAATCTCGATGGTCGCTCGCGCCTGGTAGGTGGGCGTCCGGTAGAGCGCCGCCAGCCATCCGCCCAGCGCGCCCGCAAGAAGGCCCAGAAGGAGGACTGCCCAATACCGCCGGCCGATACGCTGCAACTCGCCGAATGCGCCGCCCATGGGCTCATCCATCCACTGCGGCCCGCGCGAGTGAGACGTTGCCGGGGCGGATTCCATATCGCCCGGGCCAGTCCCTGGACCAAACGCGGATGGCAGAGGTTCACGCATTTGACTAACGGCGCCAGATGACCACACCTGTCGCCAACTGAATACCCGCTTCCAGGCTTCGCAGGGCCGCGCTTCTTGAGACGCTGTTGGGAACAAAAAGAATGTCGTCCGGCTCTAGAAGCGGGTCTTGAGCCTTGTTCTCCAGCAGACTCTTCACGTCGACCGGAATCTCGATCCGGCGGGATCCCTCCCCGTTCCGGCGCAGAATCCGGGCCTTCTGGGGCGCCGCGGTTCGCTCCAGACCTTCAGCCATTGCCACGGCTTGCAGCACCGAGACCGTTTCCCGGTCCCCGAGCGTAAATCCCCCCGCGCGCCGCACGCTGCCCACCACGTAGACCATCTCGGCTCGCGGTACCGAGAGCACGTCCTGGGGGCGGATCAGGATGTTGTCCTGCGGGTTCTTGCCCTCCAGGACGGACTTCACGCTCACCTCCGCGACGCTGTACTCGCCGCTCGGATCGCCGGCCGCGGTCGCCAGCGGGATGGGACCCCATTCCTTGCGGCGGGAGATCTTGATGCTGTGCCCCGCGTCCGGGCGCAGGCCCTCGGCCAGCGACAGGACTTCGAACAGGCCCTTGCGGCCGCGCAACTGGTAGACGCCCGGCTTGCCCACCGCGCCCAGCACGGACACCGGCTGCGAACCGTACTCGGTCACTTCCACCGTCACGCTGGGATCGTTGACGATGCTCTTCAGGCGCGTGGCGATCTCCGCCGCCAGTTGCTCCGCGCTGCGCCCGGCGGCGCGCAGTTTGCCCGCGTACGGCAACTCGATGTTGCCTGCGCCGTCGATCCGCACCGGCCTGAACTGGATCTCCGGGATGTCCCGGAGATGCACTGCGATCTGATCGTCGGGGCCCAGCAGGTACAGATCGGCGGGCGCTTCGGCACACAGGGCGCCGGTCGGAAACAGGCACAGGACTGCCAGGCACGCGAACCCGAGTCTGTGACCGGCGCGGGGATTCATCCTTGCGGCCTTCTCGTGCTCGCCGGACGCACGAACGCATCCTCGATTTCCACCGCCACCGAGCGCCGCAACAGCGTCACCGAAACCACCAGGCGATGGCGGCTCTTGGTCTGCGTCAGAATGCCTTCCACGCCCTTGAACGCCCCGTGCGTGAGTGTGACTGTGTCGCCGACGCGCAGAAAAGGCCAGGCTTGCACCGGCAGGCCCGATCGCAGCAGGGCTTGCACGGCTTCCATTTCGGATTCCTTCACCGGTTCGGGGACCCCTCCGAATCCGACCACCGAAACCACGTTGGGGGTGGTCACGATGGGCAGCCGGTACAGCGGGTCGAAACGGCAGAAAACGTAGCCCGGAAACAGGGGCAGGTCCACTTCCTTGACCCGGTCCGACCACGCGCGCCTGCATCGCGTGATGGCGTCGCACACCATGTATCCCTTCGATTGCAGGGTCTGCGAAACCACCTTTTCATGCCGGGACCGGACTCGAAGAGCAAACCAAGAGTGTTCGGTACCGCCAAAGGGGGTTAGGCGGGTCGGGATTAGGTTGGTCCGGTGTATTCCGTCCTGCTCTAGACGTGTAGGCGACATACGCTTTCGTGAAGCTTTCTCGGGCCGCTCAACCGACCCTGCTTTCCGGCGGGAAGGCTCTCAATTTCAATAACTTCCGGCCTCTCAAGAGTGCCTGTTGGACAAGCTACCGCCCTTCCAGTCCCATTGGCCCATCCCAATATCCACCGGTCTGGGCACTAAACTGTACCCCCATTCGAGGGTATCTTATACCCAAGTTCGATGCTAACATTGGGAATAAGTCGCGGCAAGACACAACTACGGTAGTACCCGTACTGGTACCTACTTTCAGGACGCCCAGTACTTTGTTTCTCGTGAGATCCCGGCCGGCCGGTCAGGAGGCCCGCCCCACTGAGGTGTTCGAGAGTGTCCGTCGGGGAAAACGGGACTAACGGCGAAACGAATGTGTCCCGGGTCTGGTCTGGAGGTCTGGCGGAGAGGGAGAGATTCGAACTCTCGGTACAGGTTTAGGCCCGTACGACGGTTTAGCAAACCGCTGCTTTCGACCACTCAGCCACCTCTCCGCGGCTTTGTGTGGATCTTCCGACACTATACCACAAGCCAGTCGACGCCGGCTTTGCGGAGGGCGTAGCCGGTCTCTTTGAGGTAGTTGCCGTGGCAGGCCATCCAATGGAAGCCGCGCATCTCCTCGACCAGCTTGTCGGTATTTCCTTTGATGGCCACGTCGACCTGGGAGCGGCAGATGTGGAGGAACGGGTTATCCACCACCTCGGAGAGGAAGCCCAGCCAGCGCTGGCTGGCGAAGTCCGGGTCGATAACGGTCATGGGCGTGCCCTTGCGGAACTCCACCTTGGGCGAGGCGCCGTAGTCGGATTCGAAGTGGGTCAGGATGCGCGCCGGGTCCATGTTCTGGCCGTCGTTCCGGCGCGGGGCGGTGCAGTGGGCCATGGTGACCAGCCCGTCGTGCGGGTGGGTCGGGTCGTTCAGGAAGACCGGTTTATTGGAGATGTAGCGCAGCAGAACGCCGGAGGGAATCACCACGAAGTCCGACTCGCAGAAGGCCATGTACCCGTCGTCGTTGAGCAGGCTCAAGGGCAGGCAGGCGGTGGTCTCCGACATTCCCATGATGGTGCCCATGCACTGGTTGATGGTGATGGCGTCGGTCTTGTACTCGTCCAGCAGATCGCGGAAGACTTCGGTCAGCAGGAACGACTTGGGGACGAAGGAGCGCTGTGTGTCCAGCGTGACGCCCCTCTGTTTCAGGTAGCGGTCCGCTTCCGCCGCGCAGCGCTTGACCAGCGCGTCGCTCGAGCGGGCGCGCTTGATGCGTTCGCCGAGGTCCTTGTAAGGCACGTCGACGATTTCCATCTTCCACAGATCCCGGCTGATCTGCGGCGCCTGGCGGCCGCCCGCGCCCCAGCCACTGGCGCCGCCCACGGCCACGATGCGCTTGCCCAGCGTGTTCTTCAGCCCGTACAGACCGCGCAACCGCAGCACGACCTCGGCCTGGCTGTCCACCACCACGTCCTGCACGCCCAGGCCCGGCTGCGTGCGCTGGTCCACGGTTTTGCGCAGCAGGCGCGGATCGGCGATTTCGTACCACAGGTACGCCGGCCCGGAGCGGTGGCGCAGGAAGAGCAGATTCCAGTGGCTGGGCGAAAGCAGCGTCTCGAGGACCTTCTGGTTGCCGCCGGCGCCATAGAGCAGGGTCACGTCGTGGCTGCCCTTGGCAAGCGCGGCAGCCTCGTCCGCGGTGCGCGCGGTGGCCAGCGGGCGCACCTCCAGCGGCAGCTTCATGGCCGCGCTCAGCGCCTTCAGTTCGCCGCCGATGCGCTCCTTCTCCTGGGCCAGGTCCTGTTCGGTGAGGATGCCGCCCCAGGGCCGCCAGCTTGTCGCTTCGCGGCGCTTGTAGAAGTCGTAGGCCAGCACCGGCTGGACTTTGAGCGTTTGGAGAATCGGCTTCTGCCGGTCCGATGGACTCGCCGCGCCGAGCGTGGCGGCCGAAACCAAGGCCCCGCCGGCCTGCGCGAGGAAGCTGCGCCGGGAGCAAGAAGAAGCAAGACAAGAGCAGCAAGAGTTATTCATCTGAATCACCGATTCAGATTCTACAGCAGTTTGAGTTTCGGGGTTGTGTAGCCTGTCTCCGAAACTCGATCTACAGCAAACCCATCTGCTTGAGTTTGCGGTAGAGGGTCTTGCGCTCGATGCCCAGGATCTTGGCGGCGCGGCTCTTGTTTCCTCCGGTGGCGGCCAGCACGCGGCGGATCTGCTCGTTTTCCTTGTCGGCCAGCGTGTCGCCGCCTTCTTCGCGCGGCTCCATCATCTCGATGGCGTCGCGCACCGCTTCCTCGTCGATGCGCCCCTGCGGCGCCAGCACCGTCAGCCGCTCCATCATGTGCTGGAGCTGGCGCACGTTGCCCGGCCAGGCGTACTCCTCCATGGCGCGCAAGCCGCTCTCGGTGAGCCGGGCGTTAAGACCATAGCGCTCGTTGTACTTGCGCAGGAAATGATGGGCCAGCAGCGCCACGTCGCCGCGCCGCTCCCGCAACGGCGGCACCACGATGCGCACCACGTTCAGCCGGAACCACAGGTCCTCGCGGAACTTGCCTTCGTCCACCATTCTCTGGACGTTCTTGTTGGTGGCGGCGACGACGCGCACGTCCACCACCTTGGCGCGCGGCGCGCCCAGCGGGCGGATCTCGCGCTCTTGCAGGAAGCGCAGCAGCTTCAACTGGAAATTGAGCTCCACGTCGCCGATCTCGTCCAGGAACACCGTGCCGCGGTGCGCGGCTTCGAACACGCCCAAACGGTCCCGGTCGGCGCCGGTATAGGAACCCTTCAGCGCGCCGAACAGTTCGCTTTCGAGCAGCGCCGGCGCCACCGCGCCGCAATCCACCGGCGCAAAGGGCTGCTCGGCGCGCTTGCTGTTGCGGTGAATCATGCGCGCGATCAGTTCCTTGCCGGTTCCGGTTTCGCCCTCCAGCAGCACCGTCGCATCGGTCGGCGCCACGCGCGAGACGATTTTGTAAATCCCCACCATGCCCGACGAGCTGCCGATCATTTCGCTTTCGGGCAGGTCCTCGATCTCGGTATCTTCGTCCTCTTCCGGAGCCTCGAAGGAGGCCTCGGCGCGCTTCACCGTCTCGAGCATCTTGTCCCAGTCGAAGGGCTTGGCGATGTAGTCGAAGGCCCCGCCGCGGGTGGCGGCCATCACGGTCTCCATGGTGCCCCGCGCGGTCATCAGGATCACGGCGCAATCGGCGCGCCGCCCGCGCGCGGCTTCCAAAACGTCCAGCCCGGTGCGCTCGTCCAGGTAAATGTCCGAAATGACGATTGGGTAGGGAGTGTCGTTCAGGCGCGCGATGGCCTCGCGCGTGGAAGAGACGGCGTCCACCGTGTAGCCTTCGGCTTGCAGGCCCAGCTCGATCGTCATCCGGACTGCGTCGTCGTCTTCGACCACCAATAATCGTTGCGGCTGCAAACTTTCTCCTTCTAGCTATTGTGCATCGCCGGCAGCACCAAAGTGAAACACGAACCCTTTCCCGGCTGGCTGGCGACCTCGATGCGCCCGCCGTGGTGGGTCACAATCTGCTCCACGATGGACAGGCCGATGCCGGTTCCGGCTTCGCCCGAGGCCTCGGCTTTCTTGGTGCGGTAAAACTTCGTGAAAATCCGCTTCAGCTCCTTTTCGTCCATGCCGATGCCCTGGTCGGCCACTTCCAGCCGCAGCGAGCCGCCGTCCAGGGCGCCCGCCACCCGCACCGTGGTTTCGGCGGGCGAATACTTGATGGCGTTCGTAAGCAAGTTGTAGACCGCGTATTCCATCAGCTCGCGGTCGCCCGTGAGCACGGCTTCGGGGATCTCCAAGCGCTCCAGCACGATGCGCTTCTTCTCGGCCACCGGCGACACGCGCAGCAGGCAGAGGTCGACCACCTCGCCGACGCCGAAGCGCTCCCGTTTCAGTTCCATCTGCCCCGCGGAGAGCTTTTCGACATCCAGGAAGGTCCGGATCATGCTCGCCAGCCGCTTGGACTCGGAGTGGATCATTTCGGCGATCTGCTTGCGTTTGTCCTCGGGCAGGTTGTAGCGGCCCATCAGCTCGCTCGAGCCCTGGATAGCGGTGAGCGGCGTTCGCATCTCGTGGGTGACAAAGCGAATGGCCTGCTGGTAGCGGCCCTTTTCGATCTCCGTCTTGCGCAGCAGCCGCCGCACCACGAAGTGCTGATACGAGGCCGAAACCCCCACCGCCAGCCACGCCGTGGCCGCGGGAGCAAAGAAGGGAAAAACGATGTCGCGCGAAAACAACAGCGCCGGCACGGCGTGGGCCACCGCCAGCAGCCCCGCTCCGGCGGCGTAGGCGGGCCAGCCGGAGATATACCAGAACACCGCTCCGGCGGTTAGGGCCGCCAGCAGGCAGGCCACCAGCATGGCCGTGGCCGGGGCGTCGGTGAGAAAGCGGCCCCGCGCCAGGGTCTCAAATGCGTGGGCGTGAATCTCGACGCCCGGCATGGGCAGGCCGTTGCTGACCGGGGTCATCCAGCGATCCTGCGCCGCCGTTTGCGAGGTCACGCCGACGAAGACCGTCTTGCCGGTGAATTGGGTGAGCGGCGCACCGGGCGCCAAGGCCTGCCGCAAAGACACGCTCTCCAGCTCGGGCACGAAACGCACACGCAGCAGGCGGCCGTCGCGCGCCGGAACCGTCGTCCTTCCGATCTCAAGATCTTCCGGAGTCTCGACAACGTGCCCGGCCCCGCGCGCCAGCCGGAAGGCCTCCAGCGAGAGCGCCCAGCGGCGGTCGAACTGGCCGGCCACTTTCATCAGCGGAATCTGGCGCGTGACCATATCCAGCGAATCCGGCCGGGAGTGCGCGTGGCCCACGGCAGCGGCCCTCTTGCGGAAGCGCGCCAGCGGTTCCTGCCAGCCGCCGGGCGTCATGTCGCAGGCCAGCACCAGGTTGGGCGTGCGCGCGAGGGCGGCCTCCAGTTGCGCATCCTCGGCCGCGTCTCCTTCGTCGGCCAACTGGATATCGATGGCCACGGCGGCGGGTCGCGCGGCGGCGATGCGCTCCAGGGCCTGGGCCAGCGACCCGCGCAGGCGGCGCATGCCGCCGATGGCGGTGAGGCTCGCGTCATCCACCACCAGCAGCGCGGATTGCGGCGCCGCGGCCGGCGGCGGGTTGAGCCGCAGCAGCCAGTCGTAGACGTTGTTGTCGATGGCGCCGCCCAGGGGCGTAAACGAAACCGCCACCGCCAGCAGCAGGCACGCTGCCAGCGCCGACCAGTAGCCGAGGATCATTTTGCCAGGTATTTTTCGATCTCCGCGGCCTCTTTCGGCAGGCGCGCGCTGAGAACCTCGGAGCCGGTTTCGGTCACCAGCACGAGGTCCTCGATGCGGATGCCGATGCCCTCTTCGGGGATGTACAGGCCGGGCTCCAGGGCCACGACCATGCCGGCTTCGAGCGGCGCCGCCGGGTCGTGAGCGTCGTGCACTTCCAGACCCACCGGGTGGCAGACTCCGTGCGGCAGGTAGCGCTCGAGCGAGTTCCCGTGCCGGTCCTTGCCGTGCGCGGCGAAGTAGTCGTAGACCGCCTGGTAAACGCTGCCCGAGGTGCGCCCCAGCGTGGCGCCGGGCTTGATGGCCGCCAGGCCCGCCTTTTGCGCGCCCAGGACGATGTCGTATAGCTCGCGCTGGCGAGCGCTGAAATGGCCGCCCACGGGGATGGTGCGAGTCAGGTCCGAAGCGTAGCCCGCGCACTCGGCCGCGGCGTCGATGAGCAGCAGGTCGCCCAAGTCCATGCGGCGCGCGTTCTGCCAGTAGTGCAGGGTGAGGGCGTTGGGGCCGGAACCGAAAATCGAGGCGTAGGCCGGTCGGGCGCAGCCCCGCTCCATCAGGGTCGCGGTAAAGGTCGTGGCCGCCTGGTATTCGAACAGGCCTGGCGCGGCGCGTTTCCAGGCCGCCAGGTGGGCGTCGATGGTGACCTCGGTGGCGCGCTGAATAAGCTCGCGTTCCTGCGCCGACTTCTTCATCCGCAGACGCGCGAT
>JACQZT010000028.1 GCA_016213755.1 Acidobacteriota bacterium | reverse complement strand
GAAAATGCTACTGGATTCGATGGCCCAAGGCTGTCGGGCGGGAGCGTGCGCTACGACGGCTCGGGTTACGAGGCCGCATGCTGAAAGGGGCATTCAGTTCGCGCGGGGCATGGCACCTGGCCGCTACCGGCAGTCTGCACAAGGCCCTGTCGAACGCGGTGCTACGCCGCCAGGGCTTTCTTATGCCATCGGATCTCGCAGCGCGGTGATCGCTGCCGGGTTCAACCGCCGTATACGGAAAACCGTACGTACGGTGGTGTGGGAGGGTGACGGGGCGCAATCCCCGTCACTCGACCCGATCGCAGTCAGGGCTGCAGCAAGCTCTCGTAGATCCGCTTCTGGCGGCGGGCGATGGCGTCCCAGTCGTAGCGGGCTTCCACGGTCGCGCGGGCCTGGCGTTCGAGGGCTCCCCGGCGTGCGGCATCGGAGAGCAGTTCGCGGATCGCCGCGGCCATCGCTTCCCCGGTGGGTGTCACCAGGACGTCCGCGCCCCAGGCCAGGTCCAGACCGTTGACGCCGGCGGGAGTGGACACGACGGCCTTGCCCATGGCCATCGCCTCCATGATCTTGATGTTGGTGCCGGCGGAGGCAATCAGCGGCGCGACGACCACGGCCGCGCGCTCGTAGGCCGGCCGCACGTCGGAGACGAAATCCTCCACTTCGACGCCCGGCCGGTTGAGATCCAGTTCCACCTGCTCGCGGTAGAAATCCAGGTAGTAGCGATGGCGCGCGCCGGCCACGATGTGCAGCGCGGGCTCGAGGTCCGCCAGCCGCGGCCACACTTCACGCAGGAAAAAGTCCACCGCCAGCAGGTTGGGCAGGTGCGCGAACGAACCGATGAACAGGATGCGGCCGGGCTCCGGCTCGCGTCCGGCCGGCCGGAAGCGCAGCAAGTCGACGCCGTTGGCCAGCACCTCGGCGCGCGCGCCGGCGACCACGGCGCGGTCCTTTTCCGACATCGTCACCACGCAGCCGGCCTCGCGCCAGGCGGCGGTTTCGAAGCGCCGCCAGCGCTCCAGTTGGCGGCGGGTTTCCCAGTCGTCGTTCCGGCGGAGTAACTGCTCGTACAGGTCCAGTGTGATGTCGTGCTCGACCAGAATGGTGCGGGCCGGCGCGCAATCGCGGGCGAACTGGGCGCTCTGCGTGAACTCGAGCTGCGCGATGGCGGGCCGCCACTTGCGCACGGTTTCGCGCAGGGCGGCGCGGAAGTCCGGCGCGTCGAACTCCTCGACCACGTCCGGCCGCTCGGTGGAGCGCTTCAGGTGGGTGCCCGCGCGGCGCACCTGGACGATCTCGGCCGCGATGTCGCGCAACTCCGGCGGAGGCGGGTCCTGCCGGTCCGAGAAGCACACCAGCACCTGGTCGAAGTCGCGCGCGGCGCGGCGCATCAGGTTGTACATGCGCACGGCGCCCCCGTGCGAGAGCGGAAACGGAGCGTAGGGGCTGACCACCAAAATCACGGGTTTGCCCGACGCGGCGCGGCACGGATACACGGCCGTGTTGCCGTTGCCCAGCGCCAGAAAAGAAACCTCGCCCGCACAATTTTGCGGAGGCGGCGCGATCCAGCCCGGCGCGCGCCAGGCTGCTTGCAGGGCCAAGCCGGCCCAGGGATGCGGATTGTCCTGCAAAGCCGCGATGCGGTTCAGCCGGCCGATCGCCTGGTGCCACAGGCGCAGGAACAGGCGCGGCGAGGCCACGTGCCGCGCCAGGAACTTCAGGTAGTTCACTTCCAGAACTCGCGACAACTCCTCCGCGCTGAAGTAGCGCGAGGTGGTGGCCTGATGTTCGTGCACCAGTTGCGCGCCGGCGGCGAACACCGTGGGCCAGCCGCGCTGCCAGGCGCGATACCCGAGGTCGAAGTCCTCCACATAAGCCGGCTGGAAGATTTCGTCGAAGCCGCCCAGCACGCGCGCCTTGCGCGTGTCGTACAGCGAACAGCCCCCGCTGCCGTAGAGCACCCAGGTCCGGTCTTCACCTTCGGCGGGCTCGTCGCAGCGCAGCGGAAAATCCAGGTTGCGCACCTTCGGCGGCATCACCGCCTTGCCGGTCTCCTGGCGGCGCTGGCCTTCGGGGAAGAAGATCTGCGCCGTGGCGGCAAACAGCTCCGGGACCGTGTCGAACGCTCCCAGCAGCGGCGCGAAGAATCCATCGCCGAGCACCATGTCGTTGTTCAGCAGGCAGGTGCGGGAGAAGCGCGCGCGCGCCAGGCCGCGGTTGGCCGCCGCGGCGAAGGCCAGCGGCCCGGCGCTGAGTTCCATGATCGCCCGCGGGTGCGCGGCCGCCAGGAATGCGGCCGTGCCGTCCTCGGAGCCGTTATCGGCGACAATGATTTCCGAGGGGATCTCGCGCAGCTCGCGCTCCAGCCCGGGCAGGAGCTTTTCCAGCAGGTGCTTTCCGTTCCGCGAAGGGACCACGACGGAGACCCCAAACGGCAGGGCAGGGCCTGGCCGCGGATCGGGGGCCGCGGGCAGCAGCGCCTTGGCCAGCGCCGTCAGCCATCCGGCCAGCGCCGCCAGCCCATACAGCAGCGGCCGGCGAAAGGCGCTTGGGCGGCGGAGGCGCCAGAAGAACGTGTAGGCATGCCCGCCCGGGCGCAGTTGCCAGCGGAAGAGGTTGCCCGTGCGCCACAGGCAGTGCCGCAGCATGGTCCCGGCCGAGCGCGGGCGCAGCATGAAGTGGTCCAGGTTCTCGTTGTAGGCGATGAAGCCGGCGGGACTCAGCAGCAGCCCGATCAGGCGCAGGCGCCAGTAAGGCATGCGGGGCTGGAGAATGATCCCCGCAAAGCGCACCCGCTTGCCGCGCAAGGCGGCCCGCACGCGCGCCCAGTTCTCCGTGAAGCGGCGCTCGGGGTGATAGGGAATCCAGCGGCCTCCGGGCGGCGCAAACTCGCCCACAACGTACAGCGGCAGGCTGGGTTCGAGTTCCCTGAGGCGTTCGATCAGCGTGGGGATCAGGTCGTCGGAACCGGAAGCGAACGCCACCAGCACCCGGTTCTCGCCGTCCTGTGCCACGGTCAGATCAAACTCTCGATCACGGGGCGAAACTCGCCCTCCTGGTACTGCCGCCACTGGTCCAGCGCCTGCATGCAGAACGCCGTGGAAACCGGATTGACGAAGGGCATCAGTTGGCCTCCCTTGCGCCCGAACCAGAAACCGTCGCGCAGGCGGGGGTCGGTGTGCTCGAACTGGAACCCGGCGGCCTGGCCGGCTTCGTATTCCGCCGCGGCTCGATCCAGGGGCGCGACGCCGAGCGCGGCGGCGTACAGGCGCGCCCGCAGCAGTTGCGCGTACACGTCCGAGCGCTCGAACGCCGGCGCGATGGAGCGCAGGTTCTCAGCGACCCGCCCCAGGCCCTCGCGGAGCGCCGCGGCGCACCGCGGGCGTTGGGCGCACGGCAGCAGCCCTTCCAGAAAGTAAGAGTAGGCGTGCAAGCGGTCCATCACCGATTCGCGGTCCGGCTGGGCGGCGAGAAAGTCCCCATGGCTGGCCAGGCTTTCCTCCACCGCGCGTTCGTAGTGCCGCTCGAAATCCGCTTCGCCGGTTACGGCAAACAGGTCGTGCCAGGCCATCGCCGCCTTGAGCTGGTAGCAGCCCGGACCGCGCGACCACCGCGGCTCATAGGTCAGAGGCTCCTTGGCGGGCAGCACCAGGATGGGATGGAAGGAAGCGGCGGCGGTAAAGTCGCGGATCATCGAGCGGCCGCAGGCAACGGCCGCGTCGCGATACTTCGCGGCGCCCGTGCTCCTCCACAGCGTCAGCAGGCCGCGCGCGATGATCCCGGAATCGAAGAAGTACGCCAGCGCCGGCGCCGGATCTCCGTCGCGGGAGTGCTCGAAGGGGAACAGGCCCAGCGCCGGGTCCCAGACCCGGTCGGCCAGAAAGTCGGCCGCGCGGACAGCGGCCTCGCGGTAGCCGCCGCGCCCGGTGCTTTGATGCAGGCAGACCAGGGCGCTGATGGCATATCCGGTGATCTCGGAGGAAACGCGCTCGTGGCGGCCCGCATCGGAGCGGTAGTAGCGGGCCACCCCGCCGGAAGGATCCTGGATACCGGACTCCAGAAACCAGCGGCCGGCGCGATGGAGGTGCGAATGCGTGGAAGACAAATCGACAAGTCCTTCTGTAAAGAGCAATGAAGTCCCCTATTTTAACATCCCTTCCGGGTCCGGGATGGATCGGCGGCGTATACTGGAGAGGAACACGGGTGAGGGCGATGCGAACTGCCGGGGGGCTGGTTTTGGCGGCACTTCTTTGTGCGCAGGAACAGGCGCCGCAAGGCTTGGTGCGCGGAAAGCTGGAAGGCCGGATCGGCACGCTTAACAGCGGCGAGCTGCACATTCGCGGCGACCACGACCGGATTTGGGTCTGCGCTTACAACGACAAAACCTACATGGAACGCGAGCGCCTGCGCATCGCGGCGTTCAGTTTGAAGCCGGGAGAAACCATCGAACTGGTGACCGACCGCACTGGGGGTCCTTGCTACGCCCGCACGCTGCACGTGCTGCTCGAGGAAGCGCCGTCCAGGCTTTCCCCCCGGCAACTGGCGGAGTTGCGCTCCCGGCGGGCAGCGGGCGCTTCCATCGTCCCGCGCGGCAATCTCACGCTGGCGGGCATAGTATTGCGGCTGGACGGCGACGCACTGTTGCTGCGGACCCGCACCAACCGGCGTTTCATGGTTGTCTTGCGGCAGGATACGGTCTACTCGGCCGGCGGCCGCGCGGTGAACCCGGCCGAACTCATGGTCAACACCCGGGTCTCCATCCGCGCCGGCCGGAATTTCGAAGGCAATCTGGAAGCCTACCAGGTGGTGTGGGGAGAAATTCTGCTCGCCCGGTAAGGGGGCGGCTGGAACAAAGCTGTTCTGCCCGCAACCCGGCGCCCGCGGCTTGCGTCGCACAGATTGGTATACTTGAGAGTACCGAAATCAGAGTGCGGGCTTCTCATGCCGCCAGGCTGGTTCCTTCGGTTCTGGATAGGTCAATCCGATCACGGATGAATTTCACGAGGATTGAGGTTTTGGCGGGAGTGGCGAGAAATTCCGGGAGGG
>JACQZT010000119.1 GCA_016213755.1 Acidobacteriota bacterium | reverse complement strand
TGGTTGAGGTTCCCGAACCGGTTGTAGCCCATCGCGAAGTGGTTCAGGATGGTGGGCCGCACCGTCCAGTCGTAGGCCACGCGCCCCAGTGTGCCCGGCGTTTCCTGCCACTGGTAGACGCCCGTCGGAGTTCCCGGAGGAACACCCCAGCGCCCGCCCGGCGAGGTGTTGCGGGCCCGGAAATTGTGGTTGTAGGTGACCGCCACCCGGTGGCTGCTGGACAGGTTGTGGTCGCCGCGCAGGGTCAGCATCTTTTCGCCGAACACCGGGCAGCAGCCCCCCAGGTTGGGGATGTTGTTCAGCATCGTGTCGAAGGCCGGGTCGGTAATGGGGGCCAGGTCGAGGACCTTCTGCGACACCGGGCTCCAGCGGCTTTTGGGCACCAGGTTGCCCGGAAACGCGTCCCGCACCCAGGCGGACCCCACCTGGCGGGCCGTGTTCGGATCGTAGATGGCCCCGAACACCACCGGCCGTCCCAGCGCATCCGTGCCGATGGCCGTGCCGGAGTTCGCATTCCCCGTAAACGCGGAACTCAACAGGCGGGAAAAATTGCCCTGCTTGTAGTCCGGCATCGGGAGCGTGCTGAAGCCCGTGGAACTGAAATTGCGCACTCGCGTGTACTCGAAGTTGTGATAGAAGAAGGTGCGGTTGCGGCCGTCGTAGATCTTCGGCAGCCACACCGGCCCGCCCACCGAGTAGCCGTAGTTTTGCTGTTTGAACGGCTGGCGCTTGACCTTCGCCGCGTTATTGTTCCAGCCGTTGGCGCGCAGGGCGTCGTTCTGCACGTAGTAGTAAGCGCTCCCGTGCAGTTCGTTGGTGCCGCTCTTGGTGGCGAAGTTGGCCACCGAAGTCTGGCCTCCGGTGTATTGCGCGCTGACCGTGCCGGTCTGGAGTTTGAACTCGCTGACGCTTTCGGCGCTGGGGCTGAACTCGTTATTGCTCCCGCCCTGGATGTCCATCCGGCCCAGGGCGATGCCGTCGATCAGGATCTCGTGCGAGAACAATTGCCCGCCGTTAATCGATCCTTCCCAGGTTCCGCCGACAGTGCCCGGCAGGGAAGTGAAGATGAATTGCTGGATTTGCCGCCGCCCGTCGCCCACCGTGATGGGCCAGGTGTCGAACTCCTGTTTGCTGACGTAACTGCCGATTTCGGCCGTTCCGGTTTCGAGCAGCGGCGGCTCGCTGGAAACCGTGATCCGGTCGGTGATGGCGCCGATCTCGAGCGAAAAATCCACCGTCAGCGTCTGCGCCACGGCCAGGATCACGTTCTCCCGCAGGGAGGTCTTGAACCCGGTGGCGGAGACCGTCAGACGATAGCTGCCCGGCAAAAGGTAGGGCATGCGATAGACGCCGGCGGAGGTGGTTGAGACTTTGGTTTCGACACCGGTGGCCGTATTCACGGCCACGACCGAAACGCCGGGTATGACCGCACCCGTCCCGTCGGTCACGGTGCCATTAAACGTTCCCCGTTCGCCTTGGGCGAACAACATCCCAAAGCAAATCAATAGCGCAAACAGAAGGCGAGTTCTCATAAACCCCTCACAATCTCGACAACGTGCAAGATACATGGAATTGCGCCGCCTGTCAACCGCTTGCGCGAACTTTTTACTTTTCGGGTTCCTCGATGGTCACATACCGTCCGGCAGGGAGGTTTCGCAGGATCTGGCGGACGCCAGACGGCCACTCGATCTCGACCACGTCCACCCGCGTGTCCTTCCCCAGCCCGAAATGAACCGTCCGGTCGCTCGATCCGGCGTAGCCCACCGAGGTCGTCACGCGATTCCACTGCTCGCCGGAAGCTGTGACCACCCGCATGCGGGCTCCGATGCCGTCGCGGTTGCCGCGTGTGCCCGCCAGGCGAAGCTGAAGCCAGTGCCCCGCGCCGGGGGTCGTGTTATGCAGCACCAGGGGCGCTTCGTTCAACCGCGTCACCACTGCATCCATGCGGCCGTCCCGGTCGAAATCGCCGAAAGCGGCCCCCCGGTGCAGCGCCTCTCCGGGCAGCAGCTCGAGCGCGAACGTGCCGTTGCCCCGGTTCAGGAACACGAGATTCGGCTGCCGCGAGGCGCGGCTGGTGGTCAGTTCCGCGTTGTCGTTCACGTTTCCGCCGGCGGCGAACAGGTCCTTGAAGCCGTCGTTGTTAAAGTCGAAGATGCCGTTGCTCCAGCCGCTCCAGGGCAGGCTCAGGACAGCCAACCCGCTGGGCCCGCTCAAGTCGGCGAACTGCCCCCGGCCCGTGTTGCGAAAGAGCGAAAAACGCTCGTTGGTGAGGTTGGTGACAAACAGGTCCTCCCGGCCGTCGTTGTCGTAGTCGCGGAAGTCCGCGCCCATCCAGGATAGCGCCGCGCCATCGCCGCTGTAGGCCGCGCCGGCGGCCAGCGCGGACTCGCGGAACTTGCCGCCGCCCTGGTTTTGAAAGAGCAGGTTCGGCACCGTGTCGTTGGCCACGAAGACGTCCAGCCTCCCGTCGCCGTCGTAGTCTCCAAAGGCCACTCCCATGCCCTTGTTCAAGCGCCCGGCAACGCCGGATTCCCGGGACACATCGCGGAACCGGCCCTGGCCCTGGTTGTGATAGAGAGCGTTGGGCAGCGGTTCGTAGAACTGGGGGTGGCAGTAAGTGCGGTAACCCGGCTTCGGCAGCCCGCAGTAGGGCTCGGTGGCCGGATTCCAGACGCAATAGCGAACCACGAACAGGTCCAGCAGTCCGTCGTTATCGTAATCGAACCAGCCGGCGGCGATCGACCAGCGGCCGTCGGAAACCAGGCCCGCCGCTCCGGTTGCGTCCTCGAAGGTCCCGTCGCCGCGGTTGCGATACAGCGTGTTCGCGCGAACCCCGGTGACGAACAGATCCACCCAGCCGTCGTTGTCGTAATCGCCCGCCGCCACGCCCATCGAGTACCCCTGCCCCGCCACGCCGGCCCCGGCCGTGACGTCGGCGAACGTGCCGTCGCGCTGGTTGCGGAACAGGCGGTTCTGGTAAGCCGCGCCGGTCTTTTCGAGCGGCGGGACGGAGGCGCCATTGGCGACGTAGATATCCGGCCAGCCGTCGTTGTCGTAATCGAACACCGCCACCCCGGCCGGCATGGTTTCGACCTGGTGCTTATCGCCCGCGGCGCCGTTGCGCACCACCATGTCCAGCGGCGAGGCTTCGAACCGGACCCGGACCGGCTCCCTGCCCGCGGCCTGCGACGCCGGGGCATTGTCCAGTGCGCGCTTCACGCGTTCCAGTTCCGCCGTGGCGCCCGCCTGGCGCAGATGCCCGATGCTCTCGGAAGCGCGGCCGTGGCGGAACAGGAACAGGCCGTAGTCGATCCGCGCCTGGCGATATCCCGTCTGCACCGCCTCCTTGTAGGAGCGCTCCGCCGGCGCGCTTTGGCCCAGGGCTTCCAGCGTCAAGGCCATCCCCAGCAGCACCCGGCCGCGGTTCCGCGTCGCGTGGCGCACGGCGATTTCCAGAGCCTGGCGCGACTCCTCGAAGCGATTGAGGGTGTAATAGAGCCGTCCGAGATAGTAACAGGTGTCTTCGTCCCGAGGGTCGAGGCGGCAGGCCTCGCGGAAGTGGGGCTCGGCCGGCAGATGCCGCTCCTGGGCCGAGTAGACCATACCCAGCAGCTTGTGGGCCGGCGCGCTGGAAGGCCGCTCCCGGACGGCTTCCAGAAGGGCGGTTTCAGCGGCGGCGAAGGCGCCCTTCCGCAGCGCCTCGGCGCCCCGCTCCAGCGCCGTTTGCGCGCCGCAGGGCAAGACCGCGGCCAGCAGAACCGGCATCCAACCCAGAATTCGGCGACGGTGCGGCATAGGCCAACCCGGTCTTCGAGAGTGCCTTCCCTCAAGTCCGTTTGTCAAGGGCCCGGTCCCCATTCGCGCCCGGCGTTCTTGCGCCCCCAGTCGTTTCATGATACTTTGATCACACTGGACCGGCGGCCCGCGGCGCGCCGGATCTCACGAGGAGGGTGTGAGTGTCTATTTCGCGGCACGTGTCAGAGGAATCCATGGCCACGGTGGAGACCGTCCAGTCGATTCTCAAGGGGAAGGGCGGCGACGTCTGGTCGCTGCCGCCGTCGGCCACCGTATTCGAAGCCCTCGGCCTGATGGCGGAGAAGTCGATCGGCGCGCTGGTAGTGGTTTCGGAAGGCCAGCCGGTGGGCGTACTCTCCGAACGGGATTACGCGCGAAAAGTCTTCCTGAAGGGCAAGTCGTCCAAGGAAACGCTGGTCGGTGAGATCATGACCAGCCCGGTGATGACCGTCGAGCCGCGGTGCTCCGTTCTGGAGTGCATGCGGATCATGACCGCCAACCGCGTCCGCCATCTTCCGGTCCTGGACCAGGGACGCCTGGCCGGCATCGTCTCCATCGGCGACCTGGTGAACTCGATCATCTCCGCCCAGGCCCAAACCATCCAGCAACTGCGCAGCTACGTGACCGGAGAATACCCAGCCTGACGCGGCCGCTCCCCGATACTCTGCCGGGGCTTGTGGCAGAATGTAGTCGGAGGTCAGACCCCATGAGCGCAGAGGTAACCACCTCGCTCGAGAAAGAACTGAATACCTGGCTGGCGGCCGAAGCTCGCTTCAACCAAGCTGCCGAGGCGCTGGGCCTGGACGACGGAATGCGCAAAATCCTGCGCACGCCGGCCAGGGAGATCGCGGTTGCCATTCCGGTACAACTGGACGACGGCCGCCTGCAAGTGTTTACCGGCTATCGCGTGCAGCATTCGCTGGCGCGCGGGCCGGCCAAAGGAGGAATTCGCTACGCCCCCGACGTGACCCTGGACGAAGTGCGCGCGCTGGCGGCCTGGATGACCTGGAAGTGCGCGGTCGTCAACATCCCGTTCGGCGGCGGCAAGGGCGCCGTCGTCTGCAACCCGGCCGTGCTCTCGATGGGCGAACTGGAGCGCATCACGCGCCGCTACACGGCCGAAATCCTGGACTTCATCGGCCCCGAGCGCGACGTGCCGGCGCCCGACATGAACACCAACGAGCAGACCATGGCCTGGATCATGGACACCTACTCGATGCACCACCGCACCACGGTGACCGCCGTGGTGACCGGCAAGCCGCTGGACCTGGGCGGCTCGCGCGGGCGCGTCGAGGCCACCGGCCGGGGCTGCACTTTCGTGGTGCGGGAGGCGTTGAAGCGCTTCGGCATCCCGCCGGCCGACACGCGCGTGGTGGTGCAGGGCTTCGGCAATGTGGGCAGCATGGGCGCCAAGCTGATGGCGCGCTGCGGCATGAGGGTCGTCGCGCTGATCGAAGTCGAGGGCGCGGTCTACAACCCCCAGGGACTCGACATCGAGGCGCTGATGGCCCACCGCAAGGAGACCGGCTCCATCCTGGACTTCGACGGCGGCGAGAACATTCCCGCGGCCCAGGCCATGCTGATGGACTGCGACGTCCTCGTGCCGGCCGCCAAGGAAAACGTCATCACCTCCCAGAACGCCGGCCAGATCCGCGCCCGGATTCTGTGCGAAGGCGCCAACGGCCCCACCACGGCGGAGGCGGACCGCATCCTGGCCGAAAACGGCGTCTTCGTCATCCCCGACATCCTGGCCAACGCCGGCGGCGTGACGGTCTCCTACTTCGAGTGGGTGCAGGACCGCCAGGGCTACTTCTGGAACGAGCAACTGGTGAACGAGCGCCTGGAAGAAATCATGGTCAACAGCTTCCAGGACGTCACCGGTTACGCGGACAAGCACTCGGTGAACAACCGCATCGCGGCCTACATGCTGGCCCTCGACCGGGTCACCTTCGCCATCAAACTGCGCGGCATCTACGCATGAATCGGGCCGCATGAGCCACGAACCGACTACGCCGCTCATGCGGCAGTACCATTCCGTCAAACAGCAGGTCCCCCAGGCCCTCTTGATGTTCCGCCTGGGGGACTTTTACGAACTCTTCTACGACGACGCCGTCACGGCCGCGCGGGAACTGGAAATCACGCTCACCGCGCGCAACAAGGAGAAGGGAGAACCCATCCCCATGTGCGGCGTGCCGTATCACGCCGCCGAAGGCTACATCGCCCGCCTGATCCAGAAGGGTTACCGGGTGGCCATCTGCGACCAGGTGGAGGATCCGCGCTTCGCCAAGAAGCTGGTCCGGCGCGAGATCACGCGCGTGGTAACGCCCGGCACCACCACCGAACCCGGGCTGCTGCGCTCGCACGAAAACAACTACCTGGCGGCCGTGACCGGCCGCGAGGGGCGCGCCGGCGTGGCCCACGTGGATGTCTCCACCGGCGAGTTTCGCGCCACGGAGATGGAGGCGGGCGAGGTCGCCGCCGCGCTCGAGAATCTGAATGTCCGGGAAGTCCTGACACCCGAGGGCGCCCCTTCCCTGCCCGGGGTGCGCACCGAGCAGGAGGCCTGGGTTTTCAGTTTCGACTACGCCGATCGCATCCTAAAGGACCACTTTAAGTTGCTCTCGCTGGATGGTTGCGGGCTGGCGGAAAAGCCGCTCGCCGTCTCGGCCTCCGGAGCGATTCTGCACTACCTGCGCGACACGCAGAAGTCGGCCCTCGATCACCTGGAGCGCCCCACGTTCTATGATCGCGCCGAGGCCATGGTGCTGGATTCGGTGACGGTGCGCAACCTCGAACTGGTCGAGCCGCTGTTTGCCGGCGAGACACGGGAATCGACGCTGGTGTATGTGCTCGACCAGACCGCCACCGGCATGGGCGGGCGCCTGTTGCGGCGGCGCTTGCTGCGGCCCTCGCTCGAATTAGCCGAAATCGACGCGCGGCTGGACGCCGTCGAAATGATGCTCAAGGCCACCATCGCGCGCGCCGAAGTCCGCAAGGTGCTGGCGGGCATTCTGGACCTGGAGCGCCTGCTGGCCAAGGTCACGCTGGGCACGGCCGGGCCGCGCGAGCTGCGCGCCCTGGGGCTCTCGCTGGACCGCCTGCCCGCCCTGCGCCACGCCCTGCCGGAGGACCTCTGCCCGCGTCTCCAAGAGATCGCCGCCGGGCTGGACGAAGTGCCCGAGGTCCGCGACCGCATCCTCACCGGGCTGGCCGACGACCCTCCCGTGAACCTGGCCGACGGCGGCGCCATCCGCGACGGCTGCTCACCGGCGCTGGACGAGTTGCGCGATATCAGCCGCAATTCCAAGCAGTACATCGCGCAGATCGAAACGCGCGAGCGCGGGCGCACCGGCATCGGGTCGCTCAAAGTCCGCTTCAACAATGTTTTCGGCTACTACCTCGAGATCTCCAAGCCCAACCTGCACCTGGCGCCCGCCGACTACGAGCGCAAACAGACGCTGGTGAACGCCGAGCGCTTCACCACGCCCGAACTGAAGGAACTCGAAAGCAAGATTCTCGACGCCGAGGAAAAGATCCTGGCTATCGAGCGGGAGCTGTTTCAGGAGCTCCGGGCCTTCGCCGCCGCGCACGCCGCGCGCATTCGCTCGAGCGCGGGCTTCGTGGCCGAACTGGACGTCACGGCGGCGCTGGCCGAGGTGGCCGCGGCCAACCGTTACACGCGGCCCGTGCTGGCCGAGTCGGGCGAGATGCGCATCCAGGGAGGCCGCCACCCGGTGATCGAGCGGCTCACCGAGCGCGAGTCCCAGCGCTTCATCCCCAACGATCTTTCCCTCGACACCGGAGATACGTTTATTGCCGTCATCACCGGGCCCAACATGGGCGGCAAGTCGACCTACCTTAGACAGGCCGCGCTGATCTCGATCCTGGCCCAGACGGGCTCGTTCGTGCCCGCCGAGGCGGCCCGGCTGCCCCTGGTGGACCGCGTCTTCACGCGCATTGGCGCGGCCGACAACCTGGCGCGCGGGCGCTCGACCTTCATGGTCGAAATGACCGAGACGGCGGTGATCCTCAACACCGCCACGCGGCGCAGCCTGGTGGTGCTCGACGAGATCGGCCGCGGCACCGCCACCTACGACGGGCTGGCGCTGGCCTGGGCGGTGGTGGAGCACATTCACGAGAGGATCGGCGCCAAAACGCTGTTCGCCACGCACTATCACGAGCTCACCGAGCTGGCCGGCCAATTGCCGGGAGTGCGCAACCTGCACGTGTCGGTGAAGGAGGCGGGCGAGCAGATCATCTTCCTGCGCAAAGTCGAGCCCGGCTCGGCCGACCGCAGCTACGGCATCGAGGTGGCGCGCCTGGCGGCCCTGCCGCTGAGCGTCATCGAGCGTGCGCGGCAGGTCCTGGCGCTGCACGAAAAGACCGAGCACGAGGTGACCGAAGAACTGGTGCCGCGCGCCCGCCGCCGCTCCGCGCCGGCCATGCAGATCCGGCTTTTCGAGCCGGTGGGCTACGAGATCGCCGAGCGCATCCGCGGCCTCGACATCGACCAACTGCGGCCCATCGAGGCCCTGCAACTGCTGCACGATCTCAAGGAGGAGCTGGGACGCAAATGAGAGTCGCCGGGATCATGAGCGGGACCTCGCTGGACGGCATCGATGTGGCTATTGTCGATATCACGGGCCGAAGCTGGACCAAGCGCGTCGAAACCGTGGCGCTGGGCTCGGCGCCCTACCCGCGCAAGCTGCGCGAGGAGCTGCTGGCGGTGTCCAACTGCGAAACTCACACGGCGGCGATTTCCCGGCTCAACTTCCGGCTGGGCGAGCTGTACGCCGGGGCGCTCGCGGCGGTCTGCCGCCGGGCGCGCCTGCCGCTCGAAAGCGTGAAACTGGTGGGCTGCCACGGCCAGACCATCTATCATGAGAGCGGCCGGAACACGCTGCAAATCGGCGAGGGCGCGGTGCTGGCCGAGCGCACCGGCCTGCCGGTGGTGTGCGATTTTCGCCCCCGCGACATCGCCGCCGGCGGACGCGGCGCGCCGCTGGTCCCCTACGCCGATTACTTGCTGCTGCGCGACCGCCGCCGCGGGCGCACGGCGCTGAACATCGGGGGCATCGCCAACCTCACCCTGATTCCGCCCGGCGCGGCGCCCGAAGAGGTGATCGCCTTCGACACCGGGCCGGGCAACATGGTTATCGACGCGCTGGTGAGCCACTACACCGCGGGCAAGCGGAGGTTCGACCGCGACGGGCGCATCGCCTCGCGCGGCGCGGCGGACCCGGACTTGCTCGATGTGCTGCTCGCCAACCGCTACTTTCAAGCGCCTCCGCCCAAAACCGCCGGGCGCGAGCAGTACGGGCGCGAGTTCGCCGGGCTTCTGCTTTCCACGGGACTTCCCCTCCCCGATCTCATCGCCACCGCCACGGCATTCACCGCGGCCGCCGTGGCGGCCGGCCACCGCCTGGTGCGGCCCGAGGCGAGCGACTGGGACCTGATCGTCTCCGGCGGCGGCGCGCACAACCGTCAGTTGATGGCCTATCTGGCGGCGTTCCTGCCCGAGCTGAGCGTGCGCACCTCGGCCGAGTTCGGAATCGACATCGACGGCAAGGAGGCCATCGCCTTTGCCGTACTGGCGCACGAGACCTGGCACGGGCGACCGTCGAACCTGCCGTCGGCCACCGGCGCGAGCCGCGCGGTGGTGCTGGGGAAGATCATTCTGGGGGAACAACCCGCCCCGCCTCTGCGTTCTTCCGTATGAGCGAGGACGCCATGTTTTGTACTCAGTGCGGTGTAGAACTTCAGGAAAAGGATAACTTCTGTTCGAAGTGCGGCCGGGCCACGTCCAACGCGCCGCCGCCTTCGGGCGGCTACTTCGCGCGCCGGCGGCTGAGCCGCCCCATGCGCGACAAAACCATCGCCGGAGTTTGCGCGGGCTTTGCGCGCTACCTGGACATCGACGTGACGCTGGTGCGCATCCTCTGGCTGTGCCTGGCGATCTTCTTCGGCACCGGCTTTCTGGCCTACGTCATCGCCTGGATCGTGATGCCCAAGGATTGGGAACCGGCGCCCGCCACCGCCACCGCCCAGCAGCCAACTTAACGGCCGGCCACGCGCACCGTCAGAGTGCCTTCTTTCAGAATGTGCTCCGGCTTGTTGGGAATCTGGTAGCGGGCGAAGAAGGGGATCTCGTGGCCGGCCGGGCAGGTGTCCGAGATGCGGGCCAGCGAGATCTTGGCCGTTGCGCCGACATGGTCGTAGTTGCCCCAGGGGTCCGAGAGGCGCCGGCTTAAGTCCGCGCAGGGATCCGAAGTGAACAGTTCCACGGCGCGCCACGCTTCACCATCGGGCATGGCGATGGCAATCGTCTCTCCCGCCTGCGCCAAGCCGTCGGCGTTGCCTTCTCCCAGGCTCTTCTCGGCGCGCTCGACGGCGCGTTCCCAGAGGGGCAGCCGAACGCCATCCAGCACCCGGAACCCGGCCAGCGGAGCGGCGTCGGGGAACAGCGGCGCCTCGATGGGGAACTCCGCCGCGTCTCCCAGCCGCACCTTGAACTGGACCATCTCGCGCCGCGGGTCGTCCACCGTGAAGCGCACCTCCCCGGCGCCGGCCAGCGCCAGGCGCGGGTTCTCGATGCGCACCCCCGGGTTGGGCGAACTCACCGCCGCCGTCACCCGCCGCGCCGCGCGCGAGCCTGTGGCAAGCAGCTTCAGCTCCAGACGCAGAGGATCGCGCGCCACGCGCCATCCCGCGACGGTGTACGCCGGCACGTCCTTCTCCGCGATACCCACTTCGTGCCGGTCTCCGTTCAGAACGAAATGCAGCCTTCCGGCGCTATCCGCCGCGACGCGCGAGCGCCGAACCTCGCCCGTGCCCAGGCTGACATCCGTGATGGCATACCGCCGCCCGGAGCGAAACACCGCGTCGGTGGCAATGCGCAGATTCACGGCTAAAAGCAGCCGGCCGTCCGGAAGCCGCTCGCGCACGCTCGACCGGAACCCGGCCCGGCTCACGTTCTCCAGCACCGTGTAGCCGGGCGTGCGGCGGTCGCTGGCCACCGACCAGCCCCACACGCCGAAATCCGGATACACGTCGGCGTGGTGCCACAGGCCGGGCTTGGGCAGCGGATCGCGAAACGCCGCCATGTGGAAATCCAGCGTGCGGGCCATGCCGGGCGTGCCGTGGTCCGAATCGAATTCCTCGTGCTCGTGGTGCGGCCGGGTGAAATCCCAGATGAGGTTCATGCGCCGGTGGTACCAGCGAATGAAATCCTTCGAGCCGAGCACGATGCGGGTGCGCAGGCCCTCGTAGTTGCGGTACATCTCGTCGTGGCGGTACTCCACCGGGTACTCCCGGGGCCCGACCAGAAACTCCGACGAGCCCATGAAGTTGGAGGCGCTGGCCACCAGGTGCGGATACTTGCCGGCCACCCAGAAGGACATGAAGCCGCCCATGGACAGCCCGGCTGTGGCGCGCTGCTCCCGCCCGGTGAGGGTCCGAAAGCGCGAGTCGATGTGCGCGACCAGTTCCGGGAAGTAAAGCGGAAACTGGCGGCCGGTCTCCACCGGCGAGATGTTGTAGGGCCGCACGTAGTCCTCGCCGGGTTTGCGCGGGTTGGCGCCGTGCCACTTCACCACGATGACGTCGTGGCGCCCGACGAAGGCCGCGATGTTGTCGCCCCCGTAATCGGCGCCGGTGTCGTAGTTGCGCCCGCCGCGCGGGGGGGCGTTGTGGCGCTCGCTCCAGCCGTGAAAGAAGTAAATCACCGGGTAGCGCTTGCCAACGGCCCGCTCGTAATCCGGCGGCAGGAAGACGCGGAAGTTCCGCTCCTCGCCGAAAACCCGGCTGGTATGGGTGAGGTCCAGAATGCGCGCTGTCTGAGCCGGGCATACCCCAGCCGCCGCGAACCACAAGAGCAAGGCACATCCTCGCCAAACCGGCATGTTACTTTCTCTCCAATTCCTTGACACAGGCCGCTCAATTAGGATACAAGAGTCGGCGACGTCAATCGAGTTTCCCCGCGAGGCTTTATGCACACAATACGAACGGCGGCGCTGCTGTGGTTGTGCGCCGCCGGCGGTTTCGCCCAGCTCGCCCCCGATCAGAAGGTGAGCGACTTCCAGCACCTGGCCGG
>JACQZT010000118.1 GCA_016213755.1 Acidobacteriota bacterium | reverse complement strand
CCCGATGGCCAGGATATACACTGCATGCGTCTCCCGGGTGATGACCCTCTAATCCATTGACGTTTACTAGCCGAGATGCTACGCTTCTCCGCAGGACCTCCAGGAGGAGCGTATGGGCGCACGCGGACCCACGCCCGGCTTCACCGAAGTTGCCTGCCCGAACCGTCGGTGCCGCCACCACGGGAAACCTGGGCAGGGGAATGTCGTTGGCAACGGTCGCTACCGGACCCGGAGCGGGCTGGTCCGGAACTTCCTGTGTCGCCGTTGCGGCAAGAGCTTCTGCGAGCGCACGGACACAGCCTTCTACGATCTGCGCTCGGCGGAGGAGAAGGTGGTGCTGGCCTTGCAACTCGTTCTGCGTGGGATGGCCCTGAGGGCCGTGGCCGGAGCGCTGGCGGTAAAGCTGGACACGGTGCGTTTCTGGCTGGCGCAGGCGGCCGCGCATGCGGACAAGGTCAACGACCTGCTCGTGCGCCACGTGCGCGTCGATCGGGTCGAGCTCGACGAGTTGTGGACGTTCGTCCGGAAAAAAAACTTCCGCGCCTGGCAGAAGGCGAGGCGGGAGACGATGGGACCGTCTGGGTCTGGATCGCGTTCGCGGCCGAACCGCGGTTGATCCTGGCGTTGGTCGTGGGCCCGCGCACGCAAGCCAGCGCCGACACGCTGATCGGCCGGACGGCCGCGGTCCTCGTCGGGCGGCTGCCGCTGTTCGCCAGCGACGGCCTGGACCAGTACGGCGTGGCGCTCTTCAAGCGCTGGCACGTGGACGTGCCCTATCCACGGACCGGGCGTCGCGGGCGTCCCCGCCACCCGGCCCAGCTCGCCCACCCCGAGCTGCGCTACGTGCAACTCGTCAAGCATCGGGAAGGGCGCCGACTCGTTTCGGTGAGCCGGCGCGTGATCCATGGCAACCCGGCGGACATCGATGCTGGCCAGATCACGACCAGCCTCGTCGAGCGACTCAACCTGACGCTTCGCCAGGAGAACGCCACGCTCAGGCGCAAGACGCTGGCCTTCGCCAAGGACGAGGATGAGCTCCGCGCTCACCTCGCCCTGCAGGTTGCCTATTACCACTTCACCCGTCCGCATCTCAGCCTGCGGCGCCGCTTGTCGCGTCCCGCGCTCGTGCGCGGCAAGACGCGTCGAAGGTGGGAGAAGCGCACGCCCGCGATGGCGGCGGCGATCACAGACCGGGTGTGGTCGCTCCACGAGTTGCTGAGGTATCGGGCTGCCAATAACGTCAAGTGATTACAGGGTCAGCGCCCGCACATGTCCCGCCTGCAAGAAATCCCAAGTAATCCCGATGAGCAAGAGACTGGAGAGCGTGCGCTGCAAGTTCTGCGGTGCGGAGGTCCCGCCGCGGAAGTAGGGCTACTTCCTTTCGCCGAAGCGTTCCTGATCCCGACCGGCGGAGGGAATCGCATGAGTTCGGCACGGCTCCTCCGGATCCGAGCTTTTCGCTCTGTGCATAACCCGCTGAAAGTGTTGGTGTTGCTGGGAGCCTGAAAAAAATTTCCCCCCGGTAGACATTGAGATTTGAGGGCTTGCCGGCGCCAACAGCCGCCGAAGGGCCGAATTACCCCCCACGCCTTGGCCGGCTCGAGCGCCCCGGGCGGCGCCCGGCCGGGCGCTGGGGGTCCGACTGCTGGCGGAGGATCCGTTCGGTCGCGCGCAGGCTGAGCTGCTGCAGCCGGGCGATGAGCCGGTCCAGGCGGCGGGCGTTGCGAATCCACTCCTGGAAGAGTCTCACCTGCGCGGGGCGAACCCGCACACTGACCGTCTTGCCGGCCACCTTGCGGGTCCACTGCACATAGGGCCCGTGCAGGCGCGGGGGGTCGGCCGCGCAGCGGCAGCCGGGCTTGCCGCAGCGCCCGTAGACCCGGACCAGCGTCCCGCGGCGGAAGAAGCCCACGGCGCCGATCGCCCGCTGGAGCGCGGCGTAGCGGTCGCGGTCGCGACGCAGCGCCAGGGCGCCCGGAACATCTGCAGGGCGACGCGTGCTTCTCGGCATTTTTTTGTTGACTTGATCTTGAACGTATATATACTATCAAGGCATGGACAACCCGCGCAGGGGAGGACATGCCCGACGGCCATCATACCACAAGCGTCCCTGTTCCACTGGAGCCAGATCGACGCCGCCTCCGACCTCGACCGGCTGGCGCTGGTGCTCGAGGCGATTCCGGATGAAGCGTTGATGCACCTGCTCGAACAGGCGCGGGGCCGTGGCCGCGACGAGTACCCCATCCGGGCCGTCTGGAACTCCCTCCTGGCGGGCGTCGTGTTCCAGCATCCCTCGGTGGCCGCCCTGCGGCGGGAGCTGCGGCGCAACGCCGAGCTGCGCCAGCGCTGCGGCTTCGACCCGCTGCTCGGGGAGGCCGCCGTGCCCACCGACTCGGCGTACAGCCACTTCCTGGAGGCCCTGCTGGAGCACGGGGCGTCAGTCCGCGACCTGTTCCACCAGCTGGTCGAGGCGCTGCGCCCGCACCTGCCCGACCTGGGCCGGTACCTGGCGGCCGACGGCAAGGCGCTGCCCTCCTTCGGCAAGCCGGAGAAGCAGGACAAGGCGGCGCCCGCGGGTGAGCGGCACAGCGACCCGGGGGAGCCAGCCGCAGCCGAAGGCCACCCGGGCGACCGGCCCGCCGCGCCGGCCGACGAGCCGGACCGGCGCCGCGACCACGATGCGGACTGGGGCGTCAAGACCTACCGGGGCAAGCGTGCGGACGGGACGGCGTGGGAGAAGGTGGTCAAATGGTTCGGCTTCGAGCTGCACCTGTTGGTCGACTCCACGTATGAGCTGCCGCTCAACTACACGGTGACCAAGGCCTCGGCCGCGGAGACCCTGG
>JACQZT010000117.1 GCA_016213755.1 Acidobacteriota bacterium | reverse complement strand
TAGACGTCGCGCGACGGGTCGGCGATCTTGACGCCCAGCCCGCCGGCGATTTCATAGCCCATGCACGAGTAGCCGTACTCGAGGTGATATCCGTTGGGCCGGCTCGTGCGCCAGAGCTTGTGCAGGTCGCCCGGCAGAATGCCCGCCGCGCAGACCACCACGTCCTGGGGCCGCGAGGCGCGGTTGACGGCCCCGATGACCTCGCCCTGACTGATGGGCGGGCCGTGGCGCAGCGCGTGAAGGCGGTCGGTCTCGCGCTCCCACCACTCCTTTTCTTCCGCGATGAAGCGCGCGTACTCGGGCTCCACCCGATAGCCGGCCAGGGCCGCGGTCCACTCTTCCAGCGTGACCCGCGCGTCGGCCACCAGCGGCAGCGCGGCGTGTTTGTAGGCGTCGAATTCGGCGACGTTCAAGTTGATGAAACGCACCGCCGGATTCTGGAAGGCGGTCTTGGAGGCGGTGGTGAAATCGCTGAGCCGCGTGCCGATGGCCACGACCAGGTCCGCCTCGCGCGCGGCGATGTTGGCGCCCCGCGTGCCGGTGACGCCGATGGCGCCCAGGTTTTGCGGATGATCGAAAGCCAGTGATCCCTTGCCGGCCTGCGTTTCGCCCGCCGGAATTCCGGTGGCCTCGCAGAAGCGCGCCAGCGCGGCCGTGGCTTCGCTGTACAGGACGCCGCCGCCGGCGATGACGACGGGCCGCCGCGCCGCGCGGATCCATTCAATGGAGCGTGCCAACGCCGCGCGGTCCGCGGGCTGGCGCCGAATGTGCCACACCCTTTTTTCGAACAGTTCCTCGGGATAGTCCCACACCTCGGCCTGCACGTCCTGCGGCAAGGCCAGCGTCACCGCCCCGGTCTGCGCGGGCGAGGTCAGCACGCGCATGGCCTCCACCAGCGAGCAAGGGAGCTGGTCGGGACGGTTGAGGCGGTCCCAGTAGCGGGAGACGGGCTTGAAGCAGTCGTTGACCGAGACGTCCTGGCTGTGCTCGGACTCCAGTTGCTGGAGCACCGGCGCCACGTTGCGCCGCGCGAAGATGTCGCCCGGCAGCAGCAGCACCGGCAGGCGGTTAATGGTGGCGGTGGCCGCGCCGGTGATCATGTTGGTGGCGCCCGGGCCGATGGATGACGTACACACGAAAGCCGACATCCGGTTGCGCGCCTTGGCGTAGGCCGTGGCCGCGTGTACCCCCGCCTGCTCGTTGCGACAGAGGCGGTACGGAAAATCCCGGTTCTGTTGCAGCGCCTGTCCCAGACCGGCCACAATGCCGTGCCCGAAAATCCCCCACACGCCGGCGAAAAACTGGTTCTCCCGGCCGTCCCGCTCGGCATACTGGTTTTTGAGAAATCCCACCAGCGCCTGAGCCATCGTCACGCGACGCGTCATATTGAGTTTCCCTTCCCCCAGGTCTGGCGCACCCACGCGTAGGCGGGGTCGTCGGACGCCGCCATCGAGCGCGCCGAGCCGGCCAGGGCGTTCAAGTAGTAAACGTTGTATCCGGGCGCGGCCACCACCGGGTGATAGCCCTCGGGCACCAGCACCAGCTCGCCGTCGCGCACGGTCAGAGTTTCGTCCAGGCGGCGGTCGGCGGTGTACACTTTCTGGATCGCGAAGCCCTCCGGGCGGTCCACGCGGTAGTAGTAGATCTCTTCGAGATCCACCTCGCCGGGCGGGCTGTGCACATCGTGCTTGTGCGGCGGATAGCTGGACCAGTTGCCGCTGGGCGTGAAGACCTCGCACACCAGCAGCCGGTGCGCGGGAAATGCCGGCCCCAGAATGTGGTGGATCCGGCGGGTGGCGTTGCCGCCCCCGCGGATCTCCACCTCCACCTGCTCGGGCGTCACCAGCCGCGCGGGGTGCGACTCTTCGGCGCGCGCGTAACACAACGCCAGGTCGCAATCCGTCTCGGCGCGCACGGTGAAGGCGGTGGAAATGGGGAGGTACAAGGTGTAAGGGAGCCCCTCGAAGACCGACGCCCGGGCGCCGATGCGCGGCCAGTGGCCCGCGGACGATTCCACCGCGCACCGCCCGCCCAACACGACCAACCCCAACTCGCTCTCCGCGGTTTGGCTTGAAAACTCCTCGCCCGACGCCAGCCGGCGGGCTTCAAAGCCGAGAAGCTCGAAAGCGAAGTTCGCGACCCGGTTCGTGAACACCTCGGGTTGTATCAGAAGCTGCATAGTCAAGCGTCCTTCGGCGCCGCGGTCGATTCGCGGATCACCAGTTCGCCGGGCACCCGGATGGATTGCCCCGCGGGGGAACCCTCGAGCAGCCGGATGAGAGCCTCCATGGCCAGCCGCCCCATTTGCCCCAGCGGCTGGCGCACGGTGGTCAGCGGCGGGTCGGTGTACTCGGCGATGTACAGATCGTCGAAGCCCACCAGCGAGATGTCGCCGGGGACACGCAGGCCGCTTGCGCGGATCCGCCGCAGCGCTCCCAGCGCGGTCATGTCGTTGTAGCAGAAAACCGCCGTGGGCGGCACGGCGAGCGCCAGCAGGCGTTCCATCGCCTGCATGCCGCCCTCCGGCTTGCCGTCGCCGTGCACCACCAGTTCCGGCTGGAAGGGTACGTCCGCCTCGTCCAGCGCCTGGCGGTAGCCTCCGAAGCGCTCGGTGTCGGACTGGTGACCGTAGCGGTCTCCCAGGTAGGCGATGCGCCGGTGGCCCAACTGGATCAGGTGGCGCGTGGCGTCCCGGCTGGCCTCCAGGTTGGCGATCATCACCGAGTGGGCGAACTCGCTGGGGTGCTGGTTATTGAGCAGGACGATGGGCACCCGCATGCGGGCCAGCAACGGGACGTACATCGCGCCGACGCGAGAAGCTGTCACCACAACGCCGTCCACGCGCCGCTCTTCCAACGAGCGCACCACCGCCATTTCGCGTTCGGGGTCGGCATGGGAGTTGGCCAGCACGATCGAGTAGCCGTGCTGGTTGGCGGCGTCCTCGATTCCGCCCACCACTCCGGCGGCGAAGGGGTCCGCGATGGAGGTGACCACCACGCCCGCGCTTCTGGTTTTGCTGGTCGCCAGGCTCCGCGCCACGGCGCTGGCCCGGTAATCCAGCTCGCGGGCCAGGCGGCGGATCTTGTCGGCGGTCTCGCGGTTGACCAGGGGGCTGTTTTGCAGCGCCCGGGAGACGGTGGAGTGCGAGACGTTGGCCCGGCGGGCGATGTCCTTGATGGAGACCGGCTTCAGGTTCTGCACACGAGTGCAATCGACTTGCCGGGTGGAATCGCCTGGGACCATGTGTCACTAATCACCATAATTGCTTGCAAACCTCCCGTCAAGTGGGTTGACAGGAAGTGCGCGGCAAAGTTACGATGCGAAGGAAAATACCTGCACGCGTGTGCACCGGAGGAGAAGCGTGAGCGAGCCCGCATACAGAAGCCGTCTGCATCAAATGACCCAGACCACCCCCACCTGCCTGTGGAACGATTCGGCGGCCGTCGGGGAGCTGACCGCCTCGATCGAGGACGGCGCGGTGGGCGCCACCTGCAACCCGGTCATCGTCCTCGAGGTGCTGGCCAAAGAGATGCACCTGTGGCGGGACCGCATCGGGCAACTGATCCGCGAGATGCCCGCCGCCACCGAGAGCCAGATTGCCTGGAAGGTGGTGGAAGAGATGTCGGTGAAGGGAGCGGAACTCCTCCGGCCGGTCTTCGATCGCCACCACGGCAAGAACGGCCGGCTGTCCATTCAGACCGACCCGCGCTTCTACCGCAACACCGAAGCCATCGTCGCGCAGGCGCTGCGCTTCAGCGCGCTGGCACCCAACATGATCGTCAAAATCCCGGTGACCGAGGCGGGCATCCCGGCCATCGAGGAAGCCACTTACCGGGGCGTGAGCATCAACGCCACGGTCTGCTTCACCCTGCCGCAGTGCATCGCCGTGGCCGAAGCGCTGGAGCGCGGCCTGAAGCGGCGCGAACGGGAAGGCCTGGACATCTCCCGCATGGGGCCGGTGTGCACCATCATGGTGGGCCGGCTGGACGACTGGTTGAAGGTGGCGGCCGAGAAAGAGAACATCACCACCGATCCGGGCTATCTGGAGTGGGCCGGCGTGGCGGTGTTTAAGAAGACCTACCGGATCTTCCGCCAGCGCGGCTACCGCGTGCGGCTCCTTTCGGCCGCCTTCCGCAACCACATGCACTGGAGCGAGTTCATCGGCGGGGACGTTGTGATCTCGCCCCCCTACCGCTGGCAGCAGCGCTACAACGCGAGCGACGTCGAAATCGTCTCGCGCATCGACACGCCGGTGGACGAAAAGATCGTGCGGGAGCTCGAAAAGAAGTTCATCGACTTCCGCCGCGCCAACAGCGAAGACGGAATCTCCGTCCAGGACTTCGACAGCTTCGGCTCCACGCTGCGCACCCTGCGGCAGTTCATCGCCGCCTGTCACGAGCTGGAGGCCCTGATCCGGAACTTCATGCTGCCCAATCCGGGCTGATCAAAACACGAACTTCAGCGCGAACTGGATCATCCGCGCCGGAGACGTGCCCCGGATGGTGCCGAAGCCGGAACTGGACCGGGAGCTGTTGGGCGAGGCGAAGTTGGTCCGGTTGAAAAGGTTGAAGAACTCGCTCCGGAACTCGATCCGCCGGCCCTCCCGCCACACCGGGAAGTCCTTGTGCAGGCCCATATCGGCCTGGTAGAAGGCGTACCCGCGCGCGATGTTGCGGCCGGCATTGCCGAACGGAAACAGCGGATTCACGGGCAACTGCACGTTGTCCTTGTTGAAGTAGTTGTCGATGTTTCGCTGCGCCACGGGCGCCATCGCGCCGCCGGTGATATTGGGCCGGTAGGTCGGCGCGCCGCTGACCGAGAACTGCGCGGTCGGCCCGTAGGAGAGGTTGACCGGCATGCCGCTGGTCATGGTGTTGATCGCCGTCAGCCGCCAGTTGCCCACCACCCCTTGCACCAGGGAATGAGCTGAGGATCCGAATCTGCGGCCCTTGCCATAGGGCAGGTCGTACACCAGCGTAGAGGTGTTGTTCAGAGGCTGGTTGTAGCTGCCCACGCCCTTCTCGTTTCTCAGGTCGCGGTAGTTGACGCGCGAGTTGTCGCCGTTGGCCGTTTCCAGGTGGCCGGCCGCGTTGTCGATCGACTTGGAGAAGGTGAACGAATTGAGCAGGTACAGGCCGCGCGAGAACTTCTTCTCCAGCTTGGTTTGCAGCGCGTGGTAATTGGAAAAGCCGCCGCCCCAGGAAATCTGGATGTATTGAAACGTCTGGATGGGCCGCCGCGCCTGCAAGACCAGGTTCTCGCCGGGGTTGTTCGGCCGCGCCTGGTTGTAGTCGCCCAGGATCATCAGCTTCACGCCCCGGTTGCCCACGTAGGCCACATCCAGCACCAGATCGCGCGCCAGTTCGCACTGGATGGTGAAATGCCAGCTCTGCACGTAGGCCGTGCGGTTATCGGCGGGGGTGTAGTTGGTGCGCGCGTTCAGGGTGCTGAACTTTTCGGGCGCCACCATGCCCGCGGGATACCCCATCATCGTGGGACGGAAGCAGTTCGGCGAGCCTTCGCCGGCCGCGCAGAGCGGCTTGTCCGGCAACTGGTCAATGGCAATGTCAATGACGTGCGGGCCGTTATAGGAGAGGATGTTTTCCCCGCCCATGCGGTTGAAGTGGATGTAGCTGATGCCGTAGCCGCCGCGCACTACCGTATTCTTCAGCAGTGAATAAGCGAAACCGATGCGCGGCGACCAGTTGTTGCAGTCCGGTTTAACCAGCGCGCGGTCGTAGATGCTTCCGCTTTTGGCCGGAAACGTCTTCACGGCCGCCGGATCGTAGTTGGACAGCCGGTTGTCGGCTTCCCACTGCGGCGTGGCGTATTCGTAGCGCAAGCCCAGGTTCAGGGTCAGCTTGGGGGAGAGCTTGAAATCGTCCTGGAAGTAGAAGAAGTTCATGCGCTGCCGGTAGTTGACCACCGTCCAATTGGCCAGCCCGTAGCGGCTGCGCGCGCCGTACAGGAAGTCGGCCACGTTGAAAATGTTGTTCTGGCCGGCGCCGGTGGGACGGCTGAACTGTCCGCTATAGGAATCGTTGCCGTACTGCGGGCTGAAATCCAGGATCTCGGTGTGGATGCGCTGGAACTCCCAGCCCGTCTTCATCGTGTGCCGGGACACGATCTTCGAGTAGTTGACCTTGGGGTTGATCACCACCGGGTTCTGGAACTGCGGAGTGCTGCCGCGGCGGCCCAGTCCCTGGTAGCCGCCGATGCTCTGGGTGCTCAGACCGCCGGCGATGGCCGGATCGGTGGGCAGACCCGGGATGCCGTACTCTTCCTGCATGTTGGGCATGCCGATCTGTAACGGCCACTTTCCTCCGATGGTCTGGGTGATGCCCATGCGGAACTCGACGAGCGATGTGGGGCTCAGCGTGTAGGTCACCCCGCCCGCGCCCTGCTTGTTCACGATATTGACGTTGCCCTGGCTGTTGTCGGCGCCCAAGGGGAGCGGAATGATCGGGTTGTCGGTCTGGTTGTACTCGCGGTGGCTGTAACGGAAGAAGGCCGTCAGCTTGCTGCCGAAATAGTGGTCCAGGCGGCCGTCGCCCTTGTTGTCCACGGTGGGCACGCGCGGCATCGAGTCGTAGTTGTTGGAGATGCCCGAGCGGGTGGGAGCGGGCAACACACCAAAAACCTTACTGGCGAAGGTAGTGATCTCGGACTTTGGAACGACGCCGTTGGAGTAGACCGCGTTCGTGTAGGGATTCCGGATGGGCATCGTGAAGATGCCCTGGCGCTGGTCCAGGGTCGGGATGGTGGAGAAGCTGAGTTGCCGCTGGACGCGCTTCAAACCCTCGAAGTCGGCGAAGAAGAAGGTCTTGTTCTTGCGGATAGGCCCGCCCAGGGCGGCGCCGAACTGGTTCTGCTGCAATACGGGCTTGCCCAGGCTGGGCTTGAAAAAACCCACCGCGTTCAGTTTGGTGTTGCGCAGAAACTCCCACACCGCGCCGTGAAACTCATTGGTCCCGCTGCGCACCGAGACGTTGACGATCGCCCCGCCGGCGCGGCCGTATTCGGCGCTGTAGTTGTTGGTCTGCACCTTGAACTCGGCCACCGCGTCGGGGTTGAGCTGCACCACCTGGTTGGAGTACCCCTGGTTGCTGGTGCCATAGGCGTTGTTGTCCACGCCGTCCACCTGAAAGTTGTTCAGCGAACTGCGCAAGCCGTTCACGTTGAACGAGGACTCGCGGTCCGAGATGGCCGACTTGCGCACGCCCGGGGCCAGCAGCGCCAGGTCGGCGTAGGCGCGGCCGTTGAGCGGCAGGTTCACGATATTGTCCCGGCCGATGATCTGGCCGCGGTCGCTCGAGTCGGTCTCCAGCGCGGCCGCCGCGTCGCGGATCTCGATGGTCTGGCTGGTCTCTCCGACTTCCAGCCGCAGGTCCACCCTCTGGCGCGCGCCCACCACCACCGTGAATTCCCCCGCGACGGCGGTCTTGAAGCCGGCGGCTTCCGCCTTGGCGCGGTAGCTGCCGATGCGCACGGTGAGAAACTCGAAATTGCCGGCGCTATCGGTCTGCTTGGTTTCGAGGATTCCGGTCTTGGTGTTTTCCAGCGTCACCTTGCTGTTGGGCACCACCGCCCCGGACGGATCGCGAACGGTTCCGAGCACCGCGGCGGCATCGAACTGACCGAACACAAGCCGCGGCAGTGCAAGCGCCGCCAGCAACGTCAATCTGAGAACAAGTCTGAACATTTCTCCCCCTGCTCCGCGCTGCACTCGTGTGCAACCACGGTATCCAAAATCTACTCCAACTTCCGCTGGGAAGTCAAACCGGTCAGGCGGACGCTCCGGTAGCCGCCCTGGCCGCGGAAGTAGAGGAACAGCGCGCCGAAAACCACCGTCAGAATGGCTGGCAGCACGGCCACGTAACGGAAGGCGGCCGCGGCGCCTTCGCCGTCGTACCAGGCGCCCATGATGGGGAGAATGAAGGCGATGGAGAGGTTGCCCGCCCCTCCGATGATGGCCAAGAGCAGCGCGCCGCCCTTGGGGAAGCGCTCCGCCGTGACTCCCAGCATGACGGGCCAGAAGTACGTCTTGCCCGCGCCGAACAGGGTCGCGGCGGCGAAGGCGCCGAGCGGCGTGCTGATTCTGCTCAGGGCCAGCAGGCCGAACATGGAACCGAACGCCGACAGCGTCAGCAGGCCCGGCGGGGAAAGCCGCCGCGCCAGTCCTCCGCCGAAGAACCGCAGCACGAACATGATGCCGGCCGTGTAGACCAGGATCAGGATACCCTGCATGCCGGCCAGGCGGGTGATCAGCGAGCCGACCCACTGGTCCGGTCCGATCTCGGTGGCAGCGGTGAGCCACATGCAGCCGAACCACAGCAGAAACATGGGCCGCAGCGCTTCGCGGAACATGTCGCGCGTGGAGACGCCGGCCGCCACGCGCTCGGTCCGCGGAAACCGCTGGCCGCGGATCAGAAACGCAAACCCGGCCGCCGGCAGCAGGATCACCGCCAGCTTTATTCGCCAGCCCAGCGTGGCCAGCGAGGCGGGCACGCCGGCGGCATCCAGATTCATGATGCGGGTAATGCCGAACGCCACCAGCCCGCCGAGGATCAAACCGCCCGGCCACCACGCATGAAGGACGTTCATGCGGCGGGTCTTCTGTTCCGGGTAGAGAGCCGTGCAGAGCGGATTGATGACTCCCTCCACCAGCCCCTGGCACAACCCCAGCGCCAGCATCCCGCTGTAGACCGCCAGGAAACCGGGGTCGGAATAGAACGGCGCCACGGGAGCCGCGGGCCGCGGGGCCAGCAGGATGGCCAGAACCGCGTACACGTAACCCAGGCTGGAGACGTACAGCAGCCGGCGCATGCCCAGGAAGTCGACCAGCGATCCGCCTAGGATGACGGCCACCGTGTTGCCCCAGAAGGCGGGGCCCAAGAGAATCCCCGCCTGCTGTTTGCTAATGTGCAGGTCGGCGGTCAGAGCATCCAGGATGTCACCCCGGATGGAAAACGCGACCGCGGTGGTGATCAGCGCCAGACAGGAGGCGAAAAAGAGACGTCGGGGGTTGATATGATTCATCGGTGTCGCTCGATGCGATTCCGGACAAATGAAGTTAACTGACCAGGAAGGACAAGCCGAATGAACCACTCCAGCCCAGGCAGCCTGCCCGTGTTCCAGATCGAAGCCGGTTCCATTCCGGAAGCTTACTACGAAGCCCTCAAAGCCGTGCATTTCGGCGGGCACACCCTGCGCACCCAGTACGACCGCCGCAATTCCGACGGCACCTTCCTGGACCCTTCGGGCAAGGACGCCCGGGTCGGCATCCGCATCCGCGACCCGTTCGCCCAGCCGCGCTTTCCGGCGCTCAGCTATTGCGAGCGCGGCAAGTACATTGCCGAGTTTCTGGGCGCCAAGGATCATCTCGTGGTCCCCTACCGGGAGCTGTTGCGCCGGGTGCGCGAAGGCGAGGAGTTCGAGGCCACCGAGTGGCCCTACTGCTATCACCAGCGGCTGGCCGCCTACCCGCGGTCCGATGGGACGACCATGGACCAGCTCGAGCTGATTCTGGACAAGCTGGCCAAAGACCCCATCACGCGCCGCGCGGTGGCCACCACGCGGGTCCCGGAAATCGATCTCTTCATGGTCTCGGATATGCCCTGCCTGGGCGAGGTGCAATTGCGGGCCATCGAGGACGAGCAGGGCCGGCTGGTCCTGAACATGCACACCATGTGGCGCAGCCGGGACCTATACAAGGCCTGGGGCGACAACCTGATCGGTATCACCAACCTGCAAGCGCGGCTGGCCGCGCGCCTGGCAGTGAAGACCGGACGCGAAGTGCGGGTGGGCCCCTACAGCGAGTCGAACGGCTCGCTGCACATCTACGGGCAGGACTACAAGACCAAGGGCATGGACCGGTTCTTCACCCGCTTCCCGACCTGCGAATCGTTCCTCCAGCGGGCCCGCACGAGCGAGTCCTTATGCGAACTGGAGATCGTCCCGCAGCTTGAAGACCTGCTGGCGGAGACCACCTGGAAATTCCCGCCCGCCGCGCTGGAGCTGATCCGGGGACTGATCGACGATTACCGCTCGGGCCGCTTTCTGCCCTGAACCCGGACCCCGGGGGGCGTCTCACTTACGGTCGCGTGGCCCCCAGTAGCGCCAGCCAGGCCGCCAGGCTGAACATCGAAAGAAGCGTCGAAACAACGACCGACGCCGAGGCGCGCTGGTAATATGTGCCGTACCGGCGGGTGATGACGAACACCAGGGCGCCGACGGGCATGCCGGCCAGCAGCACGGCCGCTTTGGCCCATAAGGGATCCGGAGCGAATACCGCGGTCGCCAGGACCCAGGTGGCCGCGGGCTGAACCACGAGTTTCAGCGCGCAGAGCCAGCCGACCTCACCGGCGCCCGAGTCCAGCGGCTGCTCCGCCAGGGACAGGCCGATGGCGAACAGCGCGGCCGGGACGGCGGCGGCCGCCATGAGGTCGAGCAGAGCGGCCGCCGGCTTGGGCGGCGTGACTCCGAGGTGCGATACGAGGATGCCCAGCAGCGGTGCAAGCAGAAGGGGATTGCGCAGCACGGCCAGCGCCGCATTGCGCAGCGCGCGAACCGGGCTGCGGTCGAGTTCGGCCGCCGCTACGGCTCCGCCGATCAGGAGCAGGTTGCTCGCCACCGTGGCCACAATGGCGGGCAGCGCGCCGCGCGGTCCGAAGGCGGCCACAAACAGCGGCACGCCCATGTAGGCCGTGTTTCCGAAAACGGCGGCGAAACCGTGGAAACACAGCGCCAGCCCGCGGCGGCCGAAAAGCAAATAGCCTCCCGCCAGGGCCGCCGCCAGCGTCACCAGCACGCCGCCCAAAAAGGCGAACAGGAAGGGCCAGTTCAGGATTTCGCGCACCCCGGCCTGCGCTGTCAGTTGGAACAGCAGCGGCGGGAGCGCGAAGTAGTAAACGAAGGTGTTGAGCGATTCCGCTCCCCCGCGCCCGAGCACGCCGAATCTGCCGGCGGCATAGCCGCACAGGATAACGGCGAAGATCGGAAACAGGATTGCGGCGATGGCGCTCATGGAAGTAGTATCCGAAATTCGTGTAGTCTGGTACTGCCATGAATCGCAGATCCGCTCTGATGACCGGTCTCGGGGCCGCCGCTTCCCTGGGCGGCGCTTCCGCGCAGCAACCGTTGCCCGAGCTGCGCCGGCAGCGCGGCGCCCGGCCCCGCAACGTCATTTTCATCCTCGTCGACGATCATCGTTACGACGCCATGGGTTTCCTCAAGGGCCAGCCATGGCTGGAAACGCCGGTGCTGGACTCGCTGGCTCGCGACGGCGCGTACTTCAAGAACGCGTTTGTCACCACCGCGCTGTGCTCGCCCAGCCGGGCCTCGATTCT
>JACQZT010000110.1 GCA_016213755.1 Acidobacteriota bacterium | reverse complement strand
TCGTAATGCGCGATGACCGCCCGTCAAACGGCTCAGCCTTGTTTCTTCCATGCCGTGCTGAAGCCGAGTGATCGGTAGACTTGGAAGGGGTTCTGGCACGCTACGCCGAACGTATTGCATACGTCGGGTACTCGTCGGTTTTGTCGTTGTTTTCCTGGTGCGCTGACTTCTACGGTAACGACGCATCGGTCGTCGGGTTTTGCGAGGGCGTATGCGATGAGAAAGGGGTCGCGCCCGATTTCTTCGAGTTCGTCGTCGGTGAGGTCTGGTGCGTATCCTTCGGTGACGACCCTATTGACGATTGTGGCGTCCACGGTTTCCTTCAGGCGTAGGACGTTTTTGTGGTTGGTCATCCATGCCAGGAGGGGGTCTTCCTTCTTACTGCCCGCGAGCACCTCGTCAAGGATTTCCACGGGGAGTTTGATGCGGCCGTTGGTTGCTTGGTGAGCAATCCAGTCCCAGAACTCCGGTATATGATCGATGGGGTAATACGTGTTGCTTGCGGTGATGAGGACGTTCGCGTCGAAGAGGTGCAACACGGCTCTTAGCGCGCACCTCGCATGGAGAGTAGGGGTTCCACGTTCCTGGGTTTCACCCCGAGGACACGACTGGCTTTGGTGTACGTGATTGTTCCTTCATCCAGTGACCGGCGCACGAGGCCGAGGAGCGCGTCGCCAATGCGGTGCCGGCGTACGACGTAGTAGTTCGGTCCTCCTTCGACCCTCTTGGTACTTTCCGCTTCGCGCTGTTTGTACGCTTGCCATTCCTCCCTGAAACGCTCGTCGAGTGCGGCCCACATCGTCTTTCCGATCATGCCGGTCCGGTAGAGCTTGTACGCGACCATTGGTCTGCTGACGCGGTGTGTCTCCGCGAAGGCGCCGATCTCTTCTGCGATTATGGCGACGCTCAAATGCAACGATGGCGCGAGTTGTCGTAGTCCCATCGCGGGGAGCAGGAATTCTCCGGCGACGTCGTTGCAGTATCGTTCGACCTGGTTCTCCGTGTCCGTCCCGCTGATCCCGGTTTGTCCGAGCCAGAGGTGCGCGATCTCGTGCACCGCCGTGAACGACCATGCTGTTCGTGCATCCTGGTCGTTGATCACGATGAGTGGCCCGATCTTGTCGGCGAGTGCGAACCCCCGGAATACGTCCACGGGGATGTTCGTGTGGTAACTCCCTAGATTCCCGAGGAGGAGCACGCACACGCCGCTCGCCTCGATCGTTTCTCGGAGATACGCGAATGCCTCATCAGGGTTCTTGGCGGCACGATATCGCCCTAAGTTGAATTTGAGGCGCTCAGCGATCTGTGCCGCGATTGCTGTGACGGGTGCTTCCATCGTTGTCGAACCGATGAAGTCCAAGGGTTCGGCCTGGTCGTCTTCGAGCATCGACCGGATGAGCCCCTGCCGTGCCTTGATATCACGCACAAGCGCGTCAAGCTCCGGGTTGAATTTCTCCTGCCCCGGCAAGGTCCGGAAATCCTGTCCCCGATCACCCCTCCGCGGGGGCTCTGCCAGGTAGAAGACCAGGAGGGGGCGGCGGTAGACCCTTGCCATCTTGCCGAGGAGTGGGCGCGATGGTTCCTCCTCGCCCAGTTCCATGCTCTCAAGGCGCTGCACGCCGGTCTTTCCTCGTGCACTGGTCAGGCCGAGCGCGTGTGCGGCATCTTCGGGCGACAGTCCGACCGTCTCTCGTGCCCACGTCAGGATTTTTGGCTGTATCGCGCTCATACCAAGGGCCTCTACCTCTATTAGACCGTAGCCCTCTCCTGGCGATTATAGCCGCTCGCTCGCCCGTTGGTCAGGAAGGGTGTGACCAACGCGTCTATTGAGCGCGCGAGTGATGCCGGTCCACCCCCCTTCATCTGGGCGGGGAGGTTGTGGTAGTCGACCAGTGCATGGACCTGCATAAGCGTATTTGCACACCGATCCTACCAAACTGGATGGGCAGACGGGGCATACGCTCTCCGTCGCGGGTTGCGTAAACGTACAACTGGCCGACCGAAGGTGCTGTCTGAGTCCAGCCGCGTCTCTGAGGAACAACAAGTTGCGAGGCTTGAGTTCGGGCAAATGGCCCCACTGCGCCTGCTTCGTTGTCACTCGCGCGAAGTCCGGGTCCCTGAAGGATCGCGACCGACAAACGCCCCAGCGTCCCGAAACCAAATGGCCGCAAAGTCGCCGCCGCGGACAAGCGCCGCCACCCGCGCCGGTTCTCGAACCCTGTCGCTGACAGGCAGCTAGAATGGGGCAGGACGGAGACTCGGCAGGTCGACGTGGTGCTTCTCTTAACGCCTGTGGGCCGGAGGCTCGCCCCACCGGGGGATCTCCGAGAGGCACGATTGTCTGCCCCCTGGCGCTCTCTCCCGCTATTTCCGGAACGGCCGGTCTGCGCTGTTGCGCTTGACGGCGGCATCTTTCACCGTGCCGGGCGTCCACCGCCGCGCGATCTCGACGTCCTCGGCGGCCTTGGCCGAGAGTGCCGGAATGTCGACGAAGCCCACGCGGTTGTACAGCCGGGGCTGCATGTACTGAGCCGCATAGGCGCCCGAGTAGCGATACCAACTGTCCAGCGCCGTGCCCAGACTCCGCACCGCCGCGGCTTTGTCGGACTCGGCGCCGCTCTGGTCGTACAGCGCCAGCGAGGCGGCGCCGCGGATCTTGTTCGCGTAGTAGCGCCCCAGCCAGGCCATCGCCTCCAGGTCGCCCAGCGTGAGCCGCAACTCCTTGTTGCTCGCCTGCGCAGCCCGCAACTCGGGCAGCGCGGCCAGGGTGCGCGCGGCGGCGCCGTCCAGCGCGTCGGCGGTCTCCAGCGGGGTGGTCCCGTTCATGGCCTCGGAAGCGAGCTTGCGCCGCCGCCACTCCAGGATATTTAGCACGCCGCTGCCGGGCATGGTCTCGCCTTCCACGAAGTGCCGGACGGTGTAGAAACCGCAGTGCTTGGGGTGGCTCAAACAAGCCTCCGGGAACCAGCGCAGGTCGATGTCGCCCCAGAAGAAGCGCGTGATCAGCGGGAACACCTGCGAGGCGTCCGCCCAGGCGCGGTACAGCTTGCCGCCCGGAGCCTCCGGAAAACGCTGCGCCACGATGCGCTCGAACAGCGCGTCCGGCAGTTCCGGATCGTAGCTCAGCCGCCCCCACAGCAGGAACGAATACCATTGCTTGGAAATCACGAGCTGGCGCGGAGTCTCGGGCTCGGTGGACAGGAACTCGCGCCCCCAGGTGTAGCCGTCCGGCCCCATGTAGGAGCCGGCGATCTTTTCGCGCGGAGGGATGTGCCGGATGTAGGCCCGAGCATAAGCGGGATCGCCCCAGCGGAAGCTGTAGATGTCGTCGTTGCGCACGGTGAGCCAGGTGCGCCGGTCCGCCGGCAGGTTCGCCAGGACGTCCTGAATGAAAGGCGGATTGGGAATCGAATACATGTGCGCAATCGAGTACTTGAAGCTCAGGTCGAAGGGGCCGGGATAGTCCTTCCACTCGTTGAGAATCTCGCTCTGGCCGCTCATGTGGTAGCGGTGAATCATGCGGAACTGGCGCCCGGGCTGGAGCTTCAAGGCGTCACGGATGCCCTCGCCATAGGTCTTCCACAAGAACTTCTCGTTCGAGAACTCGCCCTTGGGATTCCGCATGTTCTCGCCCGCGGTGACGCCCATGCCGGCCAGCAGCGGGTAGGTGAGCACCATCTCGCGCACGCTGGCGCGCAGGTAGCCGATGGTCTTGGGATTGGTTTGATCGGTGGTGATGCCGTGCTTGCCCTCGGCGCCGAAGGTGAACAGGTTCCAGGTGATGACGTACACGTCGATGCCGCGGTTGCGGGCGTGCCGCATCACGTCGCGCCAGAAGCGGATCTTCTCGCCCATGGCGATCGTTTTCACCGTTTCCAGCCGGGCCAGGGTCTGCGGACGCGCCATGTCGCTGCCGCTGTGGGAGTAGCTGTCGTCCAGCTTCAGGGTGGTGCGCTTGACGTCGTCGAGCGCCACCTCCGGGTACTCGGGCACGCGCACCAGCGAGGGAAACGGGTGCAGGTTCCACAGCGAAAGGACGTTGTAGCGGTGCCGCGCCATCTCGTCCAGAAACTCGCGCCAGAAGTCGAAGGACCACATCTCGGGGATGTTGTACTGGGCGGCATCGGCGTTGTCCGAGTAGCTGGGCGTGCGGGCGTCGAGCGGAATGTTGAACTTGATGCCGCGCTGGGCGATGTGCGGCACGCGGTCGGAGTCGCGCAACTGGTCGAGCGTGCCCAAGCGCAGGGCTTCGGCCACATCCAGTCCGCCGTACATCGCGCCGGCGGCGTCGGCGCCAAGCACCGCGATGACGGTGCGCCCGGCCGCCGTGCCGCGCCGGATGGCGTACGCTTGCGCCTCCGACGAGCGGGGCGCGGAGACGCCGAGCGTCTTGGCCACTTGCGCCGTCTGGGTCGCGCCGGCGGCCAGAACCAGGCAGGGCGAACAGGCCGCTCCCGGCAACCGGTCCAGCGAATACTCGGGGATCGCGCTGGCCGCCGCGCGCGAGATTTCGCCGGCCGCAAAGGCCAGCGGCTCCATCGAGCGGTCGTAGAACAAGGCCGGGCGCGATTGCGCAGAAAGGTGGCCGGTCAGGACCAGCAGGGGCAGAATCCAATTCTCGAGGCGCATAATCTTGTCTCATCATCATAGTCGGAGTCGCCCGCACAGTGGGGTCCGGTTCCGGTTATGCTAATTCGGAAGGGAGAGAACGAGCAATGAGACTGAGCCTGGTTGGAGTGCTGGCGATATTGTTGAGCGTCGGAGCATGGGTGTACGCGCAGCCGGCCGCCGATCCGCTGGTGGAAGGTTTCCGCTTGGTGGAGGTAGCCTCGGTGGCCGACGCGGCCGAGCAGGTGCTCGGACAGCGCATCTACATGAGCCGCGAGATGCGGCCCATCTTCACCACCAAGTTCGCCGGCCCCGCGGTCACGGTGCAGCTCAAGAAAGAGGAGCACAAGGACGGCGCGCCGGCCTCGCAGGGCATGCTGGACGCCATCGATGCCGCGCCGGCGGGATCCGTGTACGTCATCGTGGTGCCGGACGGCGCCGACATCGCGGGCATCGGCGGCCTGATGGCCACCACCATGAAGGTCCGCGGCCTGACGGGCGCCATCGTGGACGGCGCGGTGCGCGACCTGCCGCAGATCAAACGCATCCAGTTTCCGGTCTTCGGACGCGGGATCTCGCCGGGCACCTCGGTCAACCACTACCGTTTCGTGGCCACCAACGTGCCCGTGATGTGCGCCGGCGTGCGGGTGAGACCCAACGACATCATTTCCGCCGACGAGGACGGCGTGGTGGCCATCCCGCGCGATCGGGCGGCCGAGGTGCTGAAGAAGGCCCAGGAACTGGACGACACCGAGCACCGCATGTACCCGTTCATCGAGAAGTTCAAGAGCATCAAGGAAGCCGTCGCCAAATTCGGCCGGATCTAGCCGCGCACCTGCGCGCGCTTGGTTTCGTAGCGCTGATATTCCTCGCGGTAGGACTCGAAGCCCTTGCGGCCCATCAGGCCGAAGGTGAACTTCTTGCCCAGTTCGACGCCCTCCTGGTCGAAGGCGTTGATGTCCAGCATCTCGCCCAGGAACGCGGTCTGGAACTCGAGCAGTTGCAGGAACGCGCCCAGGTGCTCCTCGTCCAGCCGGTCCAGCGTGAACGCGCAGTTGGGGCGGTGATTGGCCGCCAGGGCCGCGGCTGTGGAGCGCTGCTCGACGTCGAGGAGCTTGGCCAGCGACTGCCCGGCCAGGTAATCGAAGCCCTCCAGACCCAGTTTCTGGCGCGGAATGCGTCCCGGGCTGGCGGGACGGGCCACGGTCCAGAAGGTGTGCACCTTGTCGTTGGGCCCTTCCATGTAGAGCTGCACCTGCGAATGCTGGTCGGTAGTGCCGAGCGCGGCTACTGGCGTCTGGCCGGCGTGCACCGTTTCGCCCTGGCGCGTTTTGGCCTTGCCCAGCGACTCGGCCCACAGTTGGCGGAACCAGAAAGCCGTGCCCCACAGCCGGTTGGAATACGGGAAAGCCACCTGGATGGGCTTGTTCTTGCGGGTCCAACTCAGGTACAGCATCAGCGCCGAGCGCAGCGCCGGGTTCCGCGCCAGGTCCGGCAGCCAGGCCAGGCGCGTCATCCCGGCGGCGCCTTTGCACAGCTTGCGGATGTTGACGCCGATCAGCGCCGCCGGCACCAGGCCCACCGGCGAGAGAACGCTGAAGCGGCCGCCGACGTTCTCCGGAACGTGGAAAGTCGGATACCCCTCGCGAGTGGCCAGCACCTTCAGATCGCCGCGGCCCTCGCTGGTCACGGCAACGATGCGCTTGGCGCCCTGGGGGCCGAGCCAGTCGCGCACGATCAGGAACGCCCCCACCGTCTCCGCGGTGGCGCCCGACTTGGCGATCACCACCACCAGCGTCTTCTTGGGATTCATCGACTCGAGCGCGGCCAGGGTCAGCGCCGGGTCGACATTATCCAGAATCACCAGGCGCGGGTGCGTGGGCGTAAACGCGCCTTGCACCGGGTGCGGACCGCGCAGCCCGCAGTCCAGCGCCCACGCGCCCAGGGCGCTGCCGCCGATGCCCGCCAGGCAGACCGTGTCGAACGAGCCGCGCACTTGGGCGCCGAAGCGTTCGATCTCCTGGATGGTCGCGGTCTGGAACGGCTGGTGTGGAAAGCCGTAGCGCCCTTCCTCAACCAGCGCCTGGAAGCCCGCCAGCGCCTTCAGCGCCTCCGGCTGCCCGGCCTTGATTTCCGCGGACTTCAGGCCGTGCACGTCGCCGATCATCGCGGCGCGCAAGTTGGTGTCGTCAAAGTGGATCTTCATGTGCCCTATGCACAAGGATACGTCAGAACAAGCTGGGGGCGCTGTTCCACGCCGTCTAGGCGGGCTTGTAGGTGAACACCATGAAGAGCACCAGCGCTACGATGAAAAAGATCGCCGACGCGGCGACGAACTCCAGCAAAATGACCCGCTTCTCGTCCGGTTCCGGCTTGTGCTGCCGAGGCAGTTCCAGCATGGGCACACCTCCGGGTACGATCCGTACCCCAACTGTAAGCCCGAAGGCGGAGCGTGTCAAGCGGGGACTGGAAGCGTCAGCAGCGTCAGATTTCCCTCGCCGTAGGTATCGATCTCGACACGCACGTCCAGACGCGTTGCGGGCTTGGTGAGGCGCGAGGTCAGTTCGGGCGGCAACGGGTCGCCGGGAAGGTGCACTTTGCCGAGCGAAACCGCGTTCTTCCCCTCGGCGCCGAAGGACTGAGAGACGACGTTCAGAACCTCGTGCAGGTTGCCCTGCATCATCTCCGTCAACTGACGGGTCTTGAGGGCCTCGGCGGCCACGGCAGGCGGGATCAGGGTCAGCGCCGCGCCGATACGAGCGGCAAAGGCCAGGTCGCCGATCCCGCAGGCGACAACGGAGTTGTGTTCGAGGAGGTATTCCGCGACGAAATGGCCGGGCTGGGGCGGCAGCGGCAGGGGCGGAACCGCCCGCACGTGGATGCGTTTCCGAGTGAGGGAGGTGAGCAGCCTGCCGATGTGGCTCGGATGGAAGCCGCCGCTGCCGGCCGGCGCGCGTTCCGCGGTGGCCTCGTCGCAGTCGGACAGCGGGCCGGAACCGAGACTCTCCACAACCGGGCCGATGGTCTGGCTGAAGGCCGCCACCGTGAACGGCTTGGTGAGGACGAAGAGCGCACCCGCCTCCTGGGCTTCGCTCTTCAGCTTGGAGGACACTTCCGAGGTGACGAAACCAAAGCGGGAAGGAGAGTTGTTCTCCTTGAGCGTCCGAAGCAGTTCCAGGCCGTTCATCTCCGGCATGTTTAAGTCGCAGATCACCAGCTCCGGCTGCGACTCACGGACGGTTTGCAGGGCCTCCCGGCCATTGGAAGCCTCCAGGAAGGTGTGGTTTCGCAGACCCATCTCACGCAACGCCCGCAAGACGATGCTGCGCATCGCCCGGCTGTCGTCGGCGACCAGAATCTTCATTTCAGTGCTCTTTCTCCGCTTTCAAACCGATCTCTTCCCCAGCGAACCCGGCCGGAACGGACGAGCGCTTCACGATCCAGGAGATCCAGAACACGGCGCCGTCGGTGGAGAAGGCTTGCCGGCCGGCCACGGTGCTGTTGCAGATTCTAACGCTGAACTCGCTCCCGTCCACGACCGACGGGAGCGACAGCGAGGCGCCCGGCGCAAGCGTGTCCTTCAGGTTGCCGCCGATGACATTGGCGAGCTCGCCCAGCGCGTCCCGCACATCGTCGTCCACTGTCCGGGGCGGTTCCATGCCCAGAAGGCAGCCGGCGAACCAGCGGGCGTGCGGCTGGTCCGTCTCCAGGAACAACGCACCGTCCGCCTGGCCGCTAAACTGAACGGCGGCGATAATGCGATCCGGCACCGGATGCCAGGGTATCTCCACGGACTCCACGATCAGGCCCATCATGGTGTCAAAGACACAGATCACACTCTCCTCGATCTCCCCAGCGCGCGGCGGAAGTCCGGTTTGATTCACTTTAGCCTCGTTCTTCTATCGGCCGGGGCAGGCGGTTCCGTTAGGATTCGCTTCATCCGGCCACAGCGATCTGGCTCAGTTGACCCAGAATCGCCGCGGGCATCCTGCCCAGGGATACAACCTGATGCGCCGCGCCCAGGCGGATGGCTTCCTTCGGCATCCCGAACACGACGCAGCTTGCCTCGTCCTGGGCGATCGTCCGGGCCCCGGTCTGTTTCATCTTCAACAGGCCCCGGGCGCCGTCGGCCCCCATTCCAGTGAGCAGGGCGCCGACCGCCTGCGAGCCGGCCGCCTCCGCCACGGAGCTGAACATCACGTCCACCGAGGGTCTTTGGTAACATACGCGCGGGCCGTCCTGGACCGCGACTCGAAAGCCTCCGCCCGGCGATTTTCGCAGCAGCATGTGCAGGTTTCCCGGAGCGATCAGGACCCGGCCTCGCGCCAGCGCACCGCCGTCGCAGGCCTCCTTGACCTCCAGCGGACAGATCTCGTTCAGACGGTTGGCGAAGGCCCGCGAGAAAACGGGCGGGATGTGCTGGGTAATCACGATACCGGGGCTGTTGGCGGGCATCCGCGTGAGAACCTGCTGGATCGCCTCGGTTCCTCCCGTCGAGGCGCCGATGGCAATGATGGCGGAGCCGTCCGGCGCCGGCGGAGCCGGAGGCGGTTCCGGCCTGGCGGCGGGCTCCGCCGGTGCGATCCGGAGGCGGGCGGCGGCGGCCGCCCGGATCTTGGCCGCCAGGTCCATCCGCAACTCGCCCACCGAATACGGCCCCCCCGGCTTGGCCAGCACCTCGACCGCGCCGAGCCGCAGAGCCTCCAGCGCGGCCTGGCAGCCGGCCTGGCCCAGCGAACTGATCACGACCACCGGCATCGGCCGGTAGTGCATCAGCTTCCTCAGAAACGTCAGCCCGTCCATCCGCGGCATCTCGATGTCCAGCGTCAGCACGTCCGGATTCAGGGCCAGGATCTTGTCGCGGGCCACGACCGGATCGGGCGCCGTTCCCACCACTTCGAGGTCCTTCTCGCCGGATAAGGCCTCGGACAGCAGCTTGCGCACGATGGCCGAATCGTCGACGATCAGGATCCTGGTTTTGGTCATACAGCCTCCTGAAGCTCCATGGACACGGTAAGGATTCCGTCCCCGAGGTCGAACCCGCGGTTGGCGGCGGCGCCCGCGACGCGGACGCCGCGCTCCGGCGGGGCCGGCTCCGGATGGGAGATCCGGATTGTCGTTTTGCTCTCCAGGCGGCTCAAAACCGAGCCGCAGATCATGTTGGCCAGTTCGCGGATCACCTCCTCGGCCTGGGAGTCGGATACTTCTATCTCTTCCCGCCCCAGGAAACCGGCGCCCACCACGCGGGCCAGGCTCCTTGGGACGCCCACGCGAAACCCGCCCGAAGGGCGCCCCTGGAAGTGCAGCTCCGCGGTGAGATCGGGCGCGCCGGCGTCTCCTTCCGGCGGTGCGTCCCCCTCCGCGCTGGCCAGCACGGAGGTGAAACACATCGTTCCGAGCACCTCCTCGACCGCCGAAACCAGCGCCGTCTGAATGTCATTCGGTTGCATGGGCGGCTCCCAAGGTGCGTTCCAGTTCTTCCCGCAGCGTCTCTGGCGCGAACGGCTTGGTGACGTATCCCTTCGCCCCCAGGGCGAGCATTTTGTGGATGCGGCTCTCGGTCCGGTCGGCGGAAACCACCCAGACCGGAATCAGGCGCAAGACCTTATGCTCGGACAGGCGCCGCAGGAACTCCTCGCCGTCCATCCGGGGCATGTTGATATCGGTCAGCACCGCGTCCACCCAGTGGTCTTCCAGCAGCCGCAGCGCCTCTTCTCCGTTGCCGGCCTCCAGATACCGGCCGATCTCCAAGCCGGACAGTTCGAGGACCCGGCGAATGAACGCGCGCATGGCCGGGGAATCGTCCACGATCAGAATTCGGAGTCCCATCAGTGGCCTCCTTGGCCGTTGGCCGGCGCCACGAGTTCGCGATCCGCGGTTCCGGCTCCGTGCACCCACAGCCTGCCGGTGGCAACCTCCAGCCGCACGGTTCGCGAGGCCGTGCCGCCAATCTCCTCTCCGTGAATCATGACTCCCGCCCTCCAGAGGATCTTCCGCAGCGCGAGGTAGTTGCGTTTCCCGATGTTGAACAGGCCGTTCCGGTCCATCACCTGCGCCCCGCCCACGCAACGGACCAACAAGCGGCGTTTCTCGGCGCCCAGTTCGTAAGCGGCGTGAAAGAGCAGGGGAATGCCGGTGTCGGCGAACAGGAACGGATTCTCGCGGGCCTTGGCCGGGTTCAGCGAGGATTCGGGCAGCATGAAGTGCAGCAGCCCGCCCACGGCCGCAACCGGATCGTGAACCGCCACGGCGATGCAGGAACCGAGGGCATAGGTCGCCAGGACGGCCTCGGCGGCGCCGCTCACCTTGCAGTCTCCGACTCCCACGGTCAGCACGGTTCCCGCCGCCCTTTCTCCCGCTCGCCCTGGGACGCTTTGCGGTACACCGCCGGGCGCACATACTCGAGCCCGTGGCGGATCCCGTTGAGGCTCTCCGCGTGGCCGATAAACAGATAGCCGCCCGGCTCCAGGCACTCGCCGAGGCGCTGGACCACCTGCTGCTGCGTCGGTTTGTCGAAGTAAATCATGACGTTGCGGCAGAAGATCAGCGGGAACACGCCCGCTTGCGAGAGGGATTCGAGCAGGTTGAGGCGCCTGAATTCCACCAGCGCCCGCAACTCTTTCTTGGCGCGATACCAGCCTGCCCAGTCGCGCTCGCCGCGCAGCCAGAACTTGCGAAACTGGGCGCTGGGGAGGCCCTCGAAGCGCTCGGCCGGATAGATTCCCCGCTTGGCCTGCGCCAGCACGCGCGTGGAAATGTCGGTCGCCAGAATCCGCACCATTCCGGACGCGAACGGGCCGAGTTCCCCTAACAGGCACATGGCGATCGAGTACGGCTCTTCGCCGGTGGAACAGGCGGCGCTCCAGACCGCCACGCTTCTCCGGTCCTTCCATTGCGGCAGGACCGAGGCGCGCAGAAAATCGAAGTGCGCCGGTTCCCGGAAAAAGGAAGTGTGGTTGGTGGTGAGAGCGTCGATGAGCGTGACGAGCGCCTCGCCGGTCGGGTCCTCCACGACGTGCCGGTAGTATTCGTCGAAAGAGCCGCACCCCGATTCCCGCATGTGCTTGCCGAGCCGGGCCGACACCAGGGCCTCTTTGCCGGCCCGCAGATCGAGGCCGAACGTCTCATAGGCAAGCTGGCGAATCTGGGCGAATTCGCGGGCCTTCAGCGGCCGGATGGAGGCGGCCGGTCCGGCATCAGTGGCCGGCATGCGCCCCCCACAAACCGCCCGTATCGAGAATCAGGCCCACGCGGCCGTCGCCGAGAATGGCGCAGCCGGCGACGCCAGGCACCTTGTCCAGACCCTCTCCCAGACTTTTGATGACGACTTCCTGCTTGCCGATGAGATCGTCCACCATCAGGCAAAACGGCTGCCCATCGCCTTCGGCCACAATCAACAGAGCCTGGCACGGGTCTTCCGTCCGGGGCGCCAGGTTAAACCGCCGGTACAGCCGCAGCACCGGCAGGAGCCGGCCGCGCACCAGCGCCATCTCCTGGCGATTCCGGACCGTGAACAGGTTCTCCGCGGCGGGGCGGAACATCTCCCGGACCGCGAACAGCGGCACGATGTAGCGGTGGCGGCCGACGGCCACCACCAAGCCGTCGATGAGGGCCAGGGTAAGCGGCAGCTTGAGGGTGAAGTCCGTCCCCCGCCCGGCCTGCGAGCGGATCTCAATCCGGCCCCTGAGTTTCTCCACCTGCTTGCGAACCACGTCCAGGCCCACGCCGCGGCCCGACATGTCGGTGACTTGGTCGGCGGTGGAAAAACCGGGTTCCAGAATCAGCCGGAAGATGTCGGCGTCCGGAAGGCGGGCGCCATCCTCGACGAGGCCCCTGGCGCGGGCTTTAGCCAGGATTTTTTGCGTGTCCAGGCCGCGACCGTCGTCGGCGACTTCGATCACGATCTGGCCCGCCCGGTGATGGGCGGACAGGGTGATCCTCGCCTGCGCGGCTTTGCCGGCCGCCGTACGCACGTCCTCGGACTCGATGCCGTGGTCGATGGCGTTGCGCACCATGTGCATGAGCGGGTCGGCCAGCGCCTCGGCGATGGTCTTGTCGAGCTCGGTGTCCTCGCCCCGGGTAACCAGCTCCACCTGCTTGCCCACCTTTCTCGACAGATCGCGGACCTGGCGCGCGACCCGCTGGAAAAGCTGGCCGACGGGAATCATGCGCATCGCCATGGCGGTTCTCTGCACTTCGCTGGTGATGCGGGCCAATTGCGCCAGGTCCCGCTGCAATTTCGGGTCGCTGGCGGCCGCCAGGGCCGGGCTGTGGCGGACCAGCGACTGCGCGATGACCATCTCGCCCACCATTTCCATCAGGTAGTCCAGCTTGCCGGTGTCCACCCGCACCGATAAAGACTCGGCTGCGGCGGCTGGACGCCGGGCATCGCTTTCCGCCTGCGGCGCGGTTTCCACAGGCGCGCCGGGCTCCACCGCCACCAGGGCGCGGACTTTCCCCAGCAGGCCGTCATGGCCAGGCATGCGGTCGCACCCTTCGCCGGCCTCAACCGCCGCGATCGCCCGGCTGAGGTAGTCCACACTTTCCAAAACCACGTCGACGACCGCCGGGGTGATGGCAAGCTGCCCTTCCCGAGCCAGGTTGAGAGCTGTCTCGACCTCGTGCGCCACCTCCCGGATGGCCGGAAACTCCAGGAATCCGGCCAGGCCCTTGATGGTGTGGAATCCGCGGAAGACCGAGTGGATGGCATCCGTATCGGCCGGCTCCCGTTCGAGCGTGAGCAGGCGCTGCTCGATGGAGGTCAGATGCTCGCGGGATTCGAGGATGAAGTCGGCGAGGAGTTCCGGGTCCTGGGCCAGCGAAGAGATCGCCGCCGGCCGTTCCGCCGCGGGAGGCTCGGGGGCGGAGCCGCTCCCGGCGTCCGCCAGCGTCTGTTGCAGCCGTGCCAGTCCGTCCTGGAGCCAGCCCTGGGCCGGTTGCCCGTTCGGATCCGCATCGAGACTGGCGGACAGTTCGCCGGCGATGCGTGCCGCCTCGCCATAGCCGGCCTCGCGCGCCTGCCGGCCGATCCGGGCCAAGGCCGCCGCCAGCTCCGGCAAGCGGTCTCCGCCACTCAGAATCAGCCGCGTGGCCAGGTCGTCCAAACCCTGCCGCAAGTCCAGGCCGGCTTCCGAGGTTTCATCTTGTCTGCTCATATGCCCTTCCCTGCCGCTTGGTACCGCTCCCTGACGGTCGCGGCTCGGTATCGGATGCCGAACCGGCCGTCAAAACTCCTTGAACTGCTCGTCCAGGGGAAAGGCCTGCTTGCCGGCTCCGCGGGCAACCAGAACCGGTTCTTCGTGTCCCGCCGGTTTGGGCTGGTGCGAAACCGCCTTGCGCAGCGCGCGAAGGCCGGCGCCCGATTGGCTCGGCTGGCGCGGAGCTTTCCCGCCGACCGCGCCGGCCCGGCGGCGAGGTTGCCAGGCAGCACCGTTCGCGGCCTCGCCGCAACCGGCTAGGGCCGTCAGCCGGGCCACGACGTCCTTCAGCGTCTCCGACTGCGCGGTCAGCTCCTCGGCCGCCGAGGCGCTCTCTTCGGCATTGGCCGCGGTCTTCTGCGTCACCTGCTCCATCTGGGCGATGGCCTTGCCGATCTGCTCGATGCCGCGCGCCTGCTCCTGGCTGCCCAGGTTCACCTCGTCGACCAGGGTCTTTACCTGGGCCGCCTCCCCGGTGATGGCCCGGATCGCCGATGCCACCTGGTCCACCTTCACCTTGCCGTCGTTGGACTTAGCGATCGATTCCTCGATCAGTGCGGCCGTGTCCTTCGCGGCCTGGGCGCAGCGCTGCGCCAGGTTGCGCACCTCGTCGGCCACCACCGCGAAACCCAAGCCCGCCTCGCCGGCCCGCGCCGCCTCCACCGCGGCGTTCAACGACAGAATGTTGGTCTGGAAGGCGATCTCGTCGATCACCTTGATGATCTGGGCGATCTTCTCGCTCTGCGTGTTGCGCTCGCGCAGGGCCACCACCGACTGGGCCAGCCCCTGGTTGGTCTGGACGAACTTGTGCTGCGCCTGCGTCATCAGGCCGGCCGCCAGGCGCGAGTTCTCGCTGTTCTTGCGGGCCATGGAGTTGATCTCTTC
>JACQZT010000109.1 GCA_016213755.1 Acidobacteriota bacterium | reverse complement strand
TCACAACGGTTCTTTCTAAACTTGCACTGTTGCTCAAAAGCACGCTTTGCTTTACGGAGTGCTTTTCGTTTTGCTTTATTTGAGTCCGCCATCGGGTGAGGAATCAATGGTGATAGGCGGGGCTTCTTGCCAGTTCAGCAGTTTTTCAACAGTCAGCAGGCCTCCAACTAAAAAGCCTAAGACTAACGAGGCGGCTATGGCTTTCAGGTCTTTGAGTTCTTTGAATTGAAGACCAGGGCCGATTATCAAGGTAACATTCGCTATGCCTCCCGCTATAAAACCTTTAGCGAATCGTTTGACACCAGCCAGTATTCTTCGTGCGCTCAGTTCTTTGTATGTTAATTGTCAATTTGATTCATGATTGAGTATTCGATTTGCATAACCCTGTGATGGACAGTCGGATGATAGCTTCTGTGCTACTGGTCCGCTTGCCACTCAGCCTAAGGAAGATCCAGACCTCCAACCAATCGAGGCGCGCTCCGATTCGGCTCCCGCCAGATCAGGAAGACGCCGCCCTTCAACGCCGCAACATGCGGCAAGTGGATGCTCCACGCTCTTGCTGCTGTTCGCGCTCACGGTGACGTGGGCTGTGTTGTTTGCCAGGTAGAACTGCTCCCGCGCCCGTGTGCCTGGTTTTGCGCCTAACCGGCGCACCGAAGCGTTGCGCCGACTCGCCAGTCGAGCGGTTCCGATACCCGCGAAATTCCTGAGTACTCACAACATAGAGAAATCCATGGCGGACAGTGATAAGCTTTCTAATACGTTGATTCTGTGTTAGTTGTCGCCTCCGGAGCAAGAGGCCGTAGGTTCAAATCCTACCGGGCGTACCAGGATTCCCCTCACTCCCCCGCAAGCTGTTTTTCCGCTTCCCGCGAGCCGGTCTGCGCCTCCAGCGCCAGCAGGTCTTCCGCCTGGCGGGTCAGGTGCTGTTCGGCGCGGCGCTCGGCGATGGCCAAAAGCGACTTGGCGCTGTCGGCATCGTCCGGGTAGAAGGCCGCCCCGACGGCCAGACAAGCCAGGCCCGGGTTGCCCGCGCGCACGGCGGCGGTGGCCACCGCGGCGTCCAGGGCGAGGGTCTTGCCGCCCAGGTGATCGGGCCGCATGCCCGGCAGCACCAGACCGAATCGATCCTCCCCCAGGCGCGCGACGTGGTCGTATTCGCGGCAACTGCTCTTGATGCCCTGGGCCACCGGGGGCAGGAGTTGCTCGACCGGCCCCGATCCGGACAGCTTCGCCACGGCGACGCCGAGGTGCTGCTTCTGGCGCCGGGCGCGCGCCAGTTCCGACTCGATGGCCCGCATCATCAGCCGCGCGTTGGGCAGGCCGGTGAGGCCGTCCAGGTCGGCGCGCAACTCCAGTTCCCGGTACTTGCGGGCGTTATCGATCGCCGAGCCGATGCGCGGGACGATGGCCAGCAGGATGCGCAGGTCGTCGCGGGTGAAGGCGTCCTTGTCCCGGCGATACAGCGCCATCACACCCAGCAAGCCGCCGGCGCCTTCCAGCGGCAGGACCAGCGCGGCGTCGAGCGTCTTGTCCGGCGCGCAGCGGAAGCCCGGGTCCACCGCGGGGTTGCCGTTCACCACCGGTCTGGCGTTCTCGGCCACCCACCCGGCGAGGCCTTCGCCGGCGGGCACCCGCAGGGCGTGGAGCATCTCGTCGTTGTCTCCGCTGGCGTGTTCCACCGCCAGGGTGTTGCCCTCCAGGAGGAAGATCGCCAGGGCGTCGAACGGAATGGTCTGCCGCAGGTTGTCCTCCACCTGTTTCAGCGTCACCTCCAGGTCCAGCGACCCCCCCACCCCGCGGGCCATGTCGAGCACCAGCTTTTCTTCGCGCCGGGCCGCGGCGATGGTGCCCAGGAAATCGAATGACTTGCCGCCGGCCTCGAAATCGGCGGCGCCGCTCAGGTCCAGGCCCGCATCCGGCGCCCGTCCGCGCTCGACCCGCGCCCCGGTGGACAGGAGGCTGCCCGGATCGGCGTTCGCTCGCGCCTGCAAGTCCAGGTCGCGATAGCGTCGCTCGAGCACCCGAATCACGGCCGGGTCGAAGCTCCGTCCGGACTCGGAGACCAACTGCCGCATGGCATCGTCCAGAGGCAGACCGCGGCGGTACTCGCGGTCCGAAGTCAGCGCATCCAGACAATCGGCGGCGGTCAGGATGCGCGCACCCAGCGGAATCTCCTCGCCCTTCAGCCCCACCGGATAGCCCGAGCCGTCCCATTTCTCGTGGTGCGAGCGCACGATGGGCGCCACCGGGTAAGGGAATTGCACCTGCTCGACGATCTCGGCGCCCACCAGCGGATGCACCTTGATCTTGGCGAATTCCTCTGCGGTCAGTTTTCCGGGTTTGGTCAGAATGTGGTCGGGCACGGCCATCTTGCCGATGTCGTGCAGCAGGGCCGCCGCGCGCAGCGCTTCCAGTTCCGTCCGGCTCAGGCCGAGTTCCCGGCCCACACCCAGAGCGTAGACTTGCACCCGCCGCAGGTGTCCGTGGGTGTTCAGTTGGTCCTTGGCCTCCACGGCCAGGGCCAGCGCCTCGATGGCGCGCACGTGCAGCGAGGCCACTTCTCCGGCGTACTTGTGCTTTTCATCCCGCCGCGATTTCTGCACCCTGTGGTAGCGGTGCGCCACGTACAGCACCGCCAGCAGAAGCAGGGCGGCATCGAAAGAAAAGCTCCGCAGGGCGGTGCGGAAAACGTTGGCTGTGGCCGCCGCGATCAGATAGTACGGGAAGGACCAGAAGTACTGCTCTTTCCAGACTCGCCCCAGGCGCTTGTCGCGCTCCAGCCGCAGGATGATCGCTCCCGGAAACGTGTTGGCGAAGAACAGGGCCAGGCAGGCCACAGCCAGGTGGACCGTCTCGCTTTTCAGCGAACCCGGCAGCAGCGAATCGCGGACAAAATTGGCCGTGGCGATGATCGTGGCCAGGAGACTCACGCTGAGCGCCACCTGCGACAGCCGCGAGCGGGTCTGGGGGTTCCACAGGCTTTGCACCAGGGCGGCCGTGCAGCCGATGGCCATGACTTCCGGCCGGCTCAACTGCACCATGCTGAGCAGAATCACCGGCAGGTTGGCCGAGAGAATCGCCCCGCCGCCCGCGCTCTTCAACTGAAAGCAACTGCACAGCACGGCCAGGGTCAAATACAGCAGAAAGAGCCCCGGATCCGGACACTGCCAGACGAAGGCGGCCGAAACCATGGAAATGGCTCCAAACGCGGCCGTGATCGAAATGAAGGCTTTGGTTCTGCTCGACATGCGCCACTCAGGCTCATCGGCAGAAATAGTCTGGAACTTGAGGCGTCAGACCAGGTCGTAATACTCGCCGGAGTCCACGGGAACATCCAGCACCAGGGGCGCGCGGTCGTTCAGGGCGCGTTCGATCTCCCGCCGCGCCGCGCCGGCGCTTTCCGCCCGCTCCCCCCGCAGGCCGAAGGCGCGGGCGATGGCGGCGAAGTCCGGAGCGCGGAAATCGACTCCGTACGCGGGCAGGCCCTTGCGCTGCTGGCTGACGCGGATCAGGCTCAGGCTGGAATCCGAGAACACGACCACGATGAGCGGAAGATTCAGCTCTCGCATCAGCGCCAGGTCGTGCAGCATCATGAGCATGCCGCCGTCGCCCGCCACCGTCATCACCGCCCGGCCGGGACACGCCAGTTGCGCGGCCATGGCGGCGGGCAGGCCGAAGCCCATGCCCGAAAGGCCGTTGGACATAAAGAAGGTCCCTGGCCGGCGGGCGCGCCAGAACTGCCCCATCAGCAGTTTGTGGGCCCCCACGTCGCAGGTCACCAGCCCGTCCTCGGGAAAGACCGAGCGCAGTTCCTCGATCAGCCGCAGGGGAGACAGCCCCGGGCCGGCCGCGCGCGTGGCGGCCTTGCGCCGCGCGGCGAGAAGTTCCTCCGGCCAGGGGTGCGGCTCGACCAGCGCCGCCAGCGCCGCGGCCAGGGTCGCGATGTCGACGATGGCTTCCAGCGGCCGGTAGG
>JACQZT010000111.1 GCA_016213755.1 Acidobacteriota bacterium | reverse complement strand
GCTGTCTCGAGTGAAGTCACGGCGGATGCGATTGTGCGTCGATTGCTGACGGCGGGGGAGCCGGACAAGGTCGTTCTGTTCGGCAGCCGGGCACGCAAGGAATCGCACCCGGGCAGCGACTATGACCTCCTGATCATCCAGCGATCCAAGAAACCGCGCTACGCCAGAGCCGGCGCCTACTACCGGTCTGTCAGCGACCTGCCGGTCGAAGTCGACATCGTGGTCTTCACGCCGGAAGAGGTTGCGGAGTGGCGCGCGGTTCCCCAGGCATTTATCACTACCGCGCTTCGCGACGGCCAGACTCTGTATGAAAGAGAAATCTGACCTGGTTCGCGGCTGGATCAGAAAGGCCGAGAGCGACTTAACGGCGATGGAGGCCTCAGCGGAGGCCGGTGCCGGCGACGCTGCTTGCTTCCACGCGCAACAGGCTGCCGAGAAATACCTGAAAGCGTATCTCGCGGATCGAAGCAGCGCCATCCCTCCGACTCACAGCCTTCTCAAACTGATCGCCTGCTGCGCGGAGACCGACGCATCCTTTTCGCAAATGTCCGATATTGCCGAGATGCTCACTCCCTTCGCGGTCGAGGTCCGCTACGACATGGATTTCTGGCCGTCCACTGAGGCCGTGGATCGGGCGCAGGATGCCGCCGTCGCGATCCGCGAGTTTGTGTCGGGCAGGCTGGGGATCCCGGCAGCTCAGATCGTCTCAGGCACCCTTTTGAGGGCGTGGAAAACCGCCCTGGAGAGCTTCGGCTGGAAGGCCGACCTCAAAGCATTCAAGTACCGGACAACGTGCCCTGGTTTTTTCGACCGCGTGATCGGACCGGCGGACTTTGGCGAATTCGAGAGACTTTTTCGCGAGAGTCTTCACACCGGGAAGTTCCCCCGGCGCGCCGCGGAGGTCGCCTTCTGGAAGAACTTCAGGCAGCACAAAAGTCGCGACAGTATTGCGAAAGCTCTGCTCGACCGGCTCACGCCCAACGGCGCGGCCGAAGGCCTCGCTCAAGCAATCGAGATCCTTGCGCAGGCCTTCAACTGGGTGTCATTCCAGGAACTTCGCGAGGCCTGCGGCCAGGCTTCGGGGTTTGCGACTCCGCTTGCATTTCTCTCGTTCTACGATCCAGCACACTTCCCGATGGCTGACCGAAGAATCGGCGAATGGTGGGCCCGCCGCTTCCCACAGGAGCCGCAGTTCTCTCGAAGAAAAGACGGTCTAATCCAGTCGAACCAGCAGTCGTGGAGCGCATACGTCTCTTGGACGGAGTTCTGCCGCCGCCAGGCGGAGGCGCTATCGAACCCCAGTGACCCCTGGCGGGCGCGCGACGTTGAAATGGCCGTTTGGTCCGATGCGGCAGCCGTGCTTCCCCTGGCGTAACGGCGACGTCGCGGCGCGGTCGAGAGTATACTGTCGGCTGAAGATGCAACCGGCATAAGGAGATCTGGCGATGTTCACTCGACTGCGCTGGGGTTTTCTCGTTCTGCTTTTGATCTGTGACCTCGGGGCACAGGAATTCCGGGCCACGATCACGGGACGCATTACGGACAGCACGGATGCCGCGGTTCCAAGGGCAACCCTGCAAATCAAGAACACCGAGACGAACGACGTGACGGAGGCGGTGAGCAGCGCCCAGGGCGACTACACCGCACCGAGGTTGCGCCCGGGAACGTACTCGATCTCCGTGCAGGTCTCCGGTTTCAAGGCCTTCACGCGGTCCGGACTGGTGCTGAATGTCGGCCAGACCGCGACCGTCAACATCATGCTCGAGCTGGGCAACGTGACCGAGCAGATCACGGTGGCCGGCGAAGCGCCTCTGCTGGATACCGCGACCGCCAACCGCGGGGCGGTGATCGACAACCAGCAGGTGACCGAGTTCCCGCTGAACGGGCGCAACCCGTTCATGCTGTCCACGCTGGCCGCCGGGGTCAACTTCAACGGGGCGCTGATCTATCCGCGTCCCTTTGACAACGGCGCCATCGCGCAGTGGAGCTTTAACGGAAGCCTGGCGGCGAACAACGACTTCATGCTGGACGGCGCGCCCAACAACGCGCAGGCCGGCACCAACAACATCGCCCTGGTGCCGCCGGTGGATGCGGTGCAGGAGTTCAAGGTGCAGACCAACTCCTACGACGCGCAGTACGGACACACGGGGGGAGGCATCGTCAACGTGTCGCTCAAGAGCGGCGCCAACAGCCTTCACGGCACGGCCTACGAGTTCGCCCGGCGCAACGCATGGGACGCAAATTCCTTCCAGAACAACGCGGGCAAGGCGCCGCGCACGGGCCATTACCTGGACCAGTACGGAGTGCAAGCCGGCGGACCGGTGTACCTCCCCAAGCTGTACAACGGCCGCGACAAGAGCTTCTTCATGGTCAACTACGAGGGTTACCGCGAAGCCACTCCGGGACCGCTCACCCTGTCGGTTCCCGAAGCGGAAATGCTGGGCGGCGATTTCAGCAAGAAGGTGGATTCGCAGGGCCGCAAGATCACGATCTACGATCCCACCACGGGGCGGGACGTGAGCGGCACATGGACGCGCGATCCTTTTCCCGGCAATGTCATTCCCGCGGGCAGGGTGAACCCGATCGCCCGCAAGATTCTGGGCTACATGCGCAAGCCGAATCGTCCCTCTCCAGCCGGCCAGGCCTACGCCCAGCAGAACGTCTTCGTGGCCGGCGGCGACCAGCTCATGGTGGACGGATTCTACAACCTGGTGGGCAAGTTCGACCAGAAGATCGGCTCCAAACACAGCATGTTCTGGCGCCATGCCTCCAACTCGCGGTTCCAGGAGCGAAACACCAACGGACTGTTCTCGGAGCCGGGTACCGACGGCTACTATCGCCACCAGCGCATCAACTTCGCCGAGGTTCTGGACTGGATCAGCACGCTCAGCCCGGCGCTGGTCCTGAACGCCCGGCTCTCCTTCAACCGGTACGTGGAGAAGAACGGCAGAAAAGGAAACGAGGGCTTCGACATCACCACTCTCGGGTTTCCGCAATCCCTGGCCGGCAGCCTCCCCCATAAGGCCAACTTCGGCGTCTACTCGTTCAGCGGATACACGGGACTGGGGGCGTATCCCACCGCCAACATCACCAACAACTGGGCGTTCCACCCGAACCTCACCTGGGTGCGGGGAGGCCACAGCTTCAAGGCCGGCATCGACATGCGGTCGATCCAGTACATCACCAACAACCCCGGCAACGTGCTGGCCCTGAGCGCCTCGCCGTCCAACACCCAGCGGGACTACGCCCGCGCCGATTCCCTCAGCGGCGACTCGATCGCCAGTTGGCTGCTGGGCACTCCCACCGGCGGCAGCTCCGTCAACAATCTCTTCCCGACTTTTCTCTACCGGTACTTTGCTCCCTGGGTGCAGGACGACTGGAAGCTGACCCGCAAGCTGACGGTGAACCTCGGGCTGCGCTGGGATTTCAACGTCCCGGCTAACGAGCGCTACAACCGGATGAACCGATCGTTCGACGCCAATGCCGTCAACCCCGTGGATACCCTGATCAGCCACGCCCAGTTCCCGGAACTTCCGGTGCTGCGCGGCGCTTTGCTGTTTGCCGGCGTCAACGGCGTACCGCGGACCGCGGCTGACCTTTACAGGAAGGCCATCCAGCCGCGTTTCGGCTTTGCGTACCAGTTAGGGAGCCGGCTGGCGGTGCGCGGAGGTTGGGGCCGATACTACCTCAATCCCAGTAACGACTACCTGCAAACCAATGGCTACAGTGTCACCACGTCTCTGATTAACACTCTGGACAGCGGCCGGACATACCTGCCGAACCTGCTCAACAATCCGTTTCCGGACGGGCTGCAGTTGCCATCGGGTGCGAGCCTCGGGGCGGCCACGTTCCTGGGCCGAGGCTTCAGTCTTGTGAACCCGCGGTTCCGCATCCCACACGTAAACCAGTTCTCGTTCAGCTTCCAGTACGAGGCTGTTCAAGGGATCCGGATCGAAGTCGCTTACGTCGGCAGCCGCACCAACGACCTCGAGACCAGCCGGTCCTTCAACGCGTCCAGCCTGGCGTTCCGCCAGCAGTGCAACCTGATGGAAGGCGGCACGCCGGCCTACTGCGACCAACTGGTCCGCAACCCGTTCTACGGCCTGCAGCCTTTCTCCGGAACCACCTCTTTCGCGAGCCAGAACGTCGCCCGATCCACCCTGGCCGCGCCGTATCCGGCGTTTGGCGGGCTCACGGAGCTGACGCGCAACGATGGCGCCACCTGGTACAACTCGCTGCAGGTGACTCTTGAAACACGGCGGCGGGCGGGAATGAACCTGCTGGCCACCTACACGCTCTCGAAGAACATCTACCGGTCGGGATTCAACGACGTGCAGCGGGACATCATGCAGCAGGGGCTGTACCAGTACGACCGCACGCACCGCGTCACGCTGGGCGCGGTCTACCAGTTGCCGTTTGGAGAGGGCAAGCGCTTATTGAACTCGTCGAATCGCGTCTGGAGGCGGATCGCATCCGGATGGGAGACCACCTGGATGGTGCAGGCGCAGTCGGGGTTGCCGTGGGCTCTTCCCAGCAACGTGCTGTACGTGAAGGAGGCGAAGCTCGGCAACATCGACTGGTCGGCGCCGCGAGTCTACGGCGTGAAACCCTGCGTGGCGCGCTGGAACGACAACGGCACCATCACCATGCAGCCTTTCAGCGTGCAGTACGGCTGCTCGGATTACAACTTCCTGGTGCTGCCGCGGTTCGCTCCGCGCCTCACATCCAACTATGATGGGCGGCTGCGGCTGCACACCGTGCCGACCGCGGACATGTCGCTGAACAAAATGACCCGCATCACCGAGAAGACTTCCCTCCAATTCCGCGTGGAGGCCTTCAACGTGTTCAACACATACTATTTCTACGCCGCCAACTTCAACAACAACCCGGAGAGCACTGCCTTCGGCAGCCTGGACAAGGCGAGCGTGGCCACCGGCAGCGCCAACTACCCGCGCTACGTGCAATTGGGCCTGAAGTTCATCTGGTAGCGGGGAACTTCGGCAGTTTCAAATCCAGCCTTTCGTTGGAACGTATCATCTCGTCCCAGGTCACTGCCGTGTTGCGGTAGGCGGCCATGCGGCCGAGGATCGCGGTGCGGTTGCTGCGCAGCACCTCGGCCGTGTTATTCAGCGGCTGGCCGGCGCGAATGCTCTCGACGAAGGTCTTGATATTGTCGATGGTGCCGCCGCGCCCGACGTTGATCTTGTCGGGGCCTTTCCAGGGCTTGCTCCCGGTGATGGCGGTGGAACCGGCGTAGTGCATCTCGGCCGTGCCCTCGGAGCCGTAGATGCGCGCGCAGATGTCGTCGTAGCCCCGGATGCACTGCGTGGAACTGAAATCCACGAGGACTCCGTTGGGATACCAGAAGGTCACCACGAAGTGGTCCCAGCAGTCGCCGACGTCGACGCGCACCTTGCGCCCGCCGGTGCCGTAAGCCTTGAGCGGCTGGGCATCGAGAAGCCAGGCGCCGGCGTCCAGCGCGTGGATGTTCTGCTCCACGATGATGTCGCCCGAGAGGGCTTTGTCGAAGACCCAGTTGCGCACACGCGCGAGTTCGGGAGTGTCGCCGGGAAGGTTCTTGGGGCGCAGACGGCCCGTGTGGTAGTAGACATGTCCCAGAACCGGAGTCCCGATGTCGCCGCGGCGGACGCGCGCGACGCACTCCTTCATGGGCTCGGCGGCGCGGAACTGGAAGTCGGTGAAGAACGAGACCTTGCCCTTTGCCTTCTCGCCGGTGGCGGCGATGGAGTTGCAGCCCCAGACATCGACCGCGACGGGCTTGGCCATGTAGACGTGCCGGCCCGCGTCCACCGCGGCCGCGGCTTGTCCCGGCCGGGCATAGGGCGGGCTTTCGATGACCACGGCGTCGAGTTTGGAAGCGGCGAGTTCCTGGTAGCCTTCGTAGCCTTTGTACAGCCGCGCGTCCGGGCTCTTCAGGCCGTTGCGGGTGAACTCCAGGCGGTTCTCGAACGGGTCGTGCAACGCGACCAGCCGGGCGCCGGTGAACTCCTTGAACATGCCGCCGATCATGTTGCCGCGGCTGCCGCAGCCCACCAGGCCGAATTCGACGGCCGAGTTCGCCTGCGAACCGAATACGGTCTCAGGCTTGAGTATCAGGAGTCCCGCTCCGGTCGAAGCGAGGAAGTCGCGCCGAGGATTGGTGTTCATGGCAGGGCCATCCTACAACAACCTCGAGTTTCCACGCAATCTCTCTTGGCCCCGAAAGAACCCGGGTAGATCAGGCTGTCCACCTTTTCAGGAGCGGGAGGAGGAGGTCGAGGGAGCGCTCGAAGCACTCGCGGCCGTATTCGGGGGTGGCGTCGCGGGGATCCACTCCTCCGACTCCGACAGGGCGCACGGCGCGGTCCGGCGAAAGCTGCTTGAGGTCCACCAGTTCCGGCCGCAGGTGCATCATGAGCGAGGTTTCGTTGCGCGCGGCGTGGTCCACCTGGCTCCTCCATTGGGACGCGATGTCCTTGGTGACGCCGAACAGCTTCAAACCGAAGCGCGCCTCCCGCTCTTCGAGGTTCTCGACCCAGGAGGTGCGCGACGGCCCGTGGCCGTCGGCGAACACGGCGCGGAAACCGGCGCGCTTCAACTGCTCCAGCACGGCGTCGACAATCATCACGTGCAGCCCTTTCGGGACCCAGTAGCAGCTTCCGTCGAGCTGCCGCGCGGGCGTGGTGGACGCCGCGTAGTCCATGCCGTAGAGCATGTGCCCGGGTTCGGCCGGGCGGGCGCGGTCCGGCCCCAGGTGAATGGGCGGCATCACGATGCCCCCATAGCGGCGGGCGCACTCGATCATGAGGCCCTCGCTCTGGATCGCGTCCGAGCCCAGCGGCAGGTGCTCGCCGTGCCATTCCAGCGTCCCCAGCGGCAGGTACGCGATGGGCCGCGCCGCCAGCCGCGCGCGAAACTCGTGCGGCAGCAATTCCGCATACAGTACCTTCTGCATCTCACCCTCCGGCTTGCGAACGCCCTGGATCGAGGCAGCGGCCCCGGCCTGAACGAAGCCCCGCCGCGAGCACACGCTGTCTTCATGCATTTCACAAGCATATCTCACCGGGCCGCGCATCCAGGTGTATAGTCGTGGGTAGCGGAAAGACCAGGGAGATACATCCTGGCTCAACGGAGGAAAAAGAGATGCGGAACAACTTAGTTAGAGCGCCGCTCGTGACTGCGCTGGTGGCGGCCGCGCTCCTGGCAGTCCAGTTTGGCGTGCCGGATGGCAACGCCCACCCGTACGTAGGTTTGGTGGTGTTCTACGACACCGGCGGCACGCCGCTGTGGCGGTGCACCGGCACTCTGATGACGCCAACGGTATTCTTGACGGCGGCTCACTGCACGGAAGGACCCGCCGTTCGCGCTCAGGTCTGGTTCGACTCCAAAGTGGCCAGTCCGCCGTATCCGAATTCGGGCGGAATCATGGGGACGCCGCACCCGCATCCGGGTTGGAACGGGTCGCTGACCATTCCAAACACTCACGATGTCGGAGTTGTGATCCTCGACAAGAAAGTGAGGAGCAAAGTATACGGGCAGTTGCCCACTCTCGGAGCACTGGACGGACTGGCAACCCAGCGTGGCCTCCAGGAGGTTTCCTTCACCGTGGTCGGGTACGGATTGCAGGGCGTCAAACCCGAGTACCTGAGCGCGCGGGAACGCTATCGAGGCGTTACGCGGATTGTGAACCTGGGCAGCGCGCTGACGGACGGGTACAATATCCAATTCTCGAACAATCCGGGCAACTGGTCCGGCGGCACCTGCTTCGGTGATTCCGGCGGTCCCAATTTCATGGGCGACACGAATATCGTCGCGGCCGTCACTTCGTTTGGGCTCAACCAGAACTGCGCCGGGACGGGATTCGGATTCCGCACGGACATCACCGAGACTCGGAGTTTCTTGGCAAGCTACGGCGTGAGCGTGCCGTAGGCCTCAGACGGTTACGCCCGACCAATCCACCGCCAGCAGCGCGTCGTCCTGGCAGATGGCGCAGGCGAAACTCCCCGCCGCGACCGTGCGCAGGGGGCCGCGCGGCGCCTCGAGGCGGGCGATGAGTTGCGGGCGCTTCACGGTAACCAGGCTGACCGCGGCGGTCTCCGGATGCACCACCAGCGCGATCGCATCGTTGGGGGAAATCGCGATCCCCTTGGGGCCTCCACCCGGCGCGGGCAACCGCGCGTTGGCGATCGCCGGGCGGCCGCCTTCGAAAGCCACCCGCGCCAGCAGCGGCTGGTCGGCGCCCGCGAACAGCGCGATCTGGCCGTCGAACGTAACGGCGACGCCCGCGCAGGCTTCCTCCAGGCGGAAATCGAGAACCGTGTGGTCCGGCTGGATGACGGAGCCAGTGCGATTGCCTGGATTGGCGCTCCACGCCGGGTAGGTCTCCACCGCCAGCGCCACCTCTTGCGGTTTCGACGCAGTGGCCCCGCCCACGCGCACGGTATCGGACACCGCCTGGCGGGCGGCGTCGATCACGCTGACGGTCCCATCTCCGCTGTTGCCGACCAATGCCTCGCGGCCGTTCGTAGCGAATATCACCCGCGCCGGCTGCGCTCCCACGGGGATGGTCTTAGCCACCGTCTGCCGCAGCAGGTCGACCACCACGACGGCGGCCGGCAGCACCACATAGGCCCAGCGCCCGTCCGCGCTGATGTCCACCGCGCCCGGCCTTTCGCCCACGGGAACCGTGGCCGTCACCTGGCGCGTCTGCATGTCGATGATCGATACCGTGCCGTCCCCGGTATTGACCGCCACGGCTCGCCGCCGGTCGGCGGCGGGAGAAAGCGCGATCTCGCTGGGCTTGGCGCCCACCACCACAGTGGCCAGAACCTGCCGCCGGGCGAGGCCGGCCACCGACACGCTGCCGCGGTTGCGCTCGGCCGAGCCGGAGTTGAGCACCCACACCTCGCGGGTTCGGTCGTCATAAGCCAGGTCGACGGGACCCGGTCCCACAGCCACCCTGAAGCTGGGAGGCAGGACGGTCACCACGGCGATGGACGGCTCGCTGCGATTGCCGTCTTCGTCTTCCACCACCAGGGAGAAGCGGCGCCGGCCGGCGGGCGCTCCCTCGGCCTCGACGATCGGCTCCGCGGTCTCCAGGGCAACATTGGGCGTGAAGACAGGCATACGCTCAATCCAGCATGGTCCAGATGTAGCGGGCGATCTTGCCCGGGGGCACGTCGCTACTGGCGCGGCCATCCAGGGTAATCGACTTGCCGAACTCCACCTGCGAGGCCACCCTCAGCACGGCGGTGGGGTTCTGCGAATCCCGGACCACGACGTCGACGGTGTCGGGCGCGCTCCGGTTGCCGCTGTCGTCCACCACGACAAGCTGAAAGCGGTGCCTCCCGATGGGAAGCGGTCTTTGAGGGTCGACCGTAACTTCGACCGTGGGTTCCGTGGTTTCCACCGGCGTGCCGGGGACAAATGCGGGCATACTCCACCTCCTCTAACTCATTTGTGTCCAGACGTACTTCTTCAAAGGCTTTCCGTCGAACGACCGCGAGCGGCCGCCGTCGAGCGCGAACGATTGCCCGAATTCGGCGAGGAAATCCGCGCCGGCGATGGCGATGGGCATCGCCGGGCCGGTGGCCCCCGCGCCGAACGGCCACAGGGCCACGCGCAGCGAAACCTCGTCCTCGCCGGTAGCGCTGCGGACTAGGGCCACTTCCTGGTGGCCGGCGAGTTCGTACCAGAACGAATTGCCGAAACCCTGCATGGTGATGACGCCGTTTGCCAGCCGGCACTGCATCTGAACCAGCAGGTTGATGGTGTTCAAGCCGTGCACCAGACGCACCTCGCCGCCGGCGGGCACCGGGACGAAGCCGGAATCGAAGCGCGGATCGCCCAGCCCCAGCGGCACGCCGTCGTAGCGCCAGCGCGCGGCCTCATCCGCGCGAAACTGGCCGCTGTGCCGGTGGTCCGGCGCGGTCAGGTACCATTCCGGCTTTTGAAACACCAGGATTGTGCCACCCGTGCCGTCCACTTCGGCAAACGGCAGCGCGCCATCGGCGTAGGGCGGCGCGGCCGCGCGCGCCTCGACGCCGGTCCGATGGTACAGCAGGCTCGGCACACCGTTCACCGGGCTCTCGGCGCGCACCGAGTAGACCAGCGCGAGAACCTGTTTCTTCGCGGCGGAAAAGTCGAGCGGCACTTCGGTCTCGGTATCCAGAATGACAGGCCGCGCCAGTGCGTCGAAGGCCAGCCCGGGAGACACCTTGACCTTGTCCGAACCGGCCGCCACGGTCTGAAACCCGTGGCACACTTTCCCCGCTCCCAGCGCCTGGCGCAGTTGGATTGCGTCCGCCAGAAGCGTATCCTGCAAGTGCTCCATGTGCTGGCGGGTCACCCGCATCCCGTCCTGGAACCGCACCTTGGCTTCGTCGCGCATCACGCGGGACCTCCCTGCGCCTTGTAGAACGCCGTCGCGCTCTTGAGGGTCAGTTTCCCGCTGGCGGCGGCCTGGAAGCACAGCGGAACCGAGACAGTGCCTCCCTGGACCGCCAGCGGCGCCTTGATTTCCAGTTCGAGAGTCGCGGCGCCCTCCAGGTCGGTCGCGACTTTCTCGATCGTCAGCAGCGGCGCGGTCTCCTTGGGAAAAGGCTTGCGCAGCACTCTCATCCGCGCGCTGGGCGCCGTGCCGCCGCCCAGCGCCGGGTAGCTCTGCCACAGGCTCCCTTCGTCACTGAAGAGGGTGTTGGCTTGCTGGCCCGCGACACCGGCCCACTCGACCGCTCCGGTCTTGGCTTTGAGAACGCACCACAGCGACGCCGGCGCGGCGACTTTGACCGGCTGGGGAAACAGAACATCGGTCCAGGCCGGCGCGTCGGAGGCGGCCGCGAGCGCCAGGAGCGCAAAAGCCAGCGGTTTGCCCGGGCCGGGACGGTCGCCGGCATCGACCAGGAGTTCGAGCCGCAGTTCGGTCTTCTCGCCGCCCGTGCGCAGCAGCAGCGCCAGGCCGTGCAGTTCACCCGCCTCGGCGAACTCGAACCGGCGCGCCACAGTGAAACGCGAGCCGACCTTCATCCCCAGCTTGCCCGCGCCGCCCGACTGCGCCGGGAAGGCCCGCCAGGGCGGAAAGGCTCCGGCCAGAACGAGGGAGACGCGGCACTGGCTCCTGGCGCTGGCGCCCGGCGCCGGGAACGGAACAACGACCGTTTGCGGCTCCAGCGCCACCAGCGCCAGTTCGAGCTTGCTTTCCGCGCCCCAGCGCGCCGCCGAGCAGCGCAATACGCTCCAGTCCTGGGCCGCGCTGAAGGAGGTCTCGATCACTCCTGGCGTGTCCGTGACCAGCGAGACCACGGGCGACACGGGCGCCGCGGCGTCTTTCGCCAGCGCGTTCAGGCTTTCCACCAGCCCGGTCACGGCGACCTCGGCGCTCAGCACGCCGGGATGCGTCCAGAAGGGCAGCCCGCCATTCAGCGACGCGCGCACGTTGCTGGGACCGGTAGCGGTGGTGATGCGGCAGCTTGCGGCGAAGGCGGCCGCGGTAAAGGCCTGCCCCCCGGAGGTCACGGCTTTCACCAGGAGCTTGGGCGTCTCGAGGCCCGCGAACGATGCGCTCGAAGCGTCGCCCGAGTAGGCGGGCTTAGAGGCGAACTCCGTGCCCAGCCACGCCGACACCTCCCGGATCTTTCCGGCCGATCCCAGCGCCAGGCTCAGGATGGAACGCGGCGCGCCGAAATCGACGATCACAGCCGGCGTTCGCGTCACGGGACTGGCGGTGACCACGGCCCCTTTCAGGTCCTTCAGCTTGCCGTGAAAACCGCGGCCGGCAACCCTCAGCGCGGCTTTCTCGATCCGGCTGCCGGGTTCGAGCGCGGGCAGAGCCACCTGAACGTCGCCGGAAGAGGCGTCGTCCCGTGGAGTCTTCGGTTTGGATTCGCGAACCGCCATAGGGTCTCAGATCCGCATGAGCAGGCTCAGGCTGTTGTACACCGTCTCCTTGTTGGCGGCGGCGCCGTACTGGGTGGCGATGTACTGGTCCACCTTTTCCTTTTCGACGGGTGTGAGCTGCTGGTATTTCTCCTTGGCGTCGATGATCGTCTTGGCCTCCGACTTGCCGATTTCGGCCTCCACCACGCCGAGGTTCGCCTTCTCGTACTTCTGGCTCACGGTCGCGTCGATGCCCGTAATCGTACCGACCGGAATCGACGATCGCAAGATCATCCGCAGATTGATCTTGGTGCCCGGCCAGGCCATCTCCCCGGCCGCCGGCTCTTGCGAGATCACCACCGCCTTCGCCACCTCGCGTTCGATCTCCTCGAATTTCGTCGGGTTGAAGGCGCCGACAAAAGCGGTGTTCTCCTTCACCGCCATCGCGGCCATCATCACATTTCTTGCAGCAGGCATGGTTCCCTCCTAACGCACCGCAACATTGGTGACTTCGCCCAATTCCAGACCCAGTTCGGCGAGCTTGGCGCGCGCCTCGTCCACGGTGAGACCGCGCAGATTCGGCACCGTGATTTGCCGGGCCGCGTCCAGGCGCGCCGCAACGTGCAAGTGGATCTGCGTCTTCTGCGCCCGCACCGCTCCGGCCTCGGGTGCCTGGCCCAGCACGGCCAGGGTCTTGGCGGCCTCGGCCAGGACCCGCGTGGGGACTTCGTTGCCGTGCGAATCGATGACGTCGCCCACCTGGAACTTCGCGTCCCGGATCTTCTTCATGGCCTCGGCGAGCGTATTGCCGAACAGCTCCGGCACTTCGCTGGTGGCCTCGGCCGGCTTCAGCTTGATTGCCATCTCGCCCCATTTGCCCCCCTCGCTCATCTTGGGTTGGCCCTCGGCGTCGAGATACCCCGGCGCTTCCACATTCACGCTGTACTCGCCGTCGACGAGATGGGTCACGAGGTACTTCTTATAGCCGGCGCCGGCGTACTGGCCCACGCGGGGAGCGCCCTTTTCTCCGGCGGGAACCACGGTGACCGTAGCGTTAGCGACCGGACCGTTCTTGCCGGTCACCTCCACCCACAAATCGCCCGCCACCGCGGCGGGCTTGTTCAGAACCTCGTAAATGTGCGTGATGCCCGTCACCACGTTGCGCCAGTCTTCCGCCCGGATGGGGTCTCCGGGCTGCACCTGGCCGTTCAGCGGCTTGGGAAGTGTGATGTTTGTGCTCATGGCTATCCTTCCGGTGGCCTCGGGAGCAGGGTGCCCCCGAAGTCCACGCCCGCTCCGGAATCCGCGTTCGCATCCCGGAGCACGCTCTTGTTGAGAATCCAGGTTTGGTCGAAGTAGTCCACGTCCAGGCGGATGCCCGCGGCGCGAAACCGCTCCAGCCCGGCGCGCACGAACTTGCGCAAGTCGTCGCCCGCCAGAATGTCCTTTTCCAGAGACTTCAGCTCCGCGGGGATGAGAATCGTGGCCGCAAACGGCTCGTTCTCGCGCCACTCCATGCGCACTTTGCCGGAGGGCGGCAGAGCCTGAATTTCGCCCGCGTCCTGCGGAAAGGCGAAAACGGCGGCCTCGAACTCGCTCGCGTCAAAGGCGCCTTCGCGCACCGAGAAGCGCCACTTTGAATCGCCCAGCGGCAGGATCAACGGAGGCAGCGGCCCTCCATCCTTCGATTCCGTGACCCGGATGAAGACGTCCTTGGGCGCGGTCCGGTCGAAGCGCGACACCGTGCCGCCCTGCGAGCCGTCTCCGGCCAGCATGCCCCGGAAGTAGAAGCAGCGCGCGGTGACCTCGGTTCCATCCAGGTAGGCCCGGCCCTCGGGGGTGAAGAGCAACTGCTTGCCGGCGGGCACGGCGCCGCGAAATCCGAAACCCTCGTGGCGGGCCTCGCTCACAATGAGAGGCCACACCGTGCGGTCGCCCACGCCGGTGATGCGTACGGCCACCGGGTCGGAGAAGAAGCCGCCGCGGTGCAGGGGGAACCATTCCCGCTGGCGGCGCTCGCGCTCGTCGCTGGTGAGGTCGCGGATCGGGTTTTCGACCAGATAGAGGGCGCCGTCCTTCGCCACCGGCTTGTGGTCCTCGAAGACGGTGTAGCGGATGGCGGTGCGGTGCACGAAACCGCCGCGCGGGAGCTCCGCACCGGGATGCGCCACGCGATCCCGCCCCGCCCCAACCACGGTGGCGGCGTTGAGCAGCACGGCCGTGCCTTCCAGCAGCGCCCAAATGGTTCCGCAGCCCTCGCCCATCACGGCCACCACGCGGCCAACCGAGCTTTTCAGGGCCTCGAGGTAGTTGCGAGAGGCCCGCTGCTCGCGCACCTGCGGGGCGAGTTCCTCCGCGGCGGGATGGAAGATCCCCTGCTCGTAGAACTTCCTCAGAATCAGGAAATCGGAGCCCTGCAAGCCCAGCAGCGCGGCCAGGCGCAGCACGTCCCGGTCCTCTTCGGCCACCGCCAGCCGGTGCGCGCTCTGGATGCCGGTGGCCAGGCGCTCGGCTTCGTCCAGGCTCCCGCCCAGCGCGGTCGCGATTTCGCCCAGCGCCTTGCCCGGCCCCTCGGCGCGCAGAAACGCCGGGAAGCGGGTGAGGATCTTGAGCGCGCGTCCTGTGGCGGGTCGGATCACGGTTTCACTTCCACCTTCACGTTGCGCAGCACCGCGCGGTCGCCTGCGGCGATGGCGGTTTCGGCCCCCGGGCCGCCCTGGTCGCGCACCATCAGCCCGGCCTGGTCGTACTCGGCCGTCCAGCTCACGTCCGCTTCCTGAATCGAGAAATGGTTGGAGGCGCCAAGCAGCGCCAGCAAGGCCGCGGAGCTCACCTTGGCCGGCGCGCCGGCGAACAGCGTCACCAGCGCCTTCTTGATGTCCGTCTCCGCGCCGCCCTTGTCTCCGCCGGGCTTGAGCGTCACCAGGAAGACGAAATCGAAGCTCACCGGCGCGCCGGCGAAGCGCACCGTCAGGTCCTGCGCGTCCAGCGTGGCGCGGCGTCCGTCGGGAAGCTGAACATTGCACTTGCCCGCCTGGATGCCCTTGGGTTTGAGATCCAGCACCACGTCGAGCACGCCCGCGACGCCCATCAGGCTGGCCACAAGCTGGTTGTAGACCAGCGTGCCGCCGATGGCCGAGGCTTGCACGTAGTCGGTGACCACGGCCGAAACGCTCTGCTGGAGCGTTGCCTTGTCGCCGCCGGAGATGCGCGGATTCTCCGGAAAGACGGTGAGATCGCACACCAGCGGCAGTTTGCAGTCCGCGCTCGAGGGCAACTGGTCTGTGATGCCGTCGTCGCGCGCCGGCCCGGTGGGCAGAGCGTCCTTGGGCGCCATAGGCAGCGCGATGGCCAGGTTGTGCTCGACGCGAATTCCCGCGGCGCGGCTGTTGAGGATGGCGTTCTGGACCTTGACGGCCAGCTCCGCGCTCGCCTCGCGCGCCACGAAGACCTGCACCACGCCCGGCCGCAGAGCCAGTTCCTCGACGATCTTGATTTCGTTCTCGCCCAGTCCGGCCTCGGTGGTCAGCGCGTGCAGCAGCGCGCGCGGGGTGGATTTCCCGATGCGCTCGATCACCCGCTTGGCCCGCGTGCGCAGCTCGGCATCGGATTCCGCCGCCCCGCCCAGCACGGTGGCGACTTCGTTCACCACTCCGGAAATTCCCAGGATGGGCTGGTTGATCACGCCGATGGTGCGCTCGGCGGCCAGACCGGCGGCGCCCTTGGCCTCGGCCCGAATGGGGGCGTCCACGGCGAGCTGGCCGCGCCGCAGCGTCTTGGCCGCGGTGGTCACGAAGCTGGCCGGCGGGTTCAGCGCCGTCGAGACACGCGCGCCCTCGGGGATCGAGATATCGGCCGGCGCGGGCGTATCGCGGAAGAAGCGCACCACGCCGATGGCCGTGTCGCCACCCCGCCGCGCGAGCCCCACCAGCGCCACCACGCGATCCAGCGCCGTGCCCGCGGCCGTATCCACGAAGCCCGAGTCGTAGATCAGCTCCAGTTGCTTGCGCAGCACGGCGAGCTCGCGCGCGAAGGACTCGGCCAGCGTGCGCACCAGGCTCCCGACGTTGCGGTCGGTCAGCGCCGCCTTGCCGCTTTCGGTGTGGTAGTAATTGACGAAGAATTCCGAACCTTCGTCGGGCCAGGTCGCTTTGGCCGCGGGCGTTGTGGGCTGTGCCGCGTCGGCCAGGAACTGGAACGTGCCGTCGCCGGCGACGGCGTAATCCTTGCCCTGCTGGAAGGCGTAGAAGGCGTCCTGCGCCTGCCCGATGATCTGCACGGTCTCGGGGACCGGGTCCCCTTGCTCGGCCAGGAAACGGAAGCTGTTCGCCTTGGGAAAGAACCGGTGGCTCTCGCGCGCGACGCCGCCGGTGAGCCCGGTCAGGACCTGGTCGGTGATGTAGAGATAAGGTTCGGCCACGTAGCTCATACGCTGCCCCCAAAGCTGAACGGGATTACCAGATTCCGAAGTTCCGGCGCGCCCACGAACGACAGCGTCAGTTCGATTTCGACCCGGTCCGGCGCGCGCCCTTCCGTGGAGCGGATCTGGGCGCGGTGGATCTTTTCGATGCGCGGCTCGTAGGCCAGGGCCTGGAGAATGTACAGCTTCACCAGGTTCCGGTTGTGCACGCTGTTGGGTTCGCCGATCAGTTCGTGGTGCCGCGAGCCGTACTCGGGATGGCCCAGGTCGGTCAGTTCGCCGCGCATGGCTTTCAGGCGATGGATGACGGCCTGCACGGCGTTGTCGATTCCGGCGACGGCGGTCAGGTCGTTGATGGACTCGCCCATGGCCATCCGCCGCACGGTGTCGAAGTCGGCGTCTTCGTAACGTCCGTCGGTGATGCGGTAGATGGCGCACAGGTCGCGCCCCAGAATGTCCGTCCGTTTCACCACTGCCATAGCCATCTCTCCTCAGGGCGCGCTCGAATCCGACACGTACGGCGCGGCCGGCGGCCCCAGAATCGCCAGCACGCCGGGGGGCGAGGGAATCTGGTCCCCCAGGCGCACCAGGCTCATGCCGTTCACTTTGACGCCGGTGCTGGCCAGCGGCCCGATCACCAGCGGATACGGCGCGCCGGAAAGCGAATTCACCATCTGGCACAGCGACCCGCTCACGGCCAGCGGCACGCCCCCGGCCGTGACGATGGCCTGCGGGACCATCACGATGACGCCGCTGTCGGGCGGACCCGCCGCCCCCGGCGTCACCACCACCGCGCATCCGATCGTCACTGGCGCTCCCGGCATCGTGTCTCCTTAACTCGGCGAGAAATTGGTCATCCCTGCCAGACCGATCATCGCCCCCTTCACGGTCGCATTGGCTCCGCCCTCCAATTGC
>JACQZT010000105.1 GCA_016213755.1 Acidobacteriota bacterium | reverse complement strand
GGCGAACCCAGCACTACGCCGGCATGGGTTCGAGCATCGGCGCCCTGAAGCGCGGCCGGCACGGGGGACCCATAACGGCATCGTCGGGGCGGTCTTCCCTTTGTCCAAATCGCTGTCGCTGACCGCCGAGTACGATCCCGGCCGCGGCCAGCGGAACCTCGGCCTGGCTCTCCTCTACTTGTTACCGCGGAAGACGGGACCTTGAGAGCGGCGCGCGGGCGGACCGGTTCGGCGCCCACAAAACATTCCACTTCGGAATTGTTTTGAGCGATAATGTGGTTTCAGACATGCCTCTCTACCGCATCTTCCGAATGAAAGAGGGACCCCGCCAGCAGTTCCGCTGGGCCCCGCACCTGAGCGGCGCCACCTCCGTCAAACCCAAGGACTACGAGGAGGCCGAACCCCTCGAAGCGCCCAACGTATACGCCGCCTGGACCGCTCTGCGGCAGACCCAGGCTCCGCTTCGCGTGGGCGACCTGCTGGCGTGCGACCCGGGCGAGTTGCGGGTCGTCAAATACGTGGGCTTCGAGGAGGCGCGCTGGGTCCTGCCCGAAGCTAAGACCGGCCTGGAAGCGCAGCCGGCCTGACCGGCCGGCTGCAAAGAATCGCCGGTGCCGCTCCCTGACGGATCTTCCCCCGGCGGATGAGCGAAATTTTGCCGGTAGGTATTTGAGCGGATGGAAGTTACTCGTTCGGGGCGACGAATTGCCCCGGCCTGCATCGTCACTTCTTGGGCAGGCGGACACCGAGCGCCGCGAGGATCTCTTCCTGGCGGGCGTCGGGATTTGGCAGGCGAGTCAGCTTGGTCTTTTCGTCAATCCGATATTCCAGCAAGCACAACCGATTCAGCGCCGCTAGCGCATCGGCGAGCGTCCAGGCGTGCGGATCGGCGTCGGTGGTCCCGAAGGCGGCTTGCAGCCTCCGCTCTATTTCACGGCCAAGTTTCAGGGCCAGCATGCAGCAGAACACGTGACCGCGCGTGCGGCTCTCTTTGCGCACAAATACGGGCCGCGCTTCCAGCAGCCCGGTCTTCAGCAGCCGGAAGTCGCGCTCCACCTTCCGCAACCTCACGTAGCTGTCGTGCACGGCCTGTTCGTTCATCTGCTCCTTCGGCACATCCGTCGCCACCGCGCAGCAGCCTGCCAGTTGCAGGGCCTGGCCGATGCCCGCCTGCTTACCCTCCAGCACGATGGCGCGGCCTTCCACGCGCAGTTCCACCTGCCCGGTCAGTTTATGGCGCGCCACCCAGGCCTGTAACTGCCGCCGCCCCGCCTCCGGCTGGCAGCGCTTGGATTGCTTCACCCGTTGGTTGCGCGCCTCCACCTTCCGGCCGAGTTTGGCCAGTTTGTCTTCCAACCGGTGCTGCTCCCGGGCTGCCTCCGCCTCATTCTTCCGCAACACATAGCGCACTCCATCGGCCTCCACCTCGCACACCTGTTCGGCAAACAAGCTCATCCGCGGGGTGCCGGTGCTCAGCAGTTTGCGGATCTGCGGCACCGTCAGGGCGCTGATGTAGCGCAGCCCGGCCTCCTCCAGCGCCTGCTTGCCCTTGCTCCTGGCCATGCCCCGGTCACCCACGAACACCAGTTCCTGGACGCCAAACTGGTCTTTGACGATGCGGATCTGCGCGGCCACCGCAGCCGGACCGCCCGTGTTGCCGGCGAAGACGCGCACGGCCAGCGGTTCGCCCTGATCGTCGGTGAGCAAGCCGATGACGATCCGCAGCTTGCCGGGCTTGCCATCGCGGGGGTAGCCGTGCTCGCCCAGGGCGTTGAACTCGCCTTCCAGGTAGCTGCTGGTGATGTCATAGAGGAACAGCGCGGGCGGAGCCGCGCGGCGGCCGAGATAGCGCCGGTAGAGCGCTTTCTCGATCGCTTCCTGGCGCAGGCAGAGATCGTCGAGGGCGGCATAGAGGTCGTCCTCGTCGAAGGAGGTCAGACCGAGGACTTCGGCGACCGCATGATCTTGGGCCCAGCGGACGGCGGACCAGCGCGAGCCCTGGCGGGCGACGCGGGCCAGGACGAGGAAGAGGGCGAGTTTGCCGACGCGGGAGTTGCCGAGAGCGGCGGGGAGGCTGAGGGAATCGGCGATTTGCCTGAGGACGAACAGGAGGCCGAAGACGGGGCCCAGGGTGGGGTCGGGGGAGGCCAGGTGATCGAACTCGCCGCGGAGGGCGCGCTGGAAGGCCTGGATGCGGGCGGGGTCCCAACTGGAGAGATTGGCGAGGGTGCGCGAATGGACCTTGCCATCCTGGCGGAAGCTTTTGCGGAGGAGGATGGCGGGCGGGGAGGAGCGGTTGGGGACGGTGGCGACGTACATGTTTACAGACTATCACATCAAATTACTAAATGCGTTATCTAAAACACTATTTACATGCCTACATAAGAGAGCAAGAATACCCGTAACTCGGGAAGACTCTACTGGTTAGCTCAAATCAGGTGGGGGAAGATCCGTCGAAGGACCCAGGTCCGTTCTCGCGGAAGTCGTCGAACAATGTGAACTGCTTGCCGCTGGCGCTGGTGATTCGCCGGCGGTCCTTTTTTGTGATTGCGCCCTCGAAGTCCTGGTGCACCGTCACGCCCTTGAACTGGACGCGCCGCCGCTGAAACCCCGTGCACGAGATGGCCCGCCGAGAGAGTCTCAGACCCATGGACTTGTATGGGGTCCGCTGGACATCTGCGATCCACGTGAAGGCGTCCACCCCGCGTGCTTCTGGTGCGCCTTTGGCATGGGATCGGTCAGCGTAGCCGCTTTCTCCTGCCCGCGGGAGCGGACATGCGATGCGACGCGACTGAAAGGCACGAGGAGTCACACCACGCGATTGCCGGCAGGACTTGCGGCGGGAGCGATGGTATCATCCCCAAAGGCGCTTATGGAGGGCCGGTGACGCAACCGTCCGTAAGGAGAGCACCCGGGAAGCGGACCTTCGCCTGGCTGGAAAGCCTGTGGCAGGACGCCGTCTTTGGGACCCGCGCCCTCGCCAGGAACAAGATTTTCACCGCCGTCGCATGGATCACCCTCGCACTCGGAATCGGCGCGAACACGGCTATTTTCACGCTTCTGAACGGTCTTCTGTGGCGCGGCCTTCCGGTCCGCCAGCCGGACCAACTGGTGCGTGTCCGGGTTACTAATCTGCCGCCCACCGAGCGCGCCTGGGTCGGCGGACGCGCCACGGCGCCCAAAGAGCGAACCCGGATTCCCTTTCCGCTCTTTGAAGCGTTGGGAAGGCTCCCGCAGGTTTTCGATGGCGTGTTCGGCATAGCCGGCCAGGGCCCGGTGGTGGTCGAACTGGGAGGCGCTTCCCACCGGCTGGAAATGTCCACGGTGACTGGATCGTACTTCCCCGTGCTGGGCATCCAGCCGGCCGCCGGCCGGCTTCTGGCGCCGGACGACGATGTGCCCGGCGGCCCGCCGGGCGGCTGGGGAGTCGTCATTGGCGACGGTGTCTGGACCCGGCTCTTCGGGCGCGGAGCCGATGCGGTCGGGACGCGAATCACGCTCGAACGGGTTCCTTTCACGATTGTCGGCGTGGCGCCCGCGGGCTTCCACGGGATCCACCCCGGCGTCGATACGGAGATCTGGCTGCCCGTGAGCGCCTTCGAAGCGATGTATCCCAAGTGGCGCTGGCGTGCGGAGCCGGGCGTCTGGATGCTTCAGGCGCTGGCGCGGCTCAAGCCTGGCGTCACGGTCGAACAGGCCCGCCGGCAGATGGCGGCAATGTCGCGTCCTTTGCTGGAGCAAGTGAAGACGCCCGGACTCCGCGGCGAAGACGAGAAGCACTTCCTGGCCATGCGGCTGGACGTGGTTTCCGCGCGTTCCGGATTCTCGTGGCTGGCGGAGACCTTCGGCCCCGCGCTGAGGACTTTGATGGCTGCCGTGGCAGCCGTGCTTCTGATTGCCGCGACCAATCTGACCAACCTGCTGCTGGCTCGGTCCACCGCCCGGCGGCGGGAGATTGCCGTGCGGCTGGCGCTGGGCGCCCCGGCGGGCCGCATCCGCCGCCAGTTGCTCGTCGAAAGTGCGCTGCTGGCGATAGCGGGCGCGGGCGCGGGAATCGTTCTCGCGGGTTGGTTCATGACCGCCCTGATTCACGCGGTGTCGGGGATGGGAACTCCTATCCAACTGGAGACGCCGGTCGATTGGAATGTCCTCGGCTTTCTCACCCTGGTGCTGGCCGCGGTGGTTCTCGTCGCGGGATGGGTTCCCGCGTGGTCGGCCGTGCGAGGGGAGATCCACCAAGGCACACAGCAGCGGACGAATTCGAAACTGGTGGCGCGCCTTCGTGGAGGTCTGGTCGTGGTCCAGATCGCCTTTTCCCTGACGCTCCTGGGCGGCGCCGGATTGCTGCTGGTCTCGCTCGAATCCTTGCTGCGGGAGCCGACAGGGTTCAATTCGGCGCAAACCGTCTTCCTGGCGCCCGACCTGGTCAGCGCCGGGGTCGGCCGCGAGCGAATGCCGGCGGCGTATGGCAGCCTGCTCGAAGAGGCGCGACGGCAGCCGGGCGTCCGGGCGGCGGCGTGGACCCTGCACATGCCGCTGACCGGCGGCTTGCAGGCCTTCACCATCGAATTCCCCGGCCACCAGGCCGTCCCCCTGGCTGACCGGATGGTCTTCTCCCACCAGGTCACCGACGGGTACTTCGACTCGCTGGGCATCCCGCTCGTGGCCGGCCATGATTTTCCGCCCCGCGGGTCCGCCGGCCCGAAGAGCTCCATCGTGAGCGAGAATCTCGCCCGGAAGTTTTTCGGAAACCCGGAAGCCGCCCTCGGCCAGCCATTGAAGCCCGGAAGCCTCGACTGGACCCGGATTGTGGGCGTGGCCTCCGACGCGAAGTTCCAGCACGTTCGGGAGCCGAACCCCCTTACGGTCTACACGTCCTATTGGGACCAGCGAACCACGCTGGGAATGACGCTGGTGGTCCGTCACGGCGGTTCCCGCGAAGCGCTCCTTTCCGGCTTGCAGGCTGGGTTTAAAAGAGAGGCCGGCCGCATGCCGTTCACGCGGGTCCGGACTATCGGCGAGAACGTCGCGTCCCTGGTCGCCACCGAGCGCATCCTGACGGCGCTGTTGAGCGGATTCGCGCTGTTCGCGCTTCTGATCTCGGCCACGGGCATCGCAGGGCTGCTGGGCTATGCCGTTCAGCTCCGGCGCCGCGAGATCGGCATCCGCATCGCGCTGGGCGCGACCCCGTCGCTGATTACGCGTCAATTCCAAAAGTACGCTCTCGGCCTCGCCCTTGCCGGACTGGCGCTGGGCGGGCTGCTCAGCTTCTGGCTCCGCCGCGCGGTTGATGTCTACCTCTTTCGCGTCGGCGCGGCCAATTTCGCGGTCTGGCTTTCGGTCTCCGCCCTCGTGTTACTGTGTGCGGCCGCCGCCACGGCCATCCCAACGCGCCAGGCGGCGCGGCTCGATCCCATACAGGCGCTGCGGACGGAGTAGTCTAAACGAGCTTTACTTTCTGCGCGGGTCTGCCGGTTTCAGTTCGAGAGG
>JACQZT010000104.1 GCA_016213755.1 Acidobacteriota bacterium | reverse complement strand
TCGCCGCCGGATCGCAACCCACAAGCGGTTCAAACGCCTGGTTGACCAGTGGATCGACCTGAGTATCGAGCACTCAAGGCTGACCATGCAGATGGCGAAATCGAAGGCTGACTGATTGGCGGGAAGTCGGTACTCTCAAGTCCTTTAACAGTTCCTTTAATTTACCGGGTTCCGTGACCGGTTCGCGGCAGACGAAATTTTGGCACACATAGGCCGCCGCTTTTCCTCCTAATGGATGCATCCCGGCCAGCAAAGGATTCCGCGCCTCCCCGTCCGCCACCAGCAACAAGACATCGGGCCGGAAGCCTCGCCGGACCTCGGCCACCAGCGCCCGCGTATCCGGAGCATCGCGCTGGCCGGCGATCACCACCTGACGCGGAGGCGCCTGCGCCCGCAGCCAGGCCGCCAGCATCCGCGGCACGGCGGTGGGCGCCTCTTTCAACCGCTCCGCCACCGATTGAAGCGTGCGCTCGGCTGACCGCCGCAGGTCCTCGCGGCCCATGATCTCGGCCAGGCGCAGCAGATTGAGCGCCGCGATCGAGTTGGCCGAAGGCTCGGCGCCGTCGTGGTCTTCCTTCAGGCGCAGAATCAACTCGCCGGACTCCACGGTGCTGAAGAACCCGCCGTGCTCCCGGTCTTCGAACCTATCCCGCGCGGTTTCCATGAGGCGCAGCGCAAGTTCCAGCCGGTCCGGCTCGAAGTCGGTTTCGTACAGATCCAACAATGCCTGGGCGAAGAACGCATAATCCTCGAGGCAGGCGGGAATGGCGCTTTCGCCGTCGCGGTAGCGCCGCAACAGCGTGCCGGCGGCCGGATCGTACAGCCGATCCAGAACGAAGGCCGCGGCGCGGCGGGCGGCCTCGGCAAAACGGGGATCGTCCAGCGTTTGGGCGGCGCGGGCGAAGGCCGAAATCATGAGGCCGTTCCAGGCGGTCAAGATCTTGTCGTCCAGATGCGGGCGCGGGCGGCGCGCGCGGGCCGCGAGCAACTTCGCGCGAGCGTCTTCGAGCGCGGCGGCCAGGCGGGCGGGTTCGAGGCCGAAGCGTTCCGCCGTGTCCTCCAGCGAGTGCGCCTCGAACAGAATGTTGCGCCCGCGGAACTCACCGTGAGGATCCATGGCGACATTGCCTTCCGCTTCGACGCCGTAACGGTGGCGGAACCACCCGGCGGCCGGCGTTCCCACAATCCCTTCGATCTCGGCCCGCGACCAGATGTAGAAGGCGCCCTCGTTCTTCTCGCTGGGGCGCGCGGAATCGGCAGCGCTGTCGGCGTCCTCGGCCGAGTAGAATCCCCCGTCCGGGTGCGTCATCTCGCGGAGCACATAGTCCAGGATCCGGCGCGCCACGCCGGCGTACGATTCGCGGCCCGTCACCTGGTATGCCTCCAGGTACGAAACCGCCAGTTGGGCCTGGTCGTAGAGCATCTTCTCGAAGTGCGGCACGAACCAGCGCTCGTCGACCGAGTAGCGGTGGAAGCCACCCGCGAGGCGATCGTGGATACCGCCTTGCGCCATGGCTTCCAGCGTCGCCAGGACCATGCCGGCGGCCTCCTGGTCCCCGCTGCGAGCTCCGTAGCGCAGCAGGAAGTTGTGGACCGAGGGTTGCGGGAACTTGGGCGCGCCGCCGAAGCCGCCGAACTCCGCGTCGTAGCCGCGCTGGAAACTCCGGAACGCGGCTTCCGCAATGGAATCGTCCGGCCCTGGCGCACTGCCCGGCGCCGCCGCGGCGTAGCGCCGCAATTGCCCGACGACTTCGCCGCCGCTTTCCACGACGCGCGTGCGATCGTTCGCCCAGGCTTCGGACAGGCCGCGCAGGAGAGCCGGAAAGCCAGGCCGTCCGTAGCGATTGTCGGGCGGGAAATAGGTGCCGCCGAAGAACGGCTGGAGGTCCGGCGTCAGGAACACCGACATGGGCCAGCCGCCGCCGCCCGTGGTGGCCTGCACGAAAAACATGTAGACGCGGTCGATGTCGGGGCGCTCCTCCCGATCCACTTTGACGGGCACGAAATGGCGGTTCAGCAGCGCGGCGGTCTCCCCGGACTCGAACGACTCGCGCTCCATGACGTGGCACCAGTGGCAGGTCGAGTAGCCGATGGAGAGAAAGATGGGCTTGTCTTCGGCGCGGGCTTTGGCAAATGCCTCCTCGCCCCAGGGATACCAGTCCACCGGATTATGCGCGTGCTGGAGAAGATAGGGACTCTTCTCGTGAATCAACCGATTTGTATGCACCGAAAGCGGGCCCCTCTGCTTTGAGTGTAGCGCCCGGCGTATCATCGAAGCGTATGACCTACTACGAGGAAAACCGCGATCGCTTTTTGGAGGGACTCAAAACCTTCCTGCGCATTCCCAGCATCAGCACCGATCCGGAGCGGAAAGACGATATCCGGCGCGCGGCGGAATTCGTCGCCGGAGAGTTGCGCGAGGCCGGCTTGGACCACGCCGGCTTGATCGAAGGCCAGGGGCACCCGCTGGTCTATGGCGATTGGCTGGGCGCGCCCGGCAAGCCGACCATCCTGTTCTACGGTCACTACGACGTGCAGCCGCCCGACCCGCTGGAGGAATGGAAATCGCCCCCCTTCGAACCGACCATACGCGACAACAACCTGTACGCGCGGGGCGCCTCGGACGACAAGGGGCAGACCTACATTCTGATCAAAGCCGTCGAGGGGCTGCTGAAGACGCGCGGCCGTTTGCCGGTGAACGTGCGCTTTCTCATCGAAGGGGAAGAGGAGGTGGGCGGCGAGCATGTCGAAGCATATGTGGCGTCCAAACCCGCCAACCTGAAGGCCGATGCCGCCGTGGTCTGCGACACCGAGATGTTCGCGCCGGACCTGCCGACGCTGTGCGTGGGGCTGCGCGGCATCGTCTACGGAGAGCTGCGCGTCGAGGGCGCCGATCACGACCTTCACTCGGGCGTCTATGGCGGCGTGGCGCCCAATCCCATTCAGGCCATCGCCGAGATCCTGTGCGCGCTGAAGGACCGCGACGGCCGCATTCAGATCCCCGGCTTCACGGACCGTGTGATTCCGCCCAGCGAAAAGGAGAGCGCCGCCTGGGCGCGCCTGCCGTTCGACGAGCGGGAGTATCGCGAGAAAGAGATCGGCGCGAGCGACTTAGTTGGCGATCCCTCGCACACTCTTTTCGAGCGCGTGTGGGCGCGGCCCACGCTCGAGGTGCACGGCATCCGCGGCGGCTTCGTCGGGGAAGGCGCGAAGACCGTAATACCGGCGCGCGCGCTGGCCAAGCTCAGCATGCGCCTGGTGGCGGACCAGCGTCCCGAGGAGGCCATCGAGCAGTTGAAGGCGGCCGTGGCCCGGGTCTGCCCGCGCGGCGTGAAGGCCGAGTTCAAGAGCATTCACGGCGCGGCGCCTTCGCTGGTGGATCCCGAAAACCCCTTCATTCGCGCGGCGGCGGCGGCGCTGGCGAAGGTCTTCGGACGCGAGACGGTCTACATTCGTTCCGGAGGATCGATTCCCATCGTGGGCTCGTTCGACCGGCACCTGGGGATTCCCAGCGTGCTGATGGGTTTCGGCCTGCCCGACGACAACCTGCACGCGCCCAACGAGAAGTTCCACCTGCCGACCTTCTTTCGCGGCATCGAGGCCGTGGCGCGTTACCTGGACGTGCTGGGAGGGTAAGAGCCGGCTTTCCCTTGAGGCTTTCGGGCCCGCAGAACCAGGTTCTTCCACAGGTGGGGGTACCTTCCCGCCCCTCTCCATTCAAGCTGTTCGAAACCCGACTCGAACAGGAGCTGGGAGAGCGTGCCGACCGACCAGAACTTGATGTGCCCGAAATCCCAGAGGGGATCCCAGATCTGGTCCCACCGGTTTTGAAACCCGATCGCCAGGTTCTTCAGAGGACCGAAGTAGGGTGTGCTAATGACCAGAATTCCGCCCGGCTTGAGCAACTGGAGGGCGTTGGCGGCGAACTTCCGCGGCAGAAACAAGTGCTCGACGATCTCGATTCCGATGACCGCGTCGTAACTTCCGTAACCGAGCCGGCTCAAGTCCTGGGTTACGTCGCCGGTTTCAAACCGGATCTCCGGATAACGAGTCCGGGCGAGTTTCACCCCGGAGTCCGAGAAATCGACGCCCGTCAGTTTCCATCCGCGTCCGCGTAAATTGGACAGGAATCTGCCGGTGCCGCATCCGAGGTCCAGGAGGCTGGAGGAAGGCGGCAGCGGTTTCAGGTACTCGCCGACGACGGGCAGCAGGCGGCGATCACGCTCCAGATCCCAGGCGTAGTCGAACGATTCATCGCCGTAATGGTACTCCGCGGCGCTGGCTCGTTTCTCGACCCCGGCGGGTCGCATGATCGGGTGGCCGCGGTTTGCCAGATGGTAATCCGCAATCGCCGCCAGGACGAAGACAGCGCCGGCCGCCGGCAGCACGAGGCGCAGTTTTATACCGCTGCTCATCCGTGTTGGCCGGTCTACTGCCTTCGCTCGCGGACCGACAAGGTCACTTCGCTGCCCGGGGCGAACGTCACGTTGGCGCCCTTGGCGGCGACCTGAATCAGGATCAGCGACGCGGCCGCGCCGGCCCCGGCGCCGATGGCCGCGCCCTTGGCGCCGCCCGCGATGGCGCCGATGAGCGCGCCCGCGCCGGTCACCGCGGCCACCTTGCCCACGTTGCTCTTCTTCTCGATCACGCGGCCTTCTTCGTCCACGTTGGCCTTGCCCTGGGAGTTGACGAAGCCCTTCACTTCCGAACTGACCGGAATGGGCTGGCCCTCTTTGGGCGCCAGGGTCTGGAACGTGAAGTTCAGGACCGACTTGCCGGTCACCTTGCCGCCGCTCTTGGATTCCTTCACCTCGCCCTCCATCATGGCGCCAGCGAACTGCGGCGGGGAAACGACCTGGGCGGCGATCTTGTCGCCCTTGCGATTGGTCTCGGTGCTCAACGGCGCCAGGAGTTTGACGCGGAACTCGGTGTTGTCGGCGATCTGCTGCCCGAAAGCCAGGGTGGCCAGACAGACACAGGCGGCTGCAGTCCTCATGCCGAAATTATAAACGAAAACCCCAAAACCCGGGGACAGACGGAACGTTCCCCAGTTTTTGTGGGAAATTTGGGCAACGTTCCGTCTGTCACCGGTTTATTGCTGGTATGCTGTGAAACACGACATGAAGATCCGGAGCGTTCGAGCTTTCCTCCTCTCGTATCCGTTTCCCGAGCCCATCCGGCTGAGCTATTACGGCGGGGAACGTAGCATCGTGAAACGCGACGCGATGCTGATTCGCGTGGAAGCCGACAACGGGCTGGCCGGCTACGCGCCGGGGCAGGCGAGCGAGAGCGCCCAGGCCGCCATTCGCGACCGCATCGCGCCCTTCCTGGAAGGCCGCGCGCTGGCCGATCCGGATGCGCTGCGGGTGCGCTTCGCCCAGTCCGCGGGCGACAGCTCGGACCTAGCCAAAATCTACTGCGCGGTCGAAATCGCGCTCTACGACCTGCTCGGCAAGGCCCGCGGCGTGCCCGTCTCGGAACTGGTGGGCGGGCGCGTGCGCGATCGCATCAAGCTTTACGGCAGCGCCGGCATGTACATGCCGCCCGAAAAGTACGCCGAAGAGGCCGCCGCCGTGGCGGCGCTCGGTTTTCCGGCCTACAAGATGCGGCCCGGGCTGGGCCCGGACGAAGACGCCCGCACTGTGCGCCTGATGCGCGAGGCCGTGGGGCCGGACGTCGAACTGATGGTGGATGCCCACACTTGGTGGCGCATGGGCGACCTCAGCTACACGCCGGAAACCGTCGAGCGCGTGGCGCGCGAGTTGGCCGCACAGGGCATTGCCTGGCTGGAAGAGCCCTTGCCTCCGGACGATCATGACGCTTATCGCCGCCTGAAGGCGCTGGACATCGTTCCCCTCGCCGGCGGGGAGCACGAGCGGGACGAGGACGGCTTCCTGGACCTGATCCGCACCGGCGCCCTGGATTACGTGCAAATGGACATCGTCTGCCAGGGCGGGTACCCGGTCGCGCGCCGGTTGTTCGCCGAGATCGCACGCGCCGGGCAGCGCTTCGCCTTCCATAGCTGGGGCACCGATCTCGAACTGGCCGCGGCGGCGCAGATCGGCATTTGCTGGCCGGAACTGACGGTGGAATGGCTCGAATACCCCTGCTATTCGGCGCCCGGCCGCGCGGGCATGTATCCGTGGCCGCTCGCCCCGGAGATCCTCAAGACACCGCTCGTGCTGGACCGCGGCGATCTGGTGATTTCCACCGCGCCGGGGTTGGGCGTCGAGGTTGACGAAGGTGTCATCGAACGGTATCCCTGGGTTCCGGGCCCGTGGTCGTACTTCAGCATGAGGTCGCCCGCGGAAACCTGGGCCGTGACTGGCGACCACAGCGTCAAGTTCGAGGCTTCAGGATAGGCCGGCGATGCTCGTCGAAACAGCGGCGGCGGGGGCGTGCGCGGCTTGGTTCATGGCCTGGGCCGTCCGCGGACGATCCTCGCAGGTCTTCGGTAAGTCGATCTGGCGGGGACCTCGCGGCCGGCGCTCCCTGGCCTGGACCTTCGACGACGGTCCCAGCGAAACCACGCCGGAGCTGCTGGATTTGCTCTCCCGCCTGGGGATCCGCGCGACCTTCTTTTTGAGCGGCGCGGCGGTGGAGCGTCTGCCCGAGGTCGCGCGCGCCGTCCGCGACGCGGGCCACGAAATCGGCAGCCACGGCTACTCGCACGCGCCGTTGTACCTGCGCAGCCCGGCCTTCGTGGTTGCCGAACTCGAACGAGCGCAGCGCGCTATCCAAGCCGTGACGGGCGTGCGTCCCGCGTTGTACCGGCCCGCATACGGGTGCCGCTGGTTCGGCCTGCGCGCCGCCCAGAGCCGCCTGGGGGTGACCACGGTGATGTGGACCGTGCTGGCCCCCGACTGGGAATGGCCGGGCGGGCGGGTGGCGGCCCGCCTCGCCGGCCGGGCGTCGAACGGGGCGATCCTCTGTCTGCACGACGGACGAGAGCTGGCTCCCAACGCCGGCATTGGGCCAACGCTCGAAGCGGTCCGGCTGTCGGCGCCGGAACTGGCGCGGCGCGGCTTCCGGTTCGAGACGGTGAGCGAACTGCTGGGTCCGGCTACGGCACGCTGACGGCGACGCTCAGGTCGTCGCCGGCGGCCACCCGAAAGGCCTTGGACGCCGCCACCCGCCCGCGCTCGCGAACGCGGGCCACGTAGTCTCCGGGCAACAACTGGAAGGTAGCCGGCGAGTTCGGATAGGACGCGACAAAGCGGTAGTCCCGCGCCTCCACCACCTCGACGAACGGCCGCACAGAGGCGGAGTAGCGCTTGCCGGTCACGCTGACCTGGACGACCGCGGCGGGGACTTCCACGGCTCGCTGGACCGTCCGCGCGGCCTCCACCGTGTAGCCGCGCGCCAGGTGCTGCTGGCGGCTGGTCAGAGTGATTCGCACGTCGTAAGTCCCCGCCGAAATCTCGAATCGCGCCGGCGCCGAGCGTGTGCTGGCCACGACCTTGTCGTCCCGCATCAGGTCGACGGCCGCCACGGGCGAAAGCGTCTTTCCCCGGCTGCGCGCGACCGAGACGGTCAGCACTCCGGTGGCGATGTTGAGCGTCTGTCCGGTGGTCTGGCCGGCAGCCACACGAAGGTTGACGCGCGCCGATTCGGAGTAGGGTCCCAGCCGGGCGCTGACCTGGTATTCCCCCGGAGGAAGTTCGAACACGCTGGGATTGTCGCCCAGTTGCGCGATGGTTCGCCCGGACTGGG
>JACQZT010000113.1 GCA_016213755.1 Acidobacteriota bacterium | reverse complement strand
CCGGCCAGGTTGCTTCCAGCCGGGCGGGCGAGGCGGGGCCGCGTTGGGGGGGCGTGACCTGTGGCGAGGTGGCGGTGCCGGTGGCTGTGCTGGGCGTGGTCATGGCCATGGTCACGCCTCTGCCGCCCTTTCTGCTGGACGTGCTGATTTCGGCCAACATCACGTTGAGCGTCATCATCCTGCTGGTGGGAATGTACATCGCGCGTCCGGTGGAGTTCAGCGTCTTTCCCACCGCGCTGCTGCTGATGACGCTGTTCCGGCTGGCGCTGAACGTTTCCTCGGCGCGCCTGATCCTGCTCCACGGCAATCAGGGAACGGGGGCGGCCGGCCACGTGATCGAGGGCTTCGGCAACTTCGTCGTAGGCGGCAACTACGTTATCGGCGTGGTGATCTTCCTGGTGCTGATCGCCATCCAGTACGTAGTCATCAACCACGGCGCGGTGCGCATCTCGGAGGTGACGGCGCGCTTCACGCTGGACGCCATGCCGGGCAAGCAGATGTCGATCGACTCGGACCTGAATGCCGGGCTGATCGAAGAAACCGAAGCCCGCGCGCGGCGCCGGCAACTGGCCCAGGAATCCGAGTTTTACGGGGCCATGGACGGCGCCTCGCGCTTCACCCAGCGCGACGCGGTGGCCAGCATCCTGATCACGGCCATCAACATCCTGGCCGGCTTCCTGATCGGCGTCTTCCAGCACGGCATGGATCTGAAGCGCGCGCTGGAAACCTACACGGTGCTGACCATCGGCGACGGCCTGGTGACCGTGATTCCGGCGCTCATGATTTCGATCTCGGGCGGCCTGGTGGTGACCCGGGCCAGTTCCGACGCGCGGCTGGGGACCGATTTTCGCCGGCAGGTGTTCGGACACGTGCAACCCCTGGCGCTGGCCGCCGGCGTGCTCGTGGTGCTGGCTCTGTTCCCGGGCTTTCCCCCGCTGCCCTTCCTGATCATGTCGGCGGCGGTGGGCGGCGCCGCGTGGCGCAGGCACCGCCGCGAGGCGGCGCCGGCGGCCGCGGCCGGGGCGTCCGCCCCGGCCGGTCCCAAGGAGAGCCTGGAGACTCTGCTGCGGGTGGAGCCGCTGGCCGTCGAGGTGGGACTGGGCCTGGTGCAAATGGCCGAAGGCGCGCAGCAGTCGCCGCTGCTGCGGAGGATCGCTTCCATCCGGCGGCAACTGGCGGGCGAGCTGGGCTACCTGCTGCCGCCCGTGCGCGTGGCGGACAACGTGGCGCTCAAGGCGCGGGAATACCGGGTGCTGCTGAAAGGGGTCGAGATCGCGCGCTACGAACTGCCGCCGGGCCGCGATCTGGCCATCGCTTCCGGCAAATCGGCGCCCGCGCTGGACGGCCTGGCGACTCGCGAGCCGGCCTTCGGATTGCCGGCCGTGTGGATCCCGGCCGAGTCGGCCGAGGCGGCGCGGGTGGCCGGGTGCACGGTGGTCGATCCGGTGAGCGTGCTGGGAACGCACCTGGCCGAACTGGTGCGGCGCCACGCGCACGAACTGTTCACCCGCCAGGACGCCAAGCTGGTGCTGGACCGTGTGTCCGAGGAGCACCCCAAGGTGGTCGAGGACCTGGTGCCCAAACTGCTGCCGCTGGCCCTGGTGCAGAAGGTGCTGCAGAACCTGCTGCGGGAGCGGGTGTCGATCCGCGACGGGGTATCGATTCTGGAGGCGCTGGGGGAGGCGGCCGGCATCACGCGCAACCCGGTGCTGCTCACCGAGTACGTGCGCCAGGCGATCCGGCGCATGGTGGCCAAGCCGTATCTGAACGCGGCGGGAGACATGCCCGCCTACCTGGCCGATCCAAGCCTGGAGCAGGCGGTCGAACAGGCGGTCGAGCATGGCGAAAACACCAGCCACGTCAACCTCGCGCCGCAGCGCGTGCGGGAGCTGGTGGATCGCGTCGGCCGCGCGGTGGGCGAGCCCGAGACGCCGGTGGCGCTGTTGTGCGGATCCGGCGCGCGGCATTTCCTGCGCTTGATTCTGGAGGCCAGTCTGGGCAATGTATTCGTGCTTTCGCACAGCGAGGTTCCGCCCGGCGTCAGGGTGGTGTCGCTGGGCGTGGTGCAGTAGGGAAAGAAACGATTGGGCCGCGAATGAACGCGAATGAACGCGAATAAAAAAACGATTTCCATTCGCGTGTATTCGCGTTCATTCGCGGCCAATCTCGATAACGAGACCTTCTGGAGAAGCGGATGCGACTGAAATCCTACTTCGCGGCCACCGTCGAGGCGGCCCTCGGCCAGGCCCGGAAAGAGATGGGCGAGGATTCGCTGCTGGTAAATTCGAGAAAGGCGCCGCCGGAAGCGCGCCACCTGGGCGAGTGCGAGGTGGTTTGCGCGGCGGCCGAAGACCCGCCCGCGGCGGCGCCTCCGCCGGCCCCCGCCGAGCGCTGGGACCGGCTGGCGCGGGAGGTGGCCGCCCTGCGGCGGCAGGTGGAGCGCACCGCGGCCACGCTGTCGCGCTCGGTGTGGTTGGCGGGCTCGGCAGCCAGCCTCCCGCCGGAGCTGGCCGGGACGCTGGCCGAGCTGGCCGCCGCCGGCATGTCGCACGAGCTGGCCCGGGAAATCGTCGAGCAGGCGCGGCGGCGCTGCCTGCCGGAAACGGCGGGCCGCCGGCCCCCGGCGCGCGAGGAACCGCCGCTGGAAGCGGACCGGTGGCGCGCGGCGGTGGCTTCGGAGATCTCGGCCCGGCGGGCAGTGGAGGCCACTCTGGGAGGTCCCGGCGAGGTCCGCGCGGTGGTGGCGCTGGTGGGCCCCCCCGGGGCCGGCAAGACCACCACGCTGGTTAAGATGGCGGCCACCTACGGCCTGGCCGCCCGGCGGCCCGCACAGATTCTTTCCACCGACACGCAGCGCATCGCGGCCGCCGAGCAGTTGCGCGTGTACGCCGGCATTCTGGGGATCGGGTTTCAGGTTGCCGAGACCGCCGGCGCGCTGGCGCAGGCGCTCGAAGAGCACCGCGGCAAAGACCTGATCCTGATCGATACTCCGGGTCTGGGTCCCCGCGACGGGGAGCAGGGCCAGGAGCTGGCCCGCTTTCTGTCGCGGCAGCCGGAGATGGACACCCACCTGGTGCTGTCGGCCACCATGAAGACCGCCGACCTGGCGCAAGCGGCCGAACGGTTCGAGAGTTTTCAGCCGCGCAAGCTGATCTTCACGCGGCTGGACGAGACCGAGGCGCTGGGCTCGGTCGTGACTCTGCTGGCCCGCACCGGCAAACCGTGTTCCTTCGTGTCGGAGGGACAGCGGATCCCCGAGGACCTGGCGCCGGCCACCCGGGAGCGTTTCGCCGGCCTGGCGCTGGGCCGGGCGGCCATGGGGGCGCTGGCGGCGGCCTAGAGCCGGGCCGCCGGGGCACAAGGAACCTGCACCCGATGCATCCGTATCGAACCATCACGGACTCGCCCGCCGAGGAGCGGGAGCGGCTGATCCTGGAGCACCTGCCACAGGTGCGCCTGATCGCGCGGCGAATACACGAGCGGCTGCCGGAAAGCGTCAGCCTGGAGGATCTCATCTCGACCGGCGTGGTCGGACTGATCGCGGCCATCGACCATTTCGATCCCGGACTGAACGTCAAACTCAAGACCTACGCCGAGTACAAGATCCGGGGGGCGATCCTGGACAGCCTGCGCGGCCTGGATTGGGCGCCGCGCCAGCAGCGCAAACGCTCCAAGCAGATCGACGCGGCCATCGCCGCTCTCGAACAGCGGCTCAAGCGCTCGCCGGGCGAGGACGAGATCGCCGCCGAACTGGGGCTGAGCGTGGCCGAGTACCGCGAGTGGCTGGTCGGCATGCGCGGCATCAACCTGGGCAGCCTGGAACGCACCACCTCCGACGAGGACGGCCGGGACCTGCTGCGTTTTGTCTCCGACGACGAAGACAAATGGCCTGAGCGGCTGCTGGAGCGTTCGGAACTGGAAAGGCTGCTGACGGAAGCCATCGGGAAGATGCCCGGCGTGGAGCGCACCGTGCTGAGCCTCTATTACTACGAGGAGCTGACGCTGCGGGAGATCGCCCAGGTGGTGCGCCTGCACGAATCCCGGGTCTCGCAGCTCAAGTCGCAGGGAGTGCTGCGCCTGCGCGCCTATCTGGAGAAGCGCTGGCCCAGCCGGCGCGGGGAACCGCTGCGCAAAGCCGTCCCGGACCGCGCCGCGCAGCGCCCGGCGGGGTGAAGCGTATGGGAACGGATACGGAAACCGGAAAAACCGAGCGCTGGCTGCTGAACGAGTGCGCCAGCCGCGTGGTCCAGGTGCTGGAAGCCATGACCGCGCAATCCTGCCGGGCCGAGCGGCGGCCCGGCGCCGAGCCGGAGGCCGGGGCGCTGGCGTGGTGGCGGCAGCCGCTGAGCCTGGGCCCGGACAGCGAGATTTGGGTGGGCGCCGGAGAAAGCGACTGGACGGCCATCGGCCGCCGGTCGCTGGAAGCCGCCGGAATCGAGGAGGCGCAGACGGGGGATCTCCACAGCACCTACCACGAGATCCTCACCCAGGCTCTTTCGGCCGTGGCCAAGGCCATTGGCGCCCGGCTGGGATGCGAGGTGGTGTGCCGGCCGGGGCAGGAATCGCAGCTTCCGCCGCCGGAGGGCGCACTGCTGCCCGTGGCGGTCTTCCTGGGCGAGGACCCGCCCATCGAACTAAACTTCGTGTTCTCGCCCGGGCTGCTGGACGGAGTCGCCGCTCCCGTGACGGCGCCGGCCGGGGAGGCCGGACCCGTTCCCCGGCCGTCCCGGACGCTGGATCTGCTGCTGGAAGTCGAGCTTCCCGTCAGCGTTTCGTTCGGCCGCGCCCAACTGCCTCTGAAAGACGTCCTGAAGCTGACCACCGGTTCCATCGTCGAACTCAGCCGGTCGGTTTCCGAACCGGTCGAGGTGATCGTCAACAACTGCGTCGTCGCCCGCGGCGAGGTGGTGGTGGTGGAAGGCAACTACGGCGTTCGCATCCAGCAGGTCATCCCCCGGCAGGAACGTCTGCGGAATCTAAATTAGGAGGAGAAAGCGTGGGGCTCGAATGGATGGCCGGCCTGCTGGCGGCCCTGCTGGCCGCCGCTCTCGCGGCCGGCCTGGTGCTGTTTCTGGCGCTCAAGAAAGAGATCGCGGAAAACGACGCCCGCCAGCGGCGGGAACACCAGTCGCTGGAGCAGCGCACCGGCCGGATGCAGGCCTCGCTGGACCAGTTGCGCGCCGGGCTGGAGCAGGCCGAACGGCACAGAGCCGCGTCTCCGCTGGCGGGGATGAACCTGAGCCGCCGCGGGCAGACCCTGCGCCTGCACCGGCGCGGGGAACGGCCCGAACAAATCGCCGCCGCGCTCGGTGTGCCGCTGAGCGAAGTGGAACTGCTCCTCAAGCTCCAGCGAACGATGGTCAGCGAACCGTAAGCAGCGGGTTGGGCAGCTTCCGCTCGGCGTAATAGCCGGGGCGAACGCGCTCGACGATGCGCGCCACGGGCCGGTCCAGGATTTCGAAGAACGGCTTGGGGTACAGGCCGATCCAGAACACCAGCGCGATCAGGGGAGCGAAGATCGCGATCTCGCGCCAGTTGAGATCTTTCATCCCCTGGTTCTTGGGCCCCGTCTCGCCCAGCATGGTGCGCTGGAACAGCCAGATCAGGTACGCCGCGCCGAGCGCGATCCCAACTCCGGCCCACACCGCCCAGTTCAGGGACATCTGGTAGGCGCCCTGCAGAATGGCGATCTCGCCGATAAACCCATTCAGGGGCGGCATGCCCATGGAGCTCAGCGCGGTGATCAGAAAGACGATGGTGAACACCGGCATCACCCGCAGCAGGCCTCCATATTCGGAGATCTCGCGCGTGTGCCGCCGCTCGTAGACCACGCCCACGATCAGGAACAGCATGCCGGTCGAGATGCCGTGATTGATCTGCTGCAAAATCGATCCGGCGATGCCCAGCGGGTTGAGGGCGAAGATGCCCAAGGTGCAAAAGCCCAGATGGCTCACCGAGGAGTACGCCACCAGCTTCTTCCAGTCCTTCTGCATCAGGCTGACCAGCGCTCCGTAGACGATGGCGATCAGCGATAGCACCGCCATGATGTTGACCACGGCCGGGTTCTTGGCGGCATCCGGCAGCAGGGGCAGCGAGAAGCGCAGGAATCCGTAGGTCCCCATCTTCAGCAGCACGCTGGCCAGGATCACCGAGCCGGCCGTGGGCGCCTCCACGTGGGCGTCGGGCAGCCAGGTGTGCAAGGGCCACATCGGCACCTTGACCGCGAAGCCCAGAAAGAAGGCCCAGAAGACCCACCACTGCATGCCCGGCGCCAGGCTGGTGCGCATCAGTTCGGCGATGTCGAAGGTGTGCACCCGGTATTGGAGGAAGTGCTGGAAATGCAGCGTAAGAATGCCCAGCAGCATCAGCACCGAGCCGATCAGCGTGTAGATCATGAACTTGATGGCGGCGTACACCCGCCGGGGCCCGCCCCAGATGCCGATAATGAAGTACATGGGCACCAGCACCAGCTCCCAGAACACGAAGAAGAGCAGGAAATCCAGGGCCATGAACACGCCCAGCATGCCCACCTGGAGCACCAGGAAGTAAGCGTAATACTCCTTCAGCCGGTGCTGGATCGCGCTCCAACTGGAGAGGATCGAGAGAAAGCCGAGCAGTCCGGTCAGCTCCACCAGCAGCAGTCCGTAGCCGTCGATGCCCAGCCGGTAGGAAGCTCCCAGCGAGGGAATCCAGGCGGCGGTTTCGCGGAACTGAAAATCGCGCCCGGGCTCAAAGGCGAAAACCAGCGGCAGGCAGACCAGAAAGCCCGCCAGCGAGGCGGCGTTGGCCCACAGCTTGACCGCGCGCTCGTGGCGGGAGGGAATCAGCAGCAAGATCAAGAGCCCGGCAAGTGGCGTGAAGAGGATAAGCGAGAGAATATGGTCCATAGCCCAGCCGTTTCCGTCCGAGTCCCACTATCTTATCATCGGGATCAGCTCTTCAACCAGTTCGCCGGACAGCGCCGCGTCCAGGAGCAGATCGCGGCCTTCGGCGCGAATCCGCAAAGAGTCGTAGAAGCGCTGCAGTTCCGGCCGGAGCCTGGGGGCGGCGAGGCGGGCCAGGCCGAGCAAGCCATTGAGCGCGTCCTGCAACCGCCGGGCCTCCGGTTCGGAGGCGCAGACGCCGCGCGCGGAAAACTCCGCGCCCCGGCTCAGATCGAGGCTTGCGGCGCCGCTTTCGAGCGCCGCCAGGACTTTGGCGAGGTTGGCCCAGTTCCCCTCGCGCGGAACCGGCAGCGCGCCGAAGCCTCCCACCGCCGCGGCCCAGACCTGCGCGCCGGGGGGCAGACGGCGGATTTGCTCTTCCAGTGCGGCGGGAATGCCGCGCGATTCCGCGCGCCGGTCCAAAACTGCGCGCACCGCTGGAGCAGGGCCGGTGACCGCGGTCGAGGAATTCACAAACGCGATCGCGGCGTGCTCGTCGCCGATCAGCGTATACCCTTTGTATGCTGTGCGAGGCGCGCCCTCGAGAATGCGGGGCTCCAGGCCCCCGAAGCCGGAGCTGAATTTGCCCCGCACCAGAGCCACCGAACCTGCCGGTTCGAAGACAAACAGTATCTCCCACACCTCCGTTCGCGGGTTCAGCCCGGTGCGGGCGGCGAACTCGTCGAGAAACGGCAGGGCGCGCGCGGCGACATGCCGCTGGTAGAAGCCGGTGGTCCGGACCGCGTCCATTCGCACCCCCGCCAGCGCCACCGCCGAGGGGGGCGTCATCAGCGCCAGGGCCGGATCGATCTTCGGGCCGGCCCGCGGCCGGACTCCGCAACCGGCGGCGCTCACCGCGGCGGCCAGCAGCAGGAGGCGTGCGTATGGGCTCATCAGTCTTTCTTCACCGCGACTTGCCGAAAGCAGACTCGCGAGCGGGCATCGTGGTTCTGCAAGCCGATATATCCGAAGTCCGGGCGCGGCCCGCGCACCGGCTCAAACCACTCTTTGCGTTCCGGAACCGGCTGGCTGCCCAGGAACTCGTTGACCGTCCGGCCGTTCAGCACCACGGTGGTCTTCTGGCCGCGCAGCAGGATGTCCATCGTGTTCCACTCGCCGGCCGGCTTTTGGGCGCGCCGGGAGACCTTGGACAGAGAGTAGAGCGCGCCGGTGGTGTGCCAGTCGTCGCCCGCCGCGTCGATCTGGACCTCGTACCCGTTGTGCACCGCGTACCAGGGGTCGGGCGGTGGTTCCGGCAGGCGGATCACCACGCCCGAGTTGTCGCGCTGGCCGGTAACCTGGAAGACGACGCGCACCGTGGCATTCCCGAACTTCTCACCGCTGTAATACAGCAATCCCATTCCGCCTTCGGTTCTCATAAATCCGTTTTCGACCACGAAACGGCCGGGGCCGGCCATCTTCCAGCCTGCCAGATCCTTCCCGTCAAACAACTGTTTCCACTCCGCTCCCAGCGCTATGCTCGCACCGAGGACCAGCATGATCCAGATTCTCATTCAATAAGCTCCTTGTGGAAGGGAAATCACAATTTTACCCGATTGCGCGGCGCTCACCGGGAATGCTATTTTCGGGGAAGGACGCCTCCCGCGTGCGCCCCGCCGATACTCTCATGAGACAGACTCGCTTTGCAGTTCTGATTTCTTTGCTAGCCTGGCCTGCGGTCGTGCAGGCGCAGCTCGTCTTGAACCCCAACCCTTCCCGCATGATCGGACAGGTGCGGCTCGAGTTTAGCGGCGACCAGATGAACCTGGTCGAGGGAAGGGAGCTGAACAACCCGCGGTCGGTGGCCATCGACGCTTCGTTCAGTCCCGCGGCGCTGTACGTCGCCGACACGGGGAACAACCGCGTGCTGGCCTGGCGCGATGCGGCGACCTTCGCCAGCGGCGCGCCGGCCGACCTAGTCATCGGCCAGCGGGACCTCATCTCGACCATCCAGCAAGGCCCCGGCACGAGCCTGACCAGCGGACTGCGCGCGCCCACGGGGGTTGCCGTGGACCGGGTCGGCCGCCTGTTCGTTCTCGATTCGGGCAACAACCGCATCCTGCGCTTTCCGCGGCCCTTCACCCAGCCCGACGACCTGAGATTCCCGGACCTGGTCCTGGGGCAGGACTCGATGGGCGCCAACGCCCCCAACCAGGGCGGTCCGGTATCCGCCAAGACGCTTTCGATGGCCACCAGCGGCAGCGTTTACACCGGAACGCTGGCCTTCGACGCGCAGGGCAACCTGTGGGTCACCGACGCCGGCAATCATCGCGTCCTGCGCTACGCGGCCGCGCGCGTCGGCGACAGCGCGGCCAACGGGCCGCCGGCCGACGTGGTTCTCGGGCAGACGGACTTCACCAGCAATACTCCGCTGGCGACTTCTCCGGCCGAGAACCGGCTGGCGAAGGGGCGGATGAGAGAGCCGTCGGGTCTGGCGTTCGACCGCGCCGGGCGGCTTTTCGTGGTGGACGGCTTCAGCCGGATTCTGGTCTTCGCGCCCAACCCGGTCTCCGGAGCGGATGCCCTTCGCGTGATGGGGGTCGTAGTGGCGGTGCAGGGGCAGCCGGCGCCCTTGGCGGTCAACGACACGGGGCTGTTGGACCCGCAGGGGATTCTGGTCATCAACAACACGCCGCTGGTCCTGGACTCCCTGAACCACCGGATCTTGCGCTACGATCCGGTGGACCTGTGGCCCGCCGAAACGCCAACTGTGATTTCTCCGGCGGCGCGCGCCGTCATCGGCCAGGACTCGATCGTCTCCAACGCCGCGGCCCGCGCCAATCGCGGCAAATCCGAGCCGGGCAACAACACGCTGTCCTATCCGGTTCAGGCGGCCTACTACAACGGCGAGACCTTCGTGGTGGACCCGGGCAATAACCGGGTGCTGGTGTTCCCCGATCTTTCCAGCGGTCCCGCCGCCACCTTGGGATCGCCCTACGAGGCCAAGCGGGTGCTTGGACAGACCGGTTTCGAGTTTCGCGGCGCCAACCTGATCGACGGCCGGGGAATGAACCGGCCGCAGAGCATCGCCGTGGATACCACCTCGAATCCGCCGCGGCTGTACATCGCCGACACGTACAACCACCGCGTCCTGGGGTTCAAGGACGTGCGCAAGCTGCGCCCCGGCGATGCCGCCGACCTGGTGATCGGGCAGCCGGACTTCGGCCGCGCGGTCCCCAATTACCCCACCAACGAGGCCAACCAGCCCAGCGCTTCGAGCCTCCTGCTGCCCGCGGCGGTGGCCGTGGATCCGGAGGGCAATCTGTGGGTGGCCGACACCGGCAACGGCCGTGTGCTGCGTTTCCCCCGGCCCTTCGACGGCCAGAAGCCCCTGCCGCTAGCCGAGCTGCCGCGCGCGGACCTGGTCGTTGGACAAAGCAGTTTCACGGTCAGGAACCCGGACGCCACGGCGCGCACCCTGGCCGGTCCCGCCGGGGTCGCCTTCTCGCCGGACGGCCACCTGTTCGTTTCCGATGCGGCGCAAAGCCGCGTGCTGTTCTACCGCAAGCCGTTTTCCACCGGCATGGCGGCGGTCACGGTGATCGGCCAGCCGGATTTCCTCAGCGCGGCCGCCGGCACGGAGTCCAACCGCTTCAACGGCCCGCGCAATATCTCGGTGGACACCGACGGCCGGCTCTATGTGGCCGATTTTGGAAACAACCGCGTTTCGATCTTCTCCAATCCCAACGTGGGCGCATCCGACCCCAGCCCGGCCTTTACGCTGGCGCCGCTCAGCAAGCCGCAGGGCATGACGGTGAGCGCGCTTACCGGGGAGATCTGGGTGGCGGAAGGGGGCGCCAATCGCGTGCAGCGCTTCCCCCGGTTCGATCTGCTGCTGACCGGCGGGGCCCGCTCGGATGCGGCCATCCTGCTGCCCGGCGGTTTTGGCGCGGCGGCGATTTCCCTGGATCCGTTCGGCAACCTCCTGATCGCCGATTCGGGCAGCCGCATTTCGATTCACTTCCCGGCCCTGGTGGCCACCAACGCCGCCAACAACCTTCCGCGCATCGCCCCCGGCATGTACGCCACGCTGCGGCCGGTGCAATTCGCCAGTTTCGGCGAGGAGACCAAGGTCTTTAACGAGGTCGCTTTCCCGCCCATGGCCCGCTCGCTGGGCGACGTACAAGTGCTGGTGAACGACGAGCCCGTCCCGCTGCACTACGTTTCGCCCACGCAGATCAACGTTTTTGTCCCCATGACCGCACCCAGCTCCGGAACCGCCGAGTTCCAGGTGGTGCGGGTCTCGACGGGCCAGATCCTGGCCAGCTACCCGGTGCGCATGGACGTGGCTTCGCCCGGACTGTTCACCGCCAACGGCTCGGGCACCGGGCCGCTGGCCGCGCTGAACGAGGACAACACGTTGAATACGCCCGCCAATCCGATCGCCCGGGGCCAGGTCATCCAGCTTTTCGGCACCGGCCAGGGGCTCATTACAAACGGACCGCCCGACGGACAGCCATCCAGCGGCCTGGTTCCGACCGCCTGGCTTCCGCGAATCATCATCGGGACCGACTTCGTGGCGGATTCAGACATCCTGTACTCGGGCTATGCGCCCGGCGCGGTGGGCCTGTGGCAGATCAACGTGAAGATTCCGGACAAGGTGCTGCCCGGAGCGGGAGTGATCGTGGTGGTGGTGCAGCGCGACATCCCGAGCAACAACCCGCAAGTCCCGGCCCAGATCCGCACCACCATCGGAGTCAAACAGTAGGGGCGGGGTCTCCCCGGCCGTCAGCGAATTACGAGCACTTCGTTGCTGGCGGCTCCGCCGATTTCAAGCCTGAGACGGTGCGATCCGGCCGGCAGCGTGCTGGGGACGCGCACGTTCACTTGGTAGAGACCGGGAAAGCCCGGCGCCAGGCCGCTGAAAAGAACTTCGACCGGCTGGCCGTCCACCAGGACGCGCGGCGTGGCCAGGGTTTCTTCCAGTCCCAGGACCGGCGATGGGCGCACGGCCCCCAGTCCGGTCCCGTACACTTCCCAGTATTCGCCGCGCACGATAACGGCGCCCTGGCGGCTGGCGGGGTCGAAGAACAGGCCGGGCAGGTGACTGGCGACCGGAACGCGGACCACGGACGAGGCCCCCAGCGGGGTGGACACAATCAGCGCCGTCTCGCCCGCGGGAAGCGTTGCGGGGGCCAGGAAATTGATCTGCCGGTCGCTGGCAAAGAGCAGCGGAACGGCCTGGCCCTCGATCAGCACCCGGACTCCGGCCAGTTGGGTGGGCAGCGGCAGGCGAGAGGCCTGCTCGGCGGCGCCGCCGGCCAGATTGGCGCCGAAGACGGTGGCCAGACTCCCCGGCGCGAGGCCGGCGGCAAAGGAAGCCGCGTTCACCACGGCCCCCGCGGCGACGGCGGGTTTGCCCAGCGCAATGGCTTTCACGCTCGCCGTGCCGCCCTCCAAGCTCGCCGTCAGTTCGTTGGGCGCTCCCGGGCCGGGGGTCCACACGAATCGCGCCACGCCGTTTTCGTCGCTCACGGCGGAGACCGGCGTTACCGAGCCTCCGCCGCTGACCACGGCGCGGATCGTGAGCCCCGGGTAGGGCAGGTTGTTGCGGTCGGCGATGCGAATCAGAACCGGCTCGGGTAGCGGCGCCCCGGGCAGTGCCGGTTGCCGGTCGCCCGCCGCGACCGTGAGCTTCAGCTCCGCCGCACTCGCGGTCACCTGAAGAAAAGCCGCGGCCGATTCGTAGCCCGGGCTGGCGGCTTCGGCCGACAGTTCCTCGACACCGGCGCGCAGCCCGCGCACGGTAAAGGCGGCCTTGGTGGCGCCGGCCGGAATGGTGACCGAGGCGGGCACGCCGGCCAGTCCGCGCGCCGTGCTGAGCGCCACCGTCAAAGGCTCGGCCAGCCCGGCGGCGATGGACACTTCGGCGGTGGCCGAAGCGTTCTCCAGCACGCCGGCGGCGGGGAAAACCGATAGTCTCAGTTGCCTGGCGAAACCTGTTTCGGCGGCGGCCAGATCGCCTGTCGCGCGCCGGAAGTAGACCTCGAATTCCTCGCGGTAGCGCTCCAACTGGGCCAGTTGGGCGACCGCCGGTTCGCTGCCCTTGGCAATCACCAGAACGAAGGCGAAGCGGTAGCGTCTCTGGGAGACGGTGTGGTCGGGAGCGCGGCGGCCTTCGGCGGCCACAATCTCCTCGATCGCCACGTCCCGCCGCTCGCCGTCGAAGGACACCCCCGGCCGGGGCAGGCAACTGGAGGCGCTGGGGGCGCCCTGAACGTAGAACGACGAGGGGACCTGTTCGGGCGGGAGGAGGCCCATCAGGTAGCGGTCCAGCGCCGAGTAGGCCTCCACGGCGGCGACGGTGGTGAAGCGCGGCGTCGTGCCCGCGCCGTTATCCCGGATGCGGTTTCCCGACACCAGCGATGCGTCGGCGTTGAAGGCGAAGCTCCAGTGCGCGCCGTCGGAACAGAGCATGGGTTTGGCGCGAAACGAGTTCGGGTCGCGCACGCTGGCGTACGCCAGGAACAGGTGGCCGGCCTCGTGAGCCAGCACGCTCATGGGGGTGTCGCCGGCGAAGGCGCGGCGCGGCACCAGAGCGTACGGGTCGGGCGGATACTGGCTCAGCGGCCCCATGTTGATCGCCGATTGCAGCCGCGCGGGCGAGCCGTACTCCGAGCCGCTGTCCACGGCGCGGTCGCCGATGCCCTGCCGGCTGGTGCGCAGCGTCAGCTCGTAGGCCACCGCGCTGTCGCCGGCGTCGATGCCCAGGTTGTTGAAAAAAACCAGGTAGTCGTAGGCGTCCTCGTGGGTCTGGTAGAACTTTTGGGCGGCCGTGACGACGTCAAGTTCGACGCTGGAGGCGAAACGCTCGGCGAGAGTCGAGGAGTACTCCTCGCCGGAGCCTTCGGAGAAGGAAACCACGGAACTGGAGCCTTGCAGCCGCCCGGGTGAGATTCCCACCACCGCGTCGCGCGCCGGCGCCCCCTGATAGGCCAGTTCGATGCGCCCGTCCGGGAACAGGCGGATCTGAAAGGTTTGCTGCGGCCCCGCGCCGAAATCGCGAAACTCGGGAACCCTCACCCAGCTCACCACCACTCGCGAGGCTTCCGCGAACACGCGCACGCCATCGGCCGATTGGGTTGGGTCGAGATCCCGGAACAGGGCGGCGATGCGCGGAGCGCCGGCGGTCAGGCGGCCCAGAGAACGTTCGCTGGTGGCGTTGTCGCCGGCGCCGAAGGTCAGGTTTCCGTCGGAGTTTACGAACAGGCCGCGATAAACGGCGCCGAAAAAGGGAAAGGCGAAAGGCAGCGCGACGGGCTTGAAATCGTCGTCGTCCAGGGTCAGGCGCGCGCCCTCGGCGGCCGCCGCCGCGTCAAACTCGGCTTCCTGGGTCCGAAAACGGTAGCGGGCCGCCTGCGGCGCGGAGGGACTGAAGACGATCGTCCGGTTGTCGAGGTTGAAAGGATTCAGCCGGCCCACCACGCCGTCGGAGTCGTCCAGGATGGCGATCTGGCCGATGTCGCGGCCGGCCGCGCGCAGCGCGGATTCGAGGGCCGCGGTTCCGGGCATCGCCCGGCGCGCCTGTTGCGCCCGGCGGGGAAGGAAGAGCCGCTCCCGGGAGATCTCCCCGTGCGTGCCGCAATCGCCCGGCGGACGCCGGGCGGCGCCGGCCGACAGCCAGAGCAGACAGAAAACCAGAATGGCGAAAAGACGTTTCATCAAACCTGCTACTTTCCATTGTAAGATAGTGGCTTCGAGGAACTATTCCCATGGCTTTTTGCACCCGTTGCGGCACCCGGATGAACGACGGCGCGCGCTTTTGCGCCGGCTGCGGCGCCTCCACCGGCGGGGCTGCCGCGGCGGCGCCCCCGGTGGCGATGCAGCCGCTTGAGTATGCGGTTCACGGCAGCAACTTGCAGGTGGCGCGGCTGCGCCTGAAGCCGGGCCAGGAGGTCTACGCCGAGGCCGGCAAGATGGTCTACAAGACCGCCAACGTGCAGTGGGAGTCGCGCATGAGCGGCGAAACCCTGGGCGACAAAATCTGGGGCGCCGTGAAGCGCAAGCTGATGGGCGAGTCGCTGTTTCTCACTTACTTCCGCGCCTCCAGCGACGGAGAGGTGGGCTTCGCAGGCGAGTATCCGGGGCACATCCAGGTCTTCGATCTGGCGGCGGGCCAAAGCGTGTTCGTGCAGCGCGACAGCTTCATCTGCGCCCAGAGCACGGTGCAGTTGAACGTGGCCCTGGTCAAGCGGCTGGGCGCCGGGTTCTTCGGCGGCGAGGGGTTCATCCTGGAGAAGCTGACCGGTCCCGGCACGGTCTTCATTCACGGCGGCGGAGATTTTGTCGAGTTCACCCTTAAGCCCGGCGAAGTGCTGCAAGTGGACACCGGATGCATCGTCTCGTTCGACGAGGGAGTGGACTACGACATCCAGTTGGCGGGCGGCATCAAAACCGCCATCTTCGGCGGCGAAGGGCTGTTCCTGGCGACGCTCACCGGCCCCGGGCGGGTCATCGCGCAGAGCATGACCTTGCAGAAGCTGCGGCGCGAACTGGCGCCCTCGCGCGGCGGGGGAGACGAGCGCAGCCCCTTGCAGTCGCTGGGCGGCATTTTCTCGAGCGACGACTGAGTAGGAATCGTCGCCCAAGTCGGGCAAGGCGCTTCCCTGACGATTCCTTAGTACCGCGGTCCTAAACTTTTCCTCCCGCTCCGCCGATCCATTCGAGTGGTGGTTGGCTTCAGGCGCGCTGGTCGCGGCGCCGGCAAAACCCCGTGCTCAAGAGAACAGACGAATGGCGGCAGGACTACTAAGCGGGCCCGCGGCCCCGGAGGGCGATGAGCTGGCGAGGCTCAAACACCAGTTTCTCGCCAGTTTGAACCACGAAATCCGCACTCCCCTGAGCGGCATCCTCGGGATGACCGACCTGCTGCTGGAGACGCACCTGGATGCGGACCAGCACGAGTTCGCGGCGGCCACGCGCCAATGCGCTCAGAACTTGCTGAATGTCCTGAACTCGACGCTGGAGTTCTCCCTTCTGTCGGCGGGCGGCGTGGAACTCGACCAAACCGAATTCCATCCCGCCGACATCGTGGACAGCGCCGTCAGCGGGTTCCAGCTCCAGGCGGAGGCCAAGGGGTTGCGGCTGGTTTCGGACCAGGGTTCGCCGGCGCCGCTGACGGTGCTCGGCGACGCGCGGCGTTTTCACCAGTTGCTGGCCTGCCTCATCGACAACGCCATCAAGTTCACGCCCGCCGGCGAAGTGGCGGTCCAGCTTCGGATCCTGCACAACGGAAACTCCCACGCGGACGTGGAAGTGCTGGTGCGGGACACCGGCGTGGGCATGGCTCCCGGGAAGATCGAGGAAATCTTCGAGTCCTTTCACCAGCTCGATGGAGGGCTGGCGCGCGCGCACTCGGGCCTCGGCCTGGGCCTGGCGATCGCCCAGAAACTGGCCCAGTTGATGGGCGGAGAGCTGTGCGTGAACAGCGAACCCGGCGCGGGCAGTTGTTTCACCTTTCGCGCGTCCTTCCGGCTGCCGGCCGAACCGGTGGCCGCTCCGGCCGGACCGGCCGCCCGGCCGGCGCGCGAGTACCGCATCCTGGTGGCCGAGGACAACCTCATCGCACGCAAGGTGGTTACCCATGTGCTCTCGCGCAACGGCTACCGGGTGGATTGCGCCGAACACGGGCAGGCGGCCATCGAGGCGGCGCGGACAGCGCTGTACGATCTCATACTCATGGACCTTCAGATGCCCGTCGTGGACGGTTTCGCCGCCGCCACCACCATTCGCGCCCTGCCCGGTTACGCCTCGGTCCCGATCCTCGCCTTCACCGCCAACTCCTTCAGCGAAACGCGCGCGCTGTGCCGCGAGAACGGCATGCAGGGCTTCCTCACCAAGCCGGTGGTGGCCTCCGAACTGCTGGGCGCGCTGGGGCAATTCCTGTCCTGAGCCCCGCTCCACACGCCTTTTTGGAGGGGGCGTGCCTCCCCTCTGCGCTAGAATGGGTTAGAGACCCAGACCCCGCTATGATTGACGCCATCCTCGCCAAAATCTTTGGGACCAAGAACGAGCGAGATCTCAAAAAGCTCCGTCCCATGGTCGCAGCCATCAACGATCTGGAGCCGGCGATGCAGGCCCTCAGCGACCAGGAACTGGCCGGCAAGACGCAGGAGTTTCGCGAGCGGCTGGCCGCCGGCGCGGCGCTGGACGATCTGCTGGCGGAAGCCTTCGCGGTGGTGCGGGAAGCGGGGAGCCGCGCGGTGAACATGCGGCACTACGACACCCAGTTGGTGGGCGGCATCGTGCTGCACCAGGGCAAAATCGCCGAAATGAAGACCGGCGAAGGCAAGACCCTGGTGGCGACCCTGCCGGTGTATCTGAATGCGCTGGAAGGCAAGGGCGTGCACGTGGTCACGGTCAACGACTACCTGGCCAAGCGCGACGCCGAGTGGATGGGCAAAATCTACCGCTTCCTGGGCATGAGCGTGGGCGTGATCGTGCACGATCTGGACGATCACGAGCGGCGCCAGAACTACGCCTGCGACATCACCTACGGCACCAACAACGAGTACGGTTTCGATTACCTGCGCGACAACATGAAGTTCCGCCTGGAGCACTGCGTCCAGCGCGGCCACCATTTCGCCATCGTGGACGAAGTGGACTCCATCCTGATCGACGAGGCGCGCACGCCGCTCATCATCTCGGGGCCGAGCGAGGAATCCACCGACAAGTACTACCGCGTCGATCGCATCCTCCCGCGCCTGGTCCGCGGCGAGGTGATCGAAGGCAAGGAGCCCGGCGAGAAGTTCTACACCGGCGACTATTACGTCGACGAAAAGCAGCGCACCGCCACGCTCACCGACGAAGGCCAGCGGAAAATCGAGAAGCTCCTCAACATGCCCGGCCTGTACGAGAGCATGGATTTCGAGGGCATGGCCTGGCGCCACCACGTCGAACAGGGCCTGCGCGCCCACGTGATGTTCCACCGCGACAAGGACTACCTGGTGAAGGACGGCGAAGTGGTGATCGTCGACGAGTTCACCGGCCGCATCATGCCCGGACGCCGCTGGAGCGACGGACTGCACCAGGCCATCGAAGCCAAGGAAAACGTCAAGATCGAGCGCGAAAACCAGACCCTGGCCACGATCACGTTCCAGAACTACTTCCGCATGTTCAAGAAGCTGGCCGGCATGACGGGCACGGCGATGACCGAGGCGGCCGAGTTCGGCAAGACCTACAAGCTCGACGTCCTGGAGATTCCCACCAACCGGCCGCTAATCCGGGCCGAAAACCAGGACGTGGTCTACCGCACCGAGGAAGAGAAGTTCCGCAACGCGGCCCGGGAGATCAAGGAACGCTTCGAGAAGGGGCAGCCGGTGCTGGTGGGCACCATCTCGGTGGAGAAATCCGAGAAGCTCTCCGGCATCCTGAAACGCATGGGCGTCCGGCACGAAGTGCTGAACGCCAAGAACCACGAGCGCGAGGCCAACATCGTCGCGCAGGCCGGCCGCAAGGGCGCCATCACCGTCTCCACCAACATGGCCGGCCGCGGCACCGACAGTCTGCGGGGCGGCAACCCGGAGTTCATGGCCAAGGACGCCTGCCTCAAGGACCGCCTGGCCGAGACCCTGCCTCCGGGGCAGGAAATCTATATCGCCGACGAGCACTTCTACTACTTCCAGCATTCGGGCGCCTTCTACCGCGCGCCGCGCGACAAGTGGAACGAACTTTACAACCGCTTCAAAGCGCAGACCGACCGGGAGCACGACGAGGTCGCCGTGCTGGGCGGGCTGCACATCGTGGGCACCGAGCGGCACGAGTCCCGCCGCATCGACAACCAGTTGCGCGGCCGCGCCGGCCGCCAGGGCGATCCCGGCAGCTCGCGTTTCTTTCTTTCGCTCCAGGACGACCTGCTGCGCATCTTCGGCGGCGAGCGCATCCAGAACCTGATGCTGCGGCTGGGCATGGAAGAGGACGTGCCCATCGAGTCCAAGCTCATCACCAAACGCATCGCCGCGGCGCAGAAGGCCGTCGAGGCCCAGAACTTCGCCGCCCGCAAACACCTGCTCGAATACGACGACGTGATGAACAAGCAGCGGCAGGCGGTCTATGGCATGCGCAACAAGCTGCTGGCGCGCGTGGAGCAGCGCGAGCGGATCCTGGAGATGGTGGACGGCATCATCGGCTCCTATGTGGATACGCGCTGCCCGGAGAGGGCGCACCCCGACTCGTGGGAGCTGACGGCGCTGCAAAGCGACGTGCTCACCCAGTTCGGCGTGCGGATCGACCCGCGGGAGATGGCCTCCATGAACCGCGCCGAAATCGAGGAGAGCCTGCGCGAGAAGCTCCGAAAGCGGTACGAGGAAAAAGAGGCCCTGGTCGGCGCCGAAGTGCTGCGCGAAACCGAGTGCATTATCATGCTGAACGTCATCGACAGCCAGTGGAAGGACAACCTGCTGTCGATGGACCATCTCAAAGAGGGCATCGGGTTGCGCGGCTACGGGCAGAAGGACCCGCTGGTCGAATACAAGAAAGAGTCCTTCCAGATGTTCCAGGAGATGATGGACCGCATCGAGGACGAGACCATCCGCTACATCTACTTTCTCCAGGTGAGCGACGACTCGAGTTCGCGGCCCATGCTGCCTTTCCCGGAGGAAGACGAGGAGGAAGAGGAATCCGAAGAGGAAGCCGCCGAGGCGCTGGCAGCCGTTACCGCCGATCAGCGGCGCTCCGTCCAGGCCTCCATCGAGGGGCTTACCCGCAGCATCGAGCGCAAGAAGGAAAAGGAACTGGCCGCCATGCAGCTCGGCGGCGGGGACGGTTCCACCTCCCAACAGCCGGTGATCAAGGGCCAAAAGGTCGGCCGCAACGACCCCTGCCCCTGCAACAGCGGGAAGAAATACAAGAAGTGCTGCGGAGCCTGAGATGAAACTGCCCATTCGCGCTTTCGGATGCTTCGCGCTGGCGCTGGCGCCCGCCCTGGCGGCGGTCTGGCCGGACCAGATCCCTCCGTTTTTCCGCCAGTCCGTCAGCCGGCCGGCGCTGGCGGGCGACGCCGCCGTGTGGGAGGAGTACGGGTTTGAAGAGGCGGAAGGCGCCGTGTACGAAGCCGCCGGCCAGCGCTACACCACCACCGCCTGGCGCTTTCGCGACGCCACCGGCTCGCTGGCCGCCTACCAGTGGATGCGGCCCGCCGATGCCACTTCGGCCGAGATCGTCAGTCTGGGCGTAGGGATCAAAGACGGCCTGCTGATGACCTACGGCAACTATGTTCTGCGCTGGGACGGGCGCATGCCCACCGAACCCGAACTGCGCTTCGTTTTCGAGCGCTTGCCCCGCCTGGAACAGTCGCCCCGGCCTCCGTTCATCGAGTTTATCCCGGCGCGCGGCCGGCTGGCCTATTCCGAGCGCTACCTGCTGGGCCCGGCGTCCCTGGAGAAGTTCGAGCCGCGCATCCCTCCTTCGGTGGCCGCGTTCCATCTGGGCGCGGAAGGCCAGTTGGCCCGTCACAACATCGACGGCCATGATCTGGCGATGGTGGTTTTCAACTACCCGACCCCCCAAATGGCGCGCGAGCGTCTGGCGGAGTTTCAAAAGCTGCCTGGCGCCCTGGTGAAGCGCGCCGGCCCGCTGATCGCCCTGATTCTCTCTCCCTCCGATGCCAACGCGGCCGAGAAGCTGCTGGCCAACGTTCGCTACCAAGCCAGCATCACTTGGAACGAGAGTGTCACGGAAAAAACCGAGTTGCAGAGATTTGGGGAGTTTATCCTCAATGTTTTCATGTTTATAGGGCTTCTTCTGGCACTTTCCATGGCGGGCGGCGCGGCGGTTTGGGGAATGCGCCGGCTGGTTGGCCGCCGTTCTGGCACTGGAAATGCTGGAGAGCCGATGGTCGTACTGCACCTGCGGGACAGATAAAACGTTCTGGATTACCGCCTTAGACTGAAATCCACAGCCCCGCGGAAGCCCCTGAGGCGCAATGGAGCTATGGACCGATTCTCGCCGTAATCCCGAAACCGGCCTAGTTTTCTACAGCTTAGGGCCGGATTCGAATTCCCAGCTTTTTTTCTTGACTTCGACCTCCCGAGGCCATAAGATCCAATCACGAACAGGTTTTGGCGGTTGCGATGCCGTCGGATCTGATTCTCCCTTACAACATCGCCTTGGGAAACCAAGGTCGGATGGAACGCCCACCGCGGTGGGCGTTTCCGTTTCAAGGTCCCCTCAGGGAGCGGGCCCCGGCGATTCCTGCCAGTGGCTGGGTTAACTGTATGGTAAATTGGGGTTTCTATGTCTGAGCGCAAGCTGCAAGTGATTCCTCTGGGGGGGCTGGGCGAATTCGGGATGAACTCGACCGCCCTGCGCTACGGTGACGACATTATCGTCATCGACGCCGGGATGATGTTTCCCGACGCCGAATTGCTGGGCGTCGATATTGTGATTCCGGACTTCACCTACCTGGAGGAGAATCGCGAGCACGTTCGTGCGCTGATCCTCACCCACGGGCACGAAGACCACGTCGGGGCCACGCCTTTTCTGCTGGCGCAGTTGAACCTGCCGGTTTACGCCACGGCCTTCACGCGGGCGCTGGTCGAGCGGCGTCTGGAAGAGCACGAAATGCTCTCGCAGACGAGGCTCAACACGGTGAAGCCGGGCGAGCGGATCGAGATCGGGCCGTTCCAGATCGAATTCATCCACGTCACGCACTCCATTGTGAGCGCCGTCGCGCTGGCGGTTACGACTCCTTTGGGCGTGATCATCCATACCGGCGATTTCAAGATCGATCCGACGCCCACCGACAACGAGCTGTTCGACCTGCACACGCTGGCGGCCTACGGCAAGCGCGGCGTGCTGCTGCTGCTGTCGGACTCGACCAACGTCGACCGCCCGGGCTATACCCAGAGCGAGCGCGCCGTGCGCCCGCGCCTGGAGGAGATCTTCACCCGCGCCGGCCGGCGCCTGGTGATCGCCTGCTTCAGCTCGTCGGTGCACCGCCTGCAACAGATCATCGAGCTTTCGGCCCAGCACGGCCGCAAGGTGGCGCTGCTCGGCCGCAGCATGATGAACGTCACCGAGATCGCGCACTCGCTGGGCTTGCTGCACATTCCCGACGGCATTCTGCTGCGCCCGCAGGACATCATGCCCACGCTGGCGAACAAGGTAACGGTGCTCATCTCGGGCACGCAGGGCGAGCCCATGTCGGCGCTCTCGCGCGTGGCTGTGGATAACCACAAGAACTTTTCCATCCAGGCCGGCGACACGGTGGTGCTCAGCTCGCGCATCATTCCGGGCAACGAGAAGCCTATTTTCCGGATGGTGAATCACCTGGCGCGGCGCGGCGCCGACGTCGTCTACGGCTCGATGAACCCGCCCGTGCACGTCTCCGGACACGGTTCGGCCGAAGAGCTCAAACTGATGCTCAACCTGGTGCGGCCGCGCTTCTTCGCGCCGATTCACGGCGAGTACCGGCAACTGGCCAAACACGCCGCGCTGGCGCAGCACCTGCGCTTCCAGGGTCTGGAAGACACCTTTATTTTGGAAACCGGCGAGACGCTGGTGCTGGATGCCAAGGGCGCGCACAAGGGCGGGCGGGTCACGGTGGGGCGCGTGTGCATCGACTCGGGCACCATCGACGAGGTGGTCGAAGACATGGTGATCCGCGACCGCCGGCACCTGTCCGAAGACGGTTTCGTGCTGCCCATCATCGCCATCAACAAGCACACCGGGCGCTGCGAAGGGCTGCCGGAAATCGTCAGCCGCGGCTTCATCTCGTCCGACGACGGGGCGGACCTGCTGCAATCTGCCAAGCAGGTGGTGGCGCGCACGCTCGAGCAGTCCACCGCCGAGGAGCGCACCGACTGGGGCGTGATGCAGGAAAAGATCCGCGCCGACCTGAAGCGCTTCCTGGCCAAGGAGACCCAGCGCCGTCCCCTGATCATGCCCGTGATTCTCGAGGTGTAGCCCGGTGAGCGTTCGTCCCGAGTACCTGGAAGACGCCTCCGGTTTTCGCGGCCACGCCGAACGGCTGTGCGCGCCCGCCGGCGAAGACGAAGTTCTGGCGGTGCTGCGCGAAGCCTCCCGGCAAGCGGTCCCGGTCACCGTTTCCGGCGCGGGCACGGGCCTGGCCGGCGGGCGCGTGCCGCAGGGCGGCTGGGTTCTGTCGCTCGAAAAGCTCAGCCGCATCGAGATCCGCCCGGGTTCGGCGCTGGCCGGGGCGGGCGCGATCCTGAAAGACTTGCAGGCCGCCGCGGCGCGCACCGGGCAGCTCTACGCGCCCGATCCCACCGAAGACACCGCCTCGCTGGGCGGAACCATCGCCGCCAATGCCAGCGGCTCGCGCAGCTTCCTCTACGGCGACACGCGGCGCCATGTGCTGGCCTTGCGTGTGGCGCTCATGGACGGGAGCGTGCTCGCCGTCCGGCGCGGCGAGGCGGTGGATTTCGACCTGCCCGCGCTGCCCGTGCCCGGCTCCACCAAGCACTCGGCCGGCTTTCGCCTGGCGCCCGGCATGGACTGGGTGGACCTGTTCGCGGGCAGCGAGGGCACGCTGGGCGTGATTCTGGAGGCCGAACTGCGGTTGCTGCCTCAGCCGGCCGGGCTGTTCACGGGCGTGGTGTTCTTCCCCTCCGGCGAGGGCGTGCTGGACGCCGTGGACGCCTGGCGCGGCGTGGCGGGCCTGCGCATGATCGAGTACCTGGATCGCGCGTCGCTCGATCTGTTGCGCCCCAAGTACGCCGAGATTCCGCGCGGGGCCGGCGGCGCGCTCCTGTTCGAGCAGGACTTGGACGACGCGGGCGAGGAAGAGATGGAGCGCTGGGACCAGCGCCTGGAGAGCGCCGGGGCGCTGGTGGAAGGCAGTTGGTTCGCCGCTTCGGCGCAGGACCGCGAGCGCTTCCGGCGCTTCCGCCACGCGCTGCCGGAAACCGTCAACGACCTGGTGCGGCGCAACGGCTTCCTCAAGCTGGGCTCCGATTACGCCGTCCCGCCGGAGCGGAACCGCGAGATGCTGACCTTTTATCGCCGGCTTCTGGAAGCGGAGTTCGCCGGCCGCTATGTGATCTTCGGCCACATCGGCGACGCGCACGTGCACGTGAACATCCTGCCCGCCTCGGACGGGGAGTTCGAGCGCGGGCGCGAACTGATGCTCGAATTCGCGCGCCAGGCGGTGGCGCTGGGCGGCACGGTCGGCGCCGAGCACGGGCTCGGGAAGCGCAAGGCCGCCCTGCTCGCGCTGCAATACCGGCCCGGGGAGATCGAAGCCATGAAGCGGGTCAAGCGGCGGCTGGATCCCCAGTGGCTGCTGGGCCGGGGGACCTTGTTTCCATTCGAGGAGTGAGACTTCCAATGCGAGTTCTTGCGCTGGTCGCGGTTTTCGCGGCGCTGGCGGCCGCCGCCGGGCCTGTCCCGGTGATTTTCGACACCGACATGGGCAACGATATCGACGATGCCCTGGCGCTGGCCATCCTGCACGCTCTGGAGAGCCGGGGCGAGTGCCGGATCGTCGCTGTCACCCTGACCAAGGAGCACCCCCTGGCGGCGCCTTTCTGCGATCTGGTAAACCATTTTTACAGGCGGCCGGGCATTCCCATCGGGGTCGTGAAGAACGGCAAGACGCCGGAGGATTCCGCTTACCTGCGCGCGGTCTGTGAGCGCAAGCTTTACCCGCGCCGCATCGAGGACGGCCGCCAGGCGCCCGAAGCGACCGCGGTTCTGCGCCGCGCTTTGGCCGCGGAAAAGGACGCCTCGGTGGCCGTCGTGCAGGTGGGTTTCAGTACCAACCTGGCGCGCTTGCTCGCCTCCGAGCCGGAACTTGTTCGGCGCAAGGTTCGTCTTCTATCCGTGATGGCGGGAAATTTCCGCGACCCCAAGTTCGCCGAATACAATGTCGAGACCGACGTTCCGTCCGCCCGCAAAGTCTTCTCGGAGTGGCCCGGCGCGGTGGTGTTTTCGGGTTTCGAGGTGGGCCAGTCGATGCGCGTTCCGGCGCGCAGCATCGAGACGGACTACGGATGGACGGCCCATCACCCGGTGGTCGACGGCTATCGCGCTTACAAGAAACCGCCCTACGACAGCCCCACCTGGGACCCGACCGCGGCGCTGTACGCCGTGCGGCCCGAGCACGGCTACTTCTCGCTTTCGGCGCCCGGCTGGGTGCGCGTGGACGAGGCGGGCCGCACGCGGCACGAACCGGCCGCGGACGGGCGGCATCGCTATCTGATTGTGGACGGCGCGCAGCGCGCGCGCACGCTGGAGGCCATGACGATCCTCGCCAGCCAGCCCGTGTTAAACTGAAGGAAACCCTCTATGTTCAAGGAAAAAAAGCCGAAAGAGCCGAAAGCGCCGCTGCCGCCGATCGGCAAATGGCTTCCGCCCGTAGCCCTCGGCTGGCTCATTCCCGGCGGCGGCCACATGTTGCTCCACCGCCGGGGCCGCGGGGCGCTGCTGGCGCTGTCGGTGGTGGCGATGTTCGTATTCGGCCTCATGATGCGCGGCGCGATGTTCGAGCCGCAGACCGGCGACCTGCTGACCACCATCATTTACTGCGGCGGGTTCCTGGGCAACCTGGCATCCGGAATCCTCTATCTGCTCAGCGTCTGGCTGGGATACGCGCAACCGGACGTGGCCGGCCACGTGCACGACTACGGCACCAAGTTTCTGGTGGCCGCGGGACTGCTCAACGTGCTGGCCATGGTGGACGCTTTCGAAATCGCGGCGGGGAGAAAAGACTGATGCCCAAAATGAACCTCTCTCACTTCGAGGCGTCGTTCCTGTTCGCGCTGTTCACCTCCATCGTGCTGGGCATCTGCACCAAGAAGAGCGACCGCGAACGCCTGGTCTACGGCGCGCAGTGCTTCGGCTACTTCCTGCTGGCCCTGTTCGGCCT